>JABDGN010000041.1:0-14540 GCA_013285995.1 Gammaproteobacteria bacterium
CGTGCTCCGTAGTTATTATTTACAATAACAATCAGATACAACAAATAATGCTATTACCTTTTCTCTATTGCCACAAACGCCCGCGGCTCTGGCCCCGTATAATCCGCCGAGGGTCGAATTAATTTGTTGTGATTGCGCTGCTCAATGATATGCGCTGCCCAACCGGCGGTGCGGGCAAACACAAAAATCGGCGTGAACATATCGGTTGGCACACCCGAAAAGTGATACGAAAGTGCACTGTAAAAATCTAAATTGGGGAATAAATGTTTTTCATCCCACATGATTTTTTCAATCCGTTCGGCGACCGGATACATCACTTTATCGCCAGCAGCATCGCAAACTTTTTTCGCCCATTGTTTAATAACGTCAGAGCGCGGGTCGGAAATTGAATAGACGCGATGACCAAAACCCATCACCAATTGTTTTTGCGCAAACATGTCGTGCAAGCCTTTTTCAGCCGCATCCGGTGTCGAATATTTTTCAATCACCGCCATCGCCGCTTCATTAGCACCACCGTGCAAAGGTCCGCGCAAAGTACCAATGCCGGCTGTCATCGCAGAGTAAATATCGGAAAGTGTTCCGGTTGTTACGCGTGCTGCAAAAGTTGAAGCATTGAATTCATGTTCAGTATATAAAATCAAGGATACATTCATCGTATCATGATGCAATTTATCGGCTTTTTTACCGTGCAATAAATATAAAAAATGGCTGGCAATATCTTCTTCATCGCTTTGCGTGTTAATACGTTTACCATCGCGACTGAAATGATACCAATAGGTAAGCATACCCGGGAAAGTCGCGAGCAAGCGATTCGTCACCACGCGGGCGCTGTTAACATCATGTGCGCTGGCTTCCGGTTCGATATTACCTAAGAAAGAACAACCGGTGCGTAATACATCCATGGGATGCGCTTTGGCGGGAATTTGTTCTAATACGAGTCGTAAAGCGGCTGGCAGTTCACGTTGTCCATGCAATAATTTTTTATAATCATTGAGTTCTTTTTGATTGGGCAATTTTTCATACAGCATTAAATACGCGATTTCTTCGAAGCTCGCGTGTTTTGCTAAATCATGAATATCATAGCCTCGGTAGGTTAAACCTTTGCCTTCTTTACCAACAGTTGAAATACCTGTTTCGCCGGCTGAAACACCTGCTAAACCACCAGTTTTTTGCGTAGCCATTTCTTTTACTCCTTTCCTTCTTTAAACAATTGATCTAATTTATCTTCATACGCATGATAGCGTAAGAAATCGTAGAGTGTTTCGCGATCTTGCATAATTCCAATAACATCTTTTTGTGTGCCTTGTTCACGAATCGCTTTATACACTTTTAATGCGGCGGCATTCATGGCGCGGAAAGCACTCAGTGGATACAGCACTATTTGCACACCGACATTTTTTAATTCTTCAACGCTGTATAAAGGTGTTTTACCAAATTCAGTGATATTGGCGAGAATAGGTACGTTAACGGCTTTCACAAAACGTTTGAAATCATCAAGCTCTAACAATGCTTCAGCAAAAATCATATCTGCACCGGCTGCGACGTAAGCTTGCGCTCGTTCAATCCCGGCATCAACACCTTCGCCTGCTACCGCATCGGTGCGCGCCATGATTACAAAATTCGGATCAGTACGCGCATCGACGGCCGCCTTGATGCGATCGCTCATTTCTTCTTTACTGACGAGTGCTTTACCAGGTCGATGCCCACAGCGTTTAGCTTGCACTTGATCTTCAATATGTACCGCCCCCACGCCGGCTTTAATCATTTGTTTAACCGTGCGCGCAATGTTGAACGCCCCGCCCCAACCGGTATCGATATCCACTAATAATGGCAAATCAGTGGCGCTGGTAATGCGGCGCACATCTTCCAACACATTATCAAGGCTGGTCATTCCTAAATCGGGTAAGCCATAGGAAGCACCTGCGACTCCCCCGCCCGATAAATAAATGGCGCGGTACCCTACCCGCTCTGCCATCAAAGCGGTGTAAGCGTTGATGGTTCCCATTATTTGTAAGGGTTGTTCTGTTTTAACTGCGGTACGAAAACGCAAACCGGCGCTGTTGAGATCAGACATGAATTGACTCCTTCATATTACCAAATCTGGTTTTATTAGAATTAGTATAGATGCTTTTATTAGTTTTGCTTGATTAGATTGTGTATCTAATGGTGGTCATTTTATCGGATTGCACAAAATTTGATAAGACTAGGTGAAAGCAAAAGATTTTTTCCAGGATGGAAAAAATGGCTGCAAAAAAAATTGTAGATCGGCTTACGAGAGCCGACCTTGTATCTTATCAATACCCGCAAAATGAGCTAAATTCATAAGTGGGTAGGAGAAGGGAGCTTGTAGCCGACCTAGAGACTCACGATCTCGTGGTGTAGATTAAGCCCCTTCTCTTTTTCATTTTTGTTCGCTCAGGTCGTACGGTATCTTAAGCCTCGCATCGCGATGAGCTTGTATTCACAAGGTTGACCTAGAACAAAAACCACCCGTTTACATTTTAACAAATTTTAAGGACCTTTTTATGACAACTCATTACATCCTCGGTATTGATATTGCCAAAGCTAAATTTGATGTCGCTCTTTTTATCAATAACAAATATAAAACCAAAGTATTTGATAATAATAATACCGGGTTTAAAGCCTTATCAGAATGGCTTACTAAACATGCAATAACAACGTCCTTGCATGCCTGTATGGAAGCCACCAATCGTTACGGCCAAGCGTTAGCTACTTATCTGTTCAATGCTAAATTTACCGTCAGCGTCGTTAATCCTGCTCAAATCAAGGCCTTTTCTAACAGCGCCTTGCTTCATAATAAAACCGACAAACTCGATGCTAAAACAATTGCTCACTTCTGTTTAGCAATGCAGCCTCGTCCATGGACTCCTCCGCCTGCTCACATCGCTGATTTACAAGCCCTGGTTCAGCGCTTAAATGTCTTAATCGACTTGCAAACTCAAGAAAAAAACCGCTTAACAAATTCACCTATTAAAGTAAAAGCCTCTATTAAAACCGTTATTAAAACCCTTGAAAAGCAAATCCAATCCATCCAACAACAAATCCATGACCACATTAATAGCCATCCCGATTTAAAACAAAAATCTACATTGTTGCGTTCTATCAAAGGCGTGGGACCTGCTACCGTTGCAACTGTGTTAGCCTTCTTACCCGCTGTAGAGAACTTTACGCACGTGAATCAAGTTGTCGCTTTTGCCGGCCTTAATCCTCAACAAAAATCCTCCGGTACTTCGCTTAAAGGTAAGACCCCACTCTCCAAAATAGGCCACGCTAATTTACGCAGAGCTCTCTATTTCCCCGCTATCGTCGCTCTTCGCTTTAATACCGTTTTTAAAGCACTCGCTGAACGCCTTACCGCTAAACTTAAAACCAAAATGACTATCGTCGGAGCCGCTATGCGCAAGCTTCTTGTCATCATCTATGGTGTGTTAAAATCTAACCAACCTTTTAACCCCGACCTTGCTATGCCAAAATTTTCAAAATAGTTTGACATTCAAGACGGTATCTACAGGGGTATATTTTTTAATTGCTAAAATAAAACCACTTATCATGGATTTGATCCAAATGATTATTAGTTGGATCATAGCCATTCACATAGGGCTTGACTAAACGCGCATAAGTAAATTGAAATACTGGTACTACCGGATAATCATTCAAAGCCAAGCTTTGTGATTGTTCAACCAACTTCAAACGCTCAGCTGGTGTTTTAGTATCACTGGCTGCTTCGACTAATTTATCATAGCCTGGATTACAATAATAACTAACATTTTGTGGATTATTACATTGCAATAACAAAGTAAAATTATCGGCATTATTATAATCTGCTAACCACTCATTACTTGCCATTTGATAATTACCATTATTTCGATCTTGGATCAGTACACTCCATTCTTCATTTATTAATTGCACTTGTACTGCATTGCCAAACGCTCGTTGCCACATACTCACCACTGCCATGGCAACTTTTTTATTTAAGTCATTAGTGTCATAACTTATAGAAAATACTAAGGGATGAGTACTTGAATAACCCGCTTGAGCTAATAAAGTTTGCGCTTGCTTTACGCGATCTGCATACGCTAATTTTTCCCAACTATAAGGTTTGAATTGATCATAAACTCCATTTTCTAAACTCAAGGGAAACAGCGAATACAAAGGCGGATTATGTTGCACCAGCACTTCATTCGTTAAAGTATCGCGATCCACTGCCATCGATAAAGCTTGGCGCAATTTTAAATTGCCTTTAAAGGGCGGCTTATTCAAGTTAAAATCATAATAATAAACGCCGGTCGCTTGTACCGTGTGCAATTGATCTGGATAAGCTTGTTGCAGATTTTTATATTGATCAACGGGCACTGCATAAGTCACATCTAAATTACCGGCTTTATATTGATCTAACTCTGAGCTCGCATCGGTGATCGGCAGCAATTTTACATTAGGGATTTTGACGTCTTGCGCATCATAATAATATGGATTTTTAGTCAATAACACATAACCATTAGGCACCCATTCTTTCAACATATAAGCACCATTGGTCACATAATTTCCCGGCTGCATAAAGGCTTTGCCATATTTTTCAACTTCCGGTTGGTACAAAGGATACGTGCTGCGATCGGTTAACATCGCCAAGAAAAACGGATTGGGTTTTTCTAAAGTGACTTGCAGCATTTTATCGTTCAACACTTTTACTCCCAAACTACTCGCTGGCATTTTTCCAGCATTCACCGCTTGCGCATTTAACACGGGAAACAGTGAAAACGCATACGGCGAAGCCGTTTTTGGATCTAAGGCGCGTTTCCAAGCGTAAACAAAATCGCCGGCAGTAACAGGCGCACCATTGGACCATTTCGCATCATTTCGCAAGTGAAAAGTATAAACGCGGCCATCGGGGCTAACATCCCAACTTTTAGCCATGCCGGGGACGACATTATCCGATTGATCAAAATCGGTTAAGCCTTCAAATAAATCGTATAACACGCCGGCACTGGCCGTATCTTCGACTTGTGCTGGATCCAGGGTTGAAGGTTCTGCCATGTTACCCCGTACTAAAGTATTTGGGTCGTGCTGATTATTTTGTTTACAGCCGCTTAATAAACTTAGCGTTCCTAAAGTTGCCAGCAAAGCCAGCGTTAATAAAGTTTTTTTGTGTTGCATTTGGAAAGCTCCTCGTCATATTTATTTTTTCCAGGCAAATAGAAATCCACTGCCTAAGTTAGTAGTTTTTGTTTTGAGTTATCAGGAAGCCTGGCTTAGTGTTACAAAACGAGAGATGGCCACTAATCCAGGTGGCTAATAGAAATAATAATGACGACAGAAGAAATGCAGGCGCGAACCAACCCAGCACAGGGCGTGCTGCTCGAAAAAACGTGTTGTTCGCGTTGGGTTAACATAACGTTGAACAGCCTATCAAACTTTTTTTAAGAAGTCAATTAAGGTTTTATTAAGATGTGATAATATTTCTCTAATATTTTCCTAAGGACTTTCCCATGCATATCATTCAAACCCTCGACACTATCGATCCACAAGGTCTGGTGCAATTTCCAGCTGACAAATATTTGCTGGATGCTAAAGCTGCAACGCCCAGCGCTATCATGGTGCGCTCTTCTGATTTACACACACGCGATTTTCCAGCGACATTGAAAGCAGTGGGACGTGCTGGAGTTGGCGTGAATAATATTCCGCTCGCTAAATTAACAGAACTCGGCATACCGGTGTTTTATACCCCCGGTGCCAATGCCAATGCGGTGAAAGAATTAGTGTTGGCAGGCATGTTGTTAGCCACGCGCAATCTATATCCGGCTTTAGAATTTGTGCGGCAATTAAAGGCACCGGCCGATCAATTTGATGCCGCCATGGAGCAACAAAAGAAACAATTTCGTGGCAGTGAACTCGCCGGCAAAACTTTAGGCGTGATTGGTTTAGGGCAAATTGGCGTAAAAGTGGCTAATGCCGCTTTAGCCTTGGGCATGAAAGTCATCGGCTTTGACCCTAGCATGACGCTGCATAATGCGCTGGCCCTTTCGTCTGAAATTCGCAAAGTAGAAAATTTAAGCGAGTTATTAACGGCTTCACAATTTATTAGTCTACATGTTCCCCTGCTGGAAAACACCCGGCATTTTTTAAAAGCCGAAGAATTAGCTTTATTAAAGCCCGAGACTATTTTATTAAATTTTTCGCGCGGTGAAATTGTTGATCTCGATGCGGTTATCGGTGCATTGAATAATAAAAAATTGCGTTGCTATGTTACCGACTTCCCAACCCCTGAATTGCAAAAGCATCCTGCAGCGATTTGTTTGCCACATTTAGGTGCTTCAACTGCTGAAGCCGAACAAAATTCGGCATATATTTTAGTAAATCATTTGCGGGATTTTTTAGAATATGGCTATATCAAACATTCTGCTAATTTTCCGGATGTGCATTTACCACCCGGAGCGGCTTTTCGCTTAGTGGTAATCAATAAAAATATTCCGGGGATGGTGGCGCAAATTTCCGAATTACTCTCGCGCACCGGGCACAATATTATTACCATGTTAAATAAATCGCGTGAGAATGTGGCTTACAATTTGATTGATATGGATACGTCGGTGGATGAGAAAAGCTTGTTGGATTTAAGCGCTTTACCGGGAATTATTCGTGCCTACAACCTGGCCCCTTTAAGTTAATGCATAGCTGATGATATAACACCGAAAAGAAAAACCACAATCACCCAGACAACAGCCACTGTAGACCATTTCCTTTGCACTTTATTAAATTCTTCAATGCTTGACCAACGTTTATTTTGCCAGGCCCATTGCCGGCCATAAATGCCAAGCATAATCCACATGACAATTCCCACGATAGGGATAAACATTATAAAAGAGCGATAAGTATTATTGCCAATACCCCAAATCCAACCTAACAAAAAAGCCCCCCAACTCCAACCTTTTACTTCGTCTGGTATTGCAGCACCGGAACCTTGTCCTGAAGTATTTTGATTTTCAGTTATCATCGCTTTCTCTCCAATTATTAGTTTGTTTGTTGAGGGAATTATAGGACATTGCTTAAAAAATGCCAGGAGTAAATTGGTGGTATTTTAAATAGGGTCTGTTTACAATTACAAAATTAAATGGTGCCGGCGGCCAGACTCGAACTGGCACGGTTTTACCCACTACCACCTCAAAGTAGCGTGTCTACCAATTCCACCACGTCGGCAATGTTTAGTTGTGAGTTGTCAGTTGTGGGTTGTGAGCAAAAGAAATTATTCATCTTGATTATTAGCATAGTATTTAATAAACCCATTTAACAACTTTCTACAATAAATTAGCTGCATATGCAACTGTGTAAATTTTTCCTGTTCTAAATATTTTTGATCTAGTGCAATGAATAATTGCGTTTCCAGTTCATACAAAGAACCTCTACTAATATATAAAAATTGTCGTGTTTCGTTGTCTGACTTTCGACCACAACCTTCCGCAATATTAGAAGGTATTGATACAGCACAGCGCCTTATTTGCGCTGTTAACCCAAATAACTCATCTTTTGGAAAAGTTTTTGTTACAGCATATACTTCATTAACTAACTTACGGCCTTCAATCCACACTGTTAAATCTGTGTAAAGCTTCATCGCTTTTTCTCACAACTCACAACCCACAACTCACAACTATTTTTGAGGTACTTGTGGCACATTACTGTTGTCAGGAGCTGTTGGCGCGGGAACATTTGAAGAAGATTGTACAGGCGAAGCTGGAATCATCACTGCACTATCACGCGCAGCGTGGCTTGCCATGTTGGTTAAAATAATACAGATAATAAAAAATATGGCGGCCAAGCCAATGGTTAACTTCATCAAAAACGAAGTAGAGCCTTGGCTACCAAACATAGTGTTGGATGCACCGCTACCAAAGGCAGCACCGACATCGGCACCTTTGCCGTGTTGTAATAAAACTAAAGCAATCACTGCAATGGCAACGATGACTAGTATAAAGATTAATATAGATTCCATTTTTTTCCTGGTTGTGAGTTGTCAGTTGTCAGTTGTGAGATCTCACAACTCACCCCTCACAACCCACAACTAAATTACGCTGCGTGGCAAATTTTAGCAAAAGCCGCTGCATCCAAGGATGCACCGCCTACCAAACCACCGTCAATGTCCGGCATGGTAAACAAAGCCGTTGCATTATCTGCCTTAACGCTACCGCCGTACAAAATCGGCAATGAATCGGCTATTTTACCATCAATTGCACCAATATGCTCGCGAATTTTGGCATGCACTTCTTGGGCTTGTTCGGGGGTGGCTGTTAAACCCGTGCCAATGGCCCATACCGGCTCATAGGCGATAACCGCACGTGCAAAAGCGCTCACGCCCGCGGTTTGCAATACCGCATCTAACTGCGCTTGAATCACGGCAAAAGTTTTACCCGCTTCACGCTCTGCGCGAGTTTCTCCAACGCATAACATAGGTGTTAAACCGACTTGTTGCACCATCATAAATTTTTCTGCCACGATGGCATCTGTTTCACCATAAAGACTGCGCCGCTCAGAATGACCCACTAAAACATAGCGACAACTGATATCTTTTAACATGGGCGCAGAAACTTCGCCCGTATAAGCACCTAGCAAAGCCGTGGCACAATTTTGCGCGCCTACGCGTACGGGCGTGTTCCGCAACATATCAATCACCGTTAATAAATACACAAACGGTGGAAACACAACAATTTCACACCTTGCTTGAATATCGGCCACCGCATTACTTAATTCCTGCACGGTTTCAGCCAATCCATTCATTTTCCAATTGCCCGCGACAATTTTTTTACGCATTGATTTTCCTCTTCGATTTTGCGGTTGCGTCATCCCGGAAATCACGCAGTGATTATCCGGGATCCAGGCCGCTCCTGCTTGAGTCTGGATTGTTAAAAACCATCCCTGGTTTTTACCGCTTCGCGGCGCGCTAAAGCGCGACCCGAAATTCGCTCCTGGCGAATTTGTCCCGCTTTCGCGGGAATGACGAAGCGTAACATTCTAACAACCAACAACTGACAACTCACAACTCACAACTCACAACTTACTATGTCGCTGACTTGCTGCGCCAGCCGTTCTGCTAGTTGTTTCACTAAATTTGGATCGATCCCTTCCACCATCACCCGAATCACTGGCTCGGTACCCGAAGCACGCAATAGCACTCTACCTTTTTGTGCCAACTGTTTCTCGACAGCTGCAACTGCACTAGTAATAGCCGGATAATTTTCTAATTTAACTGCAGAATTTAATTTCACATTGATCATATGCTGGGGAAATTTTTGCATACCGTGTTTTAATTCATAGAGTGATTTACCGCTGACTAAAATAGCGGCCAACACTTGTAAAGCAGAAATAATGCCATCCCCCGTGGTGCTGACATTGCGACAAATAATATGCCCGGATGACTCACCTCCCAAACTCCATTCATTTTTCTCTAACGCTTCGATCACATAGCGATCGCCTACCTTGACACGCACAAATTCAATATGATTTTTTTTCAGCGCTAATTCCATCCCTAAATTCGACATCAAGGTACCGACCACGCCTTGCGGTTTTAAAAATTTAGCGAGAATAAAAATCAATTCATCGCCATCGACTAATTCACCATGCCCATCCACCATCAACACACGATCACCATCGCCATCGAGGGCAATGCCCACATGCGCTTGTTGTGCCAATACTTCCTGTTGCAATATTTCTGGGTGCATGGAACCGGTATCGGCGTTGATATTAAGACCATTAGGTTTAACGCCCAACTCAATAACGTCGGCACCTAGTTCGCGAAACACAGCCGGCGCCACATGATACGTCGCACCATTAGCGCAATCTAAAACGATTTTTAAACCTTTTAAATCCAAACCTTGGCGTAAAGTATTTTTGCAATACTCAATATAACGACCACCTGCATCATCCACCCGCTTCGCTTTGCCTAGCTGATTAGAAGGAACCGTTACTAAGGGTTTATCGAGTTCCGCTTCAATGGCTAACTCCACTTCATCCGATAATTTTTTCCCTTCTGGCGAAAAGAATTTGATGCCATTATCATAATAAGGATTATGCGAAGCGCTGATCACAATGCCGGCTTGCGCGTGAAACGTGCGGGTTAAATACGCAATAGCAGGAGTGGGCATGGGGCCTAGCAATAAAATATCCACGCCGGCCGCTGATAAACCGGCCTCTAACACCGATTCAAACATATAGCCAGAAATACGCGTATCTTTGCCAATCACTACCCGGTGGCTTTTACCATTGTTTAACACTCTTCCAATTGCCCAGCCGAGTTTAAGCATGAAATCTGGCGTAATAGGCCATTCCCCTACTTTGCCG
Source organism: Gammaproteobacteria bacterium (assembly GCA_013285995.1). Taxonomy (GTDB): domain Bacteria; phylum Pseudomonadota; class Gammaproteobacteria; order JABDGN01; family JABDGN01; genus JABDGN01. The sequence goes on from JABDGN010000041.1 coordinate 10,342, forward strand.
CGAATACCATCGGTACCAAAATATTTTTTCATTGTTAAAAGCCTTAAAAAATTTGGCGTATTTTATCAAGAAACATGATAGAGTGGGAATAAATATGAGATTCGGCTATGGACCCAATACAAATTAACCTTTCTGTCCAAGAATTAATCGCACACAGTCTTGCCAAAGGTGAAGGCGTGTTGGCGAAGAATGGCGCGCTGACAGTCGTAACAGGTAAACGCACCGGTCGTTCCCCCAAAGATCGTTTCATCGTCAAAGATTCTCTCACCACTAACGAAATCGACTGGGGAGCGGTCAATCAACCGATTGCAAACGTTCATTTTGAAGCCCTCTGGCAACGCGCACTCGATTATTTACAGGACAAGCCAGTTTATCAGTCACATTTAGCAGTAGGTGCCGATCCGGCTTATCAACTGCCCTTGACTGTGATAACCGAATACGCTTGGCACCAAGTCTTTGCTTACAACCAATTTATTAGAACTTTTCAAGCCGGTGCTCCTGACAAAACCTGGACTTTGTTGAGCGTACCAGGATTTAATACCGATCCTGTTCGTGATAGCGTTAACAGCGAGGCTACTGTAATAATCAATTTTTCGGCTCGCAAAGTATTATTATGTGGCATGCGCTATGCCGGTGAAATGAAAAAAGCGATGTTTACGGTGCTCAATTTTCTCTTACCACCCCAAGGTGTGTTACCGATGCATTGCGCTGCTAACATCGGTAAAAAAGGTGATGTGGCTTTATTCTTTGGTTTATCGGGAACGGGAAAAACCACTTTATCCGCCGATCCAGCGCGATATTTAATCGGTGATGATGAACATGGTTGGGGAGAGCATGGCGTATTTAATTTTGAAGGCGGCTGCTACGCTAAATGTATTAAACTCAGTGAAGCCAATGAACCCTTAATTTGGCAAGCCATACGTGAAGGCACCGTGTTAGAAAATGTGGTACTAAATCCTACTACGCAAGAACCGAATTATAACGATGCAACACTTGCCGAAAATAGTCGCGCTACCTATCCATTAGAATATATTCCTACGCGCTCACTTGAGAATCGTGGTGGACAACCCAGCGCAGTGATTTTTTTAAGTTGTGATTTATATGGTGTACTACCACCCGTTGCCAAGCTGAATGCTGAACAAGCCATTTATTATTTTTTAAGTGGTTATACCGCGGTAGTCGGTGGTACCGAAGTAGGTGTCCCCATCAAACCTACGTTTAGCACTTGCTTTGGAGCGCCATTCTTCCCCCGCCCGGCACGAGTCTATGCAGGATTATTGCGTGAGCGTTTGATCGCAACGGATTGCCCCGTTTATTTAGTGAATACCGGTTGGAGTGGTGGCTCGCCAGAACAAGGTGGCAAACGTTTCCCGATTCCGGTAACACGTGCGATTATCGCGGCGATTTTAAATCAAGAATTGCAGCACTGCGAATACACTATTTTGCCGGGCTTTGAATTAGCGATTCCTAAACACGTCACGAGTGTAGAAGCACGTTTACTCGACCCGCGCTTAGCATGGACCGAACGCGGTGCTTATGAACAAGCCGCTCACCAATTACAAACTGCCTTTGTAGAAAATTTTAAGCATCCTGCCTATTCGACTAGTGGTTAGGGTCTGTTGACAATTCCTTACAATTTCTAAGACAATTCCCCGACAAAGCCCCCCGCATTATTTTATATGATTCTCCTGTACCAACAACTACGGAGAAACAACATGCAAGCAAAATTATCTACTGTCACTGTAAGCTGTCTGTTAGGTATTTTAAGTACTTCAGCTCTGGCAGATGTGACCTATTCAAATCCGACCGCGCCGGTTGCAAAATCTGGCCAATATATTCAAGGTAGTGCGCCTTTTGTATTATTTAATTTAGGAGTTGGCGGCCTCATGACACCAGATGCTAACAGTAATTGGAATAATTCTTTTTCATCTGCGCCTGACACCGTTTCGCAAACTGACGCGGGTGTTACCTATAGCTTAGGCGGTGGATATTTATGGTATAAAAATAAATTCGCCTATGGTGTTGAAGCTGATTATAACTTTTATCCCACTAGCGATATCACTGATATCAATAATGATGGCAACCGAACTACTTTAGATTATAAGGCTAGCAGTATTGATTTAATGGCGGTCGGTCAATATTTCGTCGCTTCGTGGGCCAGCTTTCAATTAAAAGTGGGGCCAGCTTATGTTATGCAAAATACATCTTATAACGGCGTAGATGGGAGTGGCAACCCGGTGAATCAATCCGCTAATTCAAATCGCGTTGCACCAGCTTTTGGTTTGGGAATGGGCTTCTATCCTGATCCCTATGTAGGCATCTTATTAGGCTTCCGCTATATCACCGGTACGCAACCTGCTACCTACCAATCACCTTATCAAGGCACAGCAACACCGACCTTTAGTGATTACAACAAAGGTACACCGCTAATGGATTTTGATTTGGGAGTGACAGTCAATATTTAATGTGTGCGATGGCCTCGCATTGGGTTGACGAAGCAAATAAAGTAGCAGCTTATAGCAAACGTTTAAATGCCACTGGCAGAATTGCCAAATTGATCTTTAAACCTAAAGTTTTAAAAAAAAACACCGCGGATTTACCGCGGTGTTTTACCTTAGACTTCTTTTAAGATGCTTGACTAGCCGGCGTTCCGCTTACATCCGGTTTCGCCGTTGCGTCTGAAGAACCCCCTGCGGCAGGCGGTGGCGTAGCAGGTTTATCATTCCAACCGGCCGGATCGCGCACCGGGCGACCTTGCATCAAATCTTCAATTTGTTCTTTGTCGATGGTTTCATATTTCATTAAAGCTTCGGCCATCGCGTGCAAAATAACATTTTTTTCTTGCAAAATTTGCTTGGCTTTATTGTAATTCGCTTCAATAATTTCACGTATTTCCTTGTCAATAGCACTAACTGTTTCATCGGCCATTTCGCGCGGTTTAGACGACATTGAACGACCTAAAAATAATTCATCTTGGCTTTCACCATACGTCAAAGGTCCTAAACGTTTTGACAAACCCCATTTAGTCACCATGTTGCGGGCAATTTCGGTAGCTCGTTCAATATCGTTCGACGCACCGGTCGTCACCATATTTTCACCAAAAATTAATTCTTCAGCGACACGTCCACCATACAGCGAACACAATTGACTTTCTAAGCGTTGTTTAGAATAACTGTAACGATCTTGTTCCGGTAAAAACATCGTCACACCCAAGGCACGACCGCGTGGAATAATAGTGACTTTATGTACGGGATCGTGATCAACTGACGAGTAACCAACAATCGCGTGTCCTGCTTCGTGATAAGCCGTTAAGCGTTTTTCTTTTTCATCCATCACCATGGATTTACGCTCTGCACCCATCATGATTTTATCTTTGGCTTTTTCGAAATCCTGCATATCCACTACACGTTTGCTTTGTCGTGCAGCAAATAAAGCGGCTTCATTAACAAGGTTGGCTAAATCCGCGCCGGAAAAACCCGGTGTACCACGCGCAATCGTTTTAGCGACCACACCATCAGCGAGGGGCACTTTGCGCATGTGGACCAATAAAATTTGTTCGCGACCTTGAATGTCAGGCAAGCCCACCACTACTTGCCGATCAAAACGACCGGGACGCAATAAAGCTGGATCCAACACATCGGGACGGTTCGTTGCGGCAAATACAATCACCCCTTCATTGCCGGCAAAACCATCCATTTCAACCAGCATTTGATTGAGGGTTTGTTCGCGTTCATCATGCCCACCGCCTAAGCCGGCGCCACGATGCCGACCCACTGCATCAATTTCATCGATAAAAATAATACACGGCGCGCTTTTCTTGGCTTGCGCAAACATATCGCGCACCCGAGAAGCACCCACGCCGACAAACATTTCGACAAAGTCAGAACCAGAAATACTGAAAAAAGGCACTTTCGCTTCACCGGCGACGGCTTTAGCCAGTAAAGTTTTACCCGTTCCTGGCGGACCTACTAATAAAACCCCACGCGGAATCGTGCCACCTAATTTTTGGAATTTAGCCGGATCCTTTAAAAAATCGACGACTTCGGTCACTTCTTCTTTGGCTTCATCACAGCCCGCTACATCTTTAAACGTAATTTTCACTTCATTTTGCGTCAGTAATTTTGCACGACTTCTACCAAAGCTCATCACTCCGCGACCGGTTACCATTAAATTCAAAGTTGCTAAATACCGATACTAAA
>JABDGN010000041.1:14550-14724 GCA_013285995.1 Gammaproteobacteria bacterium
GGGGAACCAACTGATTAAAATGCGCAACCATAAACTTTGTTGCTCGGGGGGTTTGCCGATCACATTGACATTTTGTTTTAAAAGATCGGAGAGTAAATAAGGATCCGGAATGGGCATGTAGGTTGTAAAAGCTTGACCATTATCCAAAGCACCACTAATATTTTCATTCATGAT
>JABDGN010000042.1 GCA_013285995.1 Gammaproteobacteria bacterium
TTAATTTAGCAAACAGCGCCGCGTATTCGGGCAGCATCATTTGCCGGCCTTCCAAAAAGATTTGATTTTGGGTGAGTAGCAGTAAAAAACCTGGATGCCTTGGTAACGGTAAAGTATATAAAAAATCGATCCAGGCTAGCATGCGTTGCCATTCATCAGGCGACTCGACCGCATTAAATTCATCGATCAGAACCACCAGGCCCTCGATGACAGCTTTGCATAAAGCCGCTAATTTAATGTGTTCTTCCAATTTGCTGGGCAAATATAAATAGATTTTTTGGCCGCTTAGGTTTTCTTGTGTCGTATAGAGCGCTACTTTAAATCCATTGGCGGCTAATACGCCGAGTGCGGTTTCACTTTTACCAATACCGGAATCACCCTCTAATATCCAAGCTGGAATACCTAACTCATAATAACGCGTGGCTAATAATAATTCGAGTAACAGAATTACTGAATGACGCGATTCGACCGCCAGTAACTTTTCTGGCGCAGTTCGCAAAGTAAGGGAAGCTAATTGGTTTTCAAAAAATGATAAGACATTTTTTTGAGTAAATTTATCTTCGCTTGCCACTTGAATAGCAGCGCTCTGAGCGTGATATTCATCCGCCGATAAATTCAGCATTCGCAAGGCAATAAAACTGTATATCGCATGATTCTCGGGGTCATTATTTTTGCTTTGTAAGAATTGCCAAAACGCATACAAGGTGTCCAATTCCGGGCAAGTGAGCGTTGCTAAAAATGGTTTAAAAGCGGCTGCTACGATAATGGGCCGAGGCAGTGTTCGTACTGTTGATATGGCATTGGTTTTATCATGGCTTAAAAAAATTATTTTTTTAGATGGAGTCAGCGGATAAATTTGCCCTTTATGGCGATAACACAGCAAGGGTGTGCCGTGCGCATCTTTTTGCCAAACGGTAGACGCTTTATTTACATTGTGGTTGAGCAACAGAATCTGGTAAGTTTTATCTTGTGAACGCTGCCAAAAAGGCAAAGCTTTTTCACCATAAAACCAACTCACATCTTTTTGTGCGGTTAAACTTTGTAAAAAATATTTTTTCCCTTCCGCGATCGGTAAACATAAATTACACTGTGGTTGGTCGTGTAGATAAGTCAGCACTTCGCGCTCATTTTGTAACATCACATTTGGCAGTGGATTGGGTGACGATAAAGCCGGCAGTGCTGTTACGACGCTGCGGGGGGAAGGCGAAGCGAAAGACCAAGCCGGGGTATAGGTTGGCGTGATGATATAAATGGGACAAAGATTTTTTTTGCGCTCGCCGTTATGTTGCAGATAACTGTCTGGCAAAAAGAGCGGTACCAAATAATCAATCAATCCCTCATTAAATTCACCCACCAAAATTAAACTCAGCGCAGAATTTGTGAGGAGATCGGTTATTGCTGTTTCGGTATGCCAAGTGACAAAGCCAGGCTCAAGCGCTGTCGAGCCCAAGGCTTGTTGCGGATGGCGAGTCCGTTTTTTAGCTTGCCATGCGGTTAATTTTTCCGGCGTAAAATATTTTATTTTAAGTTTGCCAAATAATTCTTCGGCGGTGGTGTGTTGATTAATCTCCAATATAAAATAAGCCTGGGATTTTAACTCCTGCAGCAGTGCATTTTGAGCGGCAGTCACATCAGGATGAATAATTAACTCCACTTTGTTATGGCTATTTACCATCGTCGGTGCAGCCGTTTTCAAGCGATTTAGTTGTTCAGCAGCGGCTTGTAAAAGCGGTGGTAAATTAACGCCGGGAGCCAATAGAAAAAGTGTTCTAGAGGTGATCGGATAGGACAATAACCAGGCCCATTGGTTTACCGTAGGTTGGCGCGGAAAATAAAATTTCTTCGGGCCTGAAATTTCGCGTAACTGCAGACCGGGTTCAGTTAAGAATTGATGATTGACTGCCCGGAAAATCGCAATAAATTGATAAAAATATTTAGGGGTGAATACCCAATCGATAGGTTCATTAAGTGCATCAACCTTAACATTCTCCACCCACTCCACCTCTTTATTATCCAGGTTAAAAGTATAAGGTGTTGTTTGTAGGGCAACTAACACATGAAGATTAGCGGGCAAAACAAATAAACGGCCTTCTAAAGGAACGGGGCGATGCGCATATAAACGGCGATATAAGCGCCTAAAACCAGGATCGTCGAGAGGTGCATGTTGCAAAGTAAATAGTACGTGCTGATCCGATGGTAGTTCTTCGTGTAATAATATTTGCTTTTGAAAATTTAATTGTTTGCCAATTAATTGCAATTCACCTAATAAACGCTGGGTATAATTATTTAATCCATATAAATCCAACGCGCGCTCTGTTAGCGAATGTTTAGCAGGAATAACAGGAAGATCGGTTGGCAAACCAGGCAAGTCGCGTTGCAGTTGCTGCGACAAATTTTCGCTCAGATAAGCCTCTTGTGCATGACGGGCAGTGAAATCTTCGTTGCGATAAGCATTGGCTTTATCAGAGGGATAAATGCCAATCACATACACATTATCAGCCAGATCGCCCGGGCGCTGTATGCGGCGAGCGGTGGAATCAACCACGCAATTACAAGCTGATAATTGGCTGGTAGGGAAGAGATGCCAGAGCATCACAAGCCATACGGGACCGCTTTTTCCACGCCGCTTAGCAGTACGCAGGAGCTGAGCAATTGGTTTAACATTTTTTTCAATTGGATAGACTACTGCACTTGCAAAGTGCTGATCCACTAAAATGCTATCGGAGGAATAATCTAATTCACTGGGATGCGTGATGAGTAAATACGGAATTTTATATTTCAATGCAATTGTTTCCAGTAAGCTTTCAATCGATTCCAGACACGCCGTGGGTGCTTTCAATAAGAGACTGGAGGTTTGAAAGCTCACTAAAAAATTTTCCAATTCAGTTTGCGCCTGAAAATAAATTTTTCTCTTGAATCTCGGTGCTGCAACTGGAACAGCAGGCATCGCGGCCAGAGTAGGTCCATTAATTGCTACATTTGCAGTGGATGGGACAAGCACGGGAGGAATGGGTTTCGATCGAGCTGCTCTCCTACGTAATTTGACGGCAGCACACACCGCTAGCGCGCCAGCAAGTGCAGCAGTCGATGCGGCGACAGCTAGCAGCGTCAAAGAGTTATCGGAGGTTGTTGCAGCCATGTTAGTCGACGCGGTTGCAGGTGAATGAGTCGGTGTGGCGGAAGGAGTATTAGCTGGCCACATAAAAGGAAGCGCAACAGCAAGGGCAGCAACTCCCGTGGCTGCAGCAGCCGTTGTGCGCATAGAAGGACGAGGCAAGCCAGGCAAAGCTGCAGTCGCAGCCGGTGGTAGGTGAGTGGGGAGTGTATGAATGTGAAAAGCGTGGCTGACTTTGTTTAAAAATGTGGCTTCAACATATTGCTCTAAATGCGTATTAGCAGGCATTCCCCCTAAATCAATGGTTTTCCATTCATCATTCTCAAAAATCAAAATCCAGGCATGGATCCCATTCTCTTCTATAAAACAAAAAATATTGAGTTTATCGGCAAAATATTTAGCTAAAATTGCGCGTTGTAGACAGTTACCGGCTTTAGTCTTATGAAACATGTCTTGCAGTAAAGCGGTACCGTTTTGAATCTCGGGCCCCGGTTCATAAAGACGGTTCTCAAAATTTTTTATTGCCGTTAATATAGAGCGCAAGGCGATATTTCTGACATTATTAATGGGAGTTAAACCGCGATTAAAAGGGACGCTGATATGAAAATAAATACACCCCTGAAAAGATTCGTGCAGCGTTAAGTAATAAAACCGGGGATAATGGGTGAATCCTTCTTTTACTTTGTTGCTTGAAGTTGAGAAGTGAGGAATTTTTACGCCTTGTTGCATGGGTTGAAAATATAAGTAGATCAATTCCTCATAAATGGAAAAAGAAGGTAACTTAAGTTCGGCCCCAGCTGGAAAATCGATCGCGATGCTGAGCTTTTCGCTGTAAGTACCCAAATACCAATGCCGATTATGTGAGATAAAAAAGCTGGGGATATCAGTTTTTTTATTAATGTACCAAGCCGGTGGATTAGGAATCGATATTCTTGTATCGTCTTCCGCAGATAGGCAAAAAGTGACTTGCGGGGCCTTTGGATCTATAACCAAGGTATCATACGCTGCTAAACGAACGTGTTGCGGGCCTTGATCTTTTGCATTGGCAGGATTTTTTTGCTGCTCTTCAAAAACTTGTTTAATTCCCTCTGAAGATTGAGGAGTGGAACTTGGGAACTGTGTGGGGCTTAAGCTAACACCTGCTCGTCCTGCTTGATAAGCGGTTGAAGCGATGGATACCCGCGGGCGAGTTTGATGGGAGGAGGGGCTGGGAGAAGTTGTGGCCTCCTCTTGTAACTGTAGGCCAATACGTGGGTAACGGATTCGCATTTCCATTAGCATCGTGTTCAAAAAGTCAGAGTTTCCTTTAAATTCGATACTTTCAAATTTTCGAAAACGCTGGCAACACAATTGGATAAAACTATCATAAAATTCCAAAGGGCCAGGTTCCCTGGTATCAATTAACGTAATACGTTTAACTGAGTAAGTAGCCGCTAAGTGCTCAGAGGGCGGCACCTTACGTGCCTTTGCTAGACTTTCTAACAAGGCCGGATAATCTGTTGACGTACTAGCATGGGAAATTTCCAGCAAGACTGGTGAGGCCGAAAATTTTGTATTGTCTTCAACTTGTAAACAGCGTGAAAAAGTAGCGGGGTTAAGAAAATCCGCTAGAGAAAGGCGGCCATCGCCGTAAGAATTTATTTTCTGTGTAGCGCTTTGCAGCTTAGGGAAGGAAAGAGCATTTACTTGTTGGCCTGGGTTGGCTTTAGCTAACTCAGCCAACCTGGTTGCCATGCTTGGTAGTGAGTTGCTATCGTCTTCATGATGGATAACGGTAATATTACGAATATTATCTGGGACAGGGATGTTTTGGCTAAAGTTTGTTATGACGATTCGAGGGCTACCAGGCAAGCGGCTTAAATGAGTAAGATACCGAGCATTATCCCCAAAGTTCCCTAATATGATGAGTTGCTTTAAATATCTTAGCGATTGGTAGCTGACAGGCTCTATAAAAGGCAGTACGCAATTCTGAAGTGATAACGTTTCCAGGTAGCTTAAGCGGGCAAGCAAGGCATTGAGTTCGGTTTTTAAAGCTTGTTTCTGCTCAGGTGGAAGGTCTCCGCTATTTTTTTCTATACGGAAATTTAAGTATAAATATTTTAACTGCGGGTTTATAGCCTGGCTGATTGTGATGAGGCTACCCGGGCAATATGGTTGCTCATCTAATACCTCTAAATACAAAACCAGATGCACCGGGTTATTGAGTAGCGTAAGGATGGCGGGGCGCCACGATTGGGCAAACTCTGCTGTAAAGAAAGGCGTTATGCCAATGTCAGCGCTATAGCAATACTCATTTAAATCGGCACGTTGCGTTAAATCCTCATTTATTTCCCAACGCCTAACAGTAAATGGCCAAGCTTGCTGGATGAAGTCAGGCTGAAAACGATAGATACAAGGCACTACGCCATCATCTTTCCCATCTCGTCGGCGGTTAAGGCGTGGTGCTGTCCGCAGACGATAAACATTTTCTACATAAATTGCTTCTTTTGTATGAACGCTCAGTTTTTTTAGCCAGTTCATGGTATGAATATCGGTGTCGTGTAGGAGGCTATATTGACGACTAATAAACAAACAATCTAATTCACCGCTGGCAAATACCGCCAGTAAAGCTTCTTTATCGTGATTGGAATGCATAAAATCGGTGAAGTTTAAGGTATTGACGGTGGGTGAGAATTGTAATGGCGGTAGTAGTGGCGCTAAGCTGGCAGCCAGCTGGCGTAGTTTAAAATAATCTAAAATAAGCACCGAATCAGCATTGTGTTTTTCGCTCGCCAATTTTTTACGTAAAGCCACTGGCTGAATGGGCTTAATAGCACTGACTAAGTTTTCCAGGCGCTCAGAATCTAAAGTGCTGCTGCTGGGGCGAATGCGTGCTGTATCGTTCAAGCTTTCTAGGCGCTCATTAGCCCAGACACAGAGGGTAAAACCATCGTGATAAAGATAATTAAATAAGCCTGACACGTAGGACCAACTCCACACAGCGGTGGTATCGAGCTCTTTTTGCAAAATACCTGTCCAGCGGTGACTAATCAGCAGCTCGTTTAACAATGGATCGGCAATAATAATTAAGCGCTTTTCTCTTGCAAGCTGCCCACGTATAGGTGGAAACGCAGCGCCTTTATTAGCAACGATGTTGGTGAGAGAAGGTGGCCCCAGCATGGCATTCCCATCAGCATTGGGGTTATATTCGCGAAATAGCCAGTCGGGGTAGTTGGGGTTCAACTGCGTTTTCCAGAATGATTGCAACGGTTGTAAGATTATCACGGCAAACTTAAGGGATTGTTAAGGCCACAGCAAGGTATATCTTAGTTCGCCACAATTTGTGCATTTTTTTTAAACACGACTATACTGCTTGCAAACGACATGGACTTCATATCATTTAACTTGGAGTCAATCATGAAGAAGAATAATAATGCTAAAAAACGATGGTTATTGCTGCTGCTGCTTATTTTGTTGCTGGGTGGTTTCTGCAGTTTTTATTTTCATAAACATCCGGCTAACAAAAGCGTTAGTACATTTCCAAAACCTCAGTTGCTGTCTGCTGCAAGCTCTGCCCCTGCTTTTTCCGCGAACACTAACCGTGTTATTACACCAGCGGCAACTGTTAATCCAATGCCAGCAGTACCGCATCATCAAGTGCATCACCAAACACATCATCAGACAAAACAAAAAACCACCCAACAAGCTGCGCCGCCAACAGTAACGATGCCGTCGCAACCCGGCAAGGTGCAAGCGACTGTTTTGTCAGCGCCGCATGCATTATCTACGCCGGTTGACGTGCTGGAGAAAACGTGGTGGCTTGCGGTGGGCGGTGCTTACAATGGATTGGCAACGCCTGCCACGAACGCGATTGATATGCACGAACGTGCGCCGCCGACACCGGATCATTATGTGTATCAACCGGTTAATCCAGCGGTTTCATATGATGTGAGTTTCGGCTATGAATGGCGTTACTCCACGCGTATGTGGTTGCCTGCACAGCGGGTTGGCGTGTTGTATCAGTATTTGCCTGCCACAACTGTTAATGGTCAAATTCAGGAATCACTCCGGCGCGGTTATGTCGCTAATTATGATTTCAGTAATCAAGTCAGTTCTAACGCCGCGTTTTTAATTTATCAACTCGATCTCATGGACTTCCATGGCTTAGCACCTTATATCGAAGCGGGCATTGGTGCTGCGTACAATCAATTTAGCAATTATCAAGTGACGCCATTCCCAGATGTCAATCCGCGCGATCCTTTAGTAATTTTCGCTAACCAGGTGACTTGGAATTTCGCTTATCGGGCCGGCGCGGGATTGGCCTATCGGTTTCCATTTGCTAAACAAGCAGTCACGTTAAGCGTGGGATATAGCTATATGAATTTGGGTAGCGCGCAAGGCGGCGCAGCACCGGCTTATCCGGGCGTTGCAGCACCGGAACAAGATTTATCAAGCAATCAAATCAATGTGAGGTTACGTTATCGATTTTAAACGGGTGCATCATGAATACTAATAAAAATTTACTTTCTCTAAAAATTTTCTTCACTGCTAGTTTGTTAAGCCTGTGCGCACTCGCACCGCGTGCTTATGCTGATAGTCTGGTGGATTGCCGGGTCACACAAGCGTTGCCAGCAACGACCTATATCGGTGCGAGTTATGATCTTGCGATTGATTGCACGAATAATGCCACTGACAATTTTCCTGATTTTCATTTACAGGCGCTCAATTCCTCTGCTGATATGACAGTGAAACAGGCCTGTGTTTTTACCAAAGAAAATGATAATTATGGCAACTGTCAATGGCAAGGCGAATACGCTCCCAAGCATGCCGGCACGCCGATATTCAGTTATAAAATTTATTTGAATGCCAATGATGCACTGACCAACCCCGTTACTTTTTCAACCACTACGATTGCCGATGATGGCAGTTTAAATTGGGTGACTCCGCTGCCGGGCCCGCAACAGCTGGTGTTTGGCAATACTTTGACGCTGAGTTATCAACTCAGCAACACGCGTCATTCAGAGCTTGCCATCAACTCGGTGCAACTGTCAGTGGGGCATGATATGACTCTCAATAATTCTTGCGGTAACACCTTAGCCGCAGAGAGCACGTGCACACTGCAATTAACGATTCAACCCAGCAGTGTTGAAAGCCTCAATGATTTGCTCACGGTAAGTGCGACGGTTGATAAGCAAGCTGTCATCTTGACTGCGCCTGTCAATGTCAATGTCGTCGATAGTGGCGTGGTGTATTTTAGTCAGCAACCACCGGCACGATTAACGATTGATGTGGGGGCTACGCAAAATCTTGATTACATCATCAGTAACCCGCGTTATAGTGCTGTGCAACTCGATGATCAAAATAGCTTTCCAGCGTGGATTACCCGCGATAACAGTGTTGCCAATAATTGTGGCACGAATTTAGCAGGTAGCAGTAGCTGTACTGTGCGTTTAAATCTTGCTCCGCAAGTCATTCAATCTTTCACTTTAAATTTTAGTTTAGGAATCACCAATGATGACAATGCAACACAAACTTTGACCGCTGCTCCGGTAGCGATTCAAGTTGTACAATCTCCTACCCAATTGGCATTGAGTAGCCCCATCCCGATCTGGCATGATTTATTGGTGGGTCAAAGTGAAACGGTACAATACACTTTAACTAATACGTCACAGCTCAATTCAGGTACTTATCAAATCGCGGGCTTTGCACCTGCTAATAGCAACTTCTTAAGCCGTACCGGTTCCGCCAATGATAGTTGCGCAGCGTCTGATACAACTGGCACCTTAACGCCGGCTGCAAGCTGTGTGATCGAAGTGCAAATCAATGCGCCAGCAAATCCAGTGCAAATTACTGATCAACTGATGGTACAGAATGTGGCAGCGCTGCAAGCGATTAATGTCACCGTCAAACAATTTGTTTGGGCGAATGTCGGTGGTGGTCCTTGGGGTGGTGGCCCGAATAGTTACGGTATTAGTGCTTCTCAGGATCCAAACACGCAACAAACGGTTATTTATCTATCCACTTTTCGAGGCGTGTATCGCTCCGATAATAATGGTCAAAGTTGGGAAAGGATGATGACCACTGCTGTTCCATACAAGAACCAAGCGCCCACATTTCGAAGCTTTGTGAATGATCCCGCGACAGGGATTGCTTATGGCGTACCCATCTATAATGGTTCAGGAGGAGTGAGTGGCGGTTTGTATAGTTCAGCCAATAATTGGCAAGCGCCGATTGTGGCGGGTAGTTTTGAGCAAATTTTTTTGAATCAGCAACAGCGCGCGCTGTATTTGTTAGCTGCCGGCCCGTATAATAATTTCAGCGGCAGCGGTATTACTGTATATCATCTCGATACAGGTACAACTGAAAATTTATCTTTATCCATTACGTTTAACAATAATTTAACTTATTATCCGACCAGTATTGCTTTTGATGAAAGTCAAAATCTCGCTTACATAAGCTTTGGTCGGTGGTATTTGTTTAGTTATGATTTCACTACGCAAGCCTTAACGCCTATTGTGGGAAAAAGTTTGTTGGATCGTTTTTTAGGAGGATTTTACTATTTGACATTTAATCCGCAGGATCAGCGTTTATATATCCAAAATGGCGATGGCAATATTCAATACTACGATCCACAAACGCAGACTAGAAATAATATCGCGACATTTAGTTCAGCATTGCAATTAGGCGGCGCAGGTCCTATTCTGATTGATCCTAGCAGTGGCATTCTGTATGCGCATGAATATAATAGCAGTAGTGGCTATCTTGTCTATACTTCAGCGAATCAATGGGCCGCACCGATTAATTCGGTAGGGCAATATTTTCTGGGCGTGAGTTTGTTCAGCTCCACTTTATATGCGGCCGATGTAATGCGAGGCCCTTATATCTACGCGCAAGGGCAATGGCAATCCATCGCCGGGCCTGGATTATTGATGCCGACGGCGTTTGTTAAAATGGTTAATGGCACTTTGTTTGCAGCGAATAATGCCGATAATCCGGCACATATTTATAGTTACAATGCTAGCAATTGGCAAATGGTGGCTGCAATGCCATCACTGGTGAATGGTTTGGCGGTAAGCTCCGCCAATAAGTTATATGTCGCAACAGGCCAAGGAGTATATAGTTCGGCGAATTGGAACCAGGTGCTGTGGTCTATTCCCACGGGTGCCTTAGCAATTGATAATGCCGGACAACAAATTTATGCCGGCAGCAATAATCAATCCGGATTGTGGACGGCCGCTTTAAACGATGATAAAAACTGGCAGCAAGTTGTCACCGGTACACCTTTGGATACCGCGATTGTAACGGCCATCGCCATTGATTCATCTACCCAACCGGCAACGATCTATGCAGCTGCAGTGGTTTACTCTCCGCAGACAAGCGGTACTCTGTACACCAATCAGGGAGGTACTTGGCATACCATTTCTATATCGGGCAATCCAACCTTTAATTCGCTGAAAGTCGATACTAAAACCACTCCGGCAACACTTTATGCTGCAACTAGCCAAGGGCTGTATAGCTCAGCCAACAATTGGGCTTTGTTAGGCCTTGCTAATCAAAACCTCAATGACGTCGCCGTGTTTCATCCCGATGCGCAAAAGCCTCCTGTGCTCTATGCCAGTACCAATCACGGCTTATCTATTTCACTGGATGGCAGCCAAACGTGGTTAGCTCAAACCATCGCTTACAACTTCAATCAAATTAGGGGATTGGATCTTGATGCGCAAGGTAATCTGTATGCGGGCACGAGTTTAGAAGGAGCCATCCAAATACAATTAGTGGGGCCGGATGAAACGCCTAGTGTGATAGCTAAACCACAAGTAGCACCAGCATCAGCGCCAGCGCCTGCAAAGAAGGACGGTAATTTCTTTACCCAATTGTGGAAGAGGTTGACGTAAAAGGGACGCTCGTGAGCGTCCCTTCAAAAAAATGATATAATTTTGCCCCACGGGGTGTGGCTCAGCCTGGTAGAGCACTGCGTTCGGGACGCAGGGGTCGTAGGTTCGAATCCTATCACCCCGACCAGCTTTTATACCGCTGCGCGCGTAGGTCGGCTTACGAGAGCCATGGATAAATTTGTTTTTTGTATAAAAATGGCAAATTTCTCAGTAAATAAACAGAATGGAGCGGCGAACAAGCCGACACTGCGGTGAATCATATGCTCGTGTCGGCTTGTTCGCCTCGAGTTTTTTTCAAGTGCTTAATTCATCTGATAGGACGGAGAGCTAAGCCAAACTATACTTGGCTCTCGTAAGCCGACCTACATCTTAAGGCCGAGTTTTTAAATTTATAAATAACATGAGCCTAGAAAACCTTAATAAAATTTGCGAAAGCAGTACCGCGCTGGGCAAAATTTTGCAAAAATCTTCGCAGCTTAATCAGCTCACCGAGCAAGTGCAAGCTTTATTAGCTGAACCCTTGCGTGAGCATGTGCGGGTCGCGAATTATCGTGAGAATGAATTAATGCTGGCGGTGGATGCAGCGTTATGGGCCACTGAATTGCGCTATAAAATTCCTGAATTACTGCCTAAGCTGCAATCTCAAATAGATAATTTAAAAACCATCGATTGGTTTGTTCTGTCGCAATAAAGTAGGATAGCGATATAAGAGTTGGTTGAGGTGTGTATTGATAAGCTTTTCTTGCGTTCCTGGAAAAACATAGCCTTTTATTTTTTTAAATATTTCGCCTTTTTCTTCAGGAGTATAATCGGGCAGTTGAATTTTTTTGAAGAGGGCTTGATATTCTTCCGGGATCGCTTCCCGTCCTTCCCAATGCATAGGATTTTGAGTGGCTAACAGTAAGAATCCTGGCCTTCTTTCGGTAATTGACAGCGGCAGCGTATACAAAGAATCAATCAAGTGTAAAATGTTGCGCCATTCTTGTTGGCGACGAGCAGCATTAAATTCATCGACCACCACGATGATGCCTAATAAAATGGCTAGGCTCAGCGCAGCTAGTTTACGGTTTTCTTCCAGGCTACCTGGCAGACGAAGATAAATTTTTTCACCATCCTCAAGCATCGCCCGTAAAGTAAGTTTGGGTGTATCGTAGGGCATTTCCTTAAATTCATTTACTACTAGCACGCCGTGCACGGTTTCGCTTTTACCAATGCCCGAATAACCTTCTAATATCCAACCGGGGATACCCAGCTTATCACGTACTACTAATAACAACTCGAGCAATAAAATCAGCGGATAACGGGAGGGTGTTAAATGAAACGGCAAGTGCGCAGGAGCTTTTCGCAAAGTAGAAGCGGGTAGTTTGCTTTGTAGAGTGGAAATGATGTTTTCGCGGCTAAATCTTGAGTTAATAAATTCTCTTTGAGTAGTTAGCCTTGCTAAACATTGATAATAATCCTGCTCCGGCAAATTCAATAAGCGTAACACGATAAAGCTAATAAGAATATTTTGTGTCGAGTTATTCTCCGTGCTTTGTAGGAATTGCCAGATCGCATGCAAGGTTTCCAACTCAGGATAAGTAATGTTTACATCGGGTGGCAATGATTTTAAAAATCGCTCAAAGCAGGTTTGGACCCTTGCATCAGCGGTGATAGTGTTAAGCAGTGACAAAATAGGAAACGGAAAAAAAGCTTGAGTTTGATCTTGGCTGATAAAAATTATTTTATGTTCATCACTTAAGTGCAAAGCTTGGCCTTTATAATAAATTTTTTCGCCATCCGGGTAAGAATTTAAACTAAAATTCTTTGCGCCACCCGAGTTGAGCAGCAATATTTTATAAGCTCTGTGGGTACAGGCTATCCAGGCAGGCAGAGCTTTTTCAGTTACGAATAAATTAATTTCGCGTTGAACCAGTTGTCCTTCTACGAACAGCCCGATGCTTTTTTGAGCAGCCAATGCTTTTAAAAATATTCTTTTCCCTTCTTTGATAGGGAAATATAAATAGCAGTGGGATTTATTCACCAAGCTTTGTAGTAAAGCGCGATAATAATTTTGCAGTGGTGCAAATAGTTTATTAGATGACAATAATTTATCAGGCGCGGATACAGCGGTAAGCAAGGGTGGCGCGCTCATTTCAAATTGGGTGGGTGAAACAAAAGCCCAGGCTGATGCGTCAGTTGTTACAATATAAATAGAGCTGCTTACTTTTTTAGGTTCGCTGTTCATGCTCAGGTAGCTATCAGGTAAAAAGAGGGAAGCTAAATGATTAATTAAGCCAGTATTGAAGCTACCGATTAAAATTAAGTTCCCAGCGGTTTTTTCTAACAGGTCCGCCAGCTGAGTTTTACGTTGCAGCGCAACAAAGCCGGGTTTGACTGTTTCTAAACCCAGCGTTTGGGCTGGATATTTAGCTTGAGTTTTGTTTTGCCAGGCAGATAATTCTTCTGCTTGAGAGAAATATTTGAGTTTTAATTTTTCAAATAATGCTTCAGGGCTCGTAGTTTCTAGCACATCGATTATAAAATAAGCTTGACTGTGCAGCCGGCTTTTGAGTTCATTCTTGGCGGCGTTTAGATCGGGATGAATCAATAATTGCACTTTACGGGTTGGCGAGATGGCAAGAGGTGTAAAAGTTTTCTGTGAACATTTGCGTTGCAAGGCGCCAGGTAATTTCACTTCCGGTGCTAAAAAGAAAACCATTTCAAAGAATAATGGATTAGGTAATAAAAAAAGGAACCAAGCCCATTGATCATCTGTTAAACCATG
>JABDGN010000043.1 GCA_013285995.1 Gammaproteobacteria bacterium
GGTCACATGGCGGCCTCATAGCGCATGAAATGCTATACAGAAATTTGTTAACGGGTATTCGCGTGAAAGCACTTATATTATTGGATAGTTTTAATCTTTCCGATACACAAAAAGCATTAAGAAAAGAATACCATGAGGAATTTAAACAAGCCATTGTGGCTAAATCAGGTTTGGCTGAATTTGGGCAGTTAACGCTGGAAAAAATTTTATCAGTTGGCGATGTAGAGTTAGAAGCGACACTTGCCTATAAACCAGATGAATTTCGTCTTCCTGGTTATAGGGTGGTACTTCTCAAAGCCACTAAAGCTTTTCTGGGTTCTCAAGCGGCTCAGTATAAAAACTTTATCCATTTGTTAATCGAAGAGAAAAGCAATGGATGGGAGAGGGTTTATTCAGATATAGAAGTTTTAAATCAGAGTGCCGATCACTTTAGCTTGCTAAACGAAGAGGTGGCTGCTACCGCTGCCACGTTGAATGATCTGCTTTCACAGCCAGCAAAAAGCGAGGTATGCTGAAATGTTTGCTCTCGCTCCTTCATTTCTAACGAGAATATTAACCAGCTATACGGTTTCTAATTTTATTGATAGAGCCCTGTTAATTGTGTTCATGTGGTGGGTAACAGAATTGAACAGACCATCATTAGTGACTATTTTCTTAATCATCAGCCTGCTTCCGCATTTAATAAACTGTCCATTTTCCGGCAAAATTATTAAAAGATTTAACCCGGTTAAAGTGGTCTTGTTTTCGGATACAGTAAAATCTTTGGTTTTTCTTTGTTATGGAGTGTTTTTATTAACAAGCAATAGTGCGCCACATTTTATTGAATTGGTTGTATTAAGTTTTATTGCTAGCCTCGGTACAAGTTTATTTAACCCTGCCATGATGTCTTTGCCGGTTTATTTAAGTGATTGTGCCTTACGTCAGCAAAAGGTGAGCAGTTATTTATCCTTGTCATTCTCTTTATCTATTATTGGTGGGCCTTTGCTAGGAGCCTCCATGCTTAAATTAAATAATGGAGCAGCGATATTTCTTTTGGCTGGTTTCTTTTATTTTATAGCGGTAATTAATAATTATCATTTAAGAAACCAATGTGTCTTGCCTATTAAAGCTGCAGAAGAAAATCACACTCCCAAAAAATGGAGTGACTACAAAAACATTATTTTTTTATTGGTTTGCTTTTGTTGTATTAATTTGGTTTTCATGCCCATCCAAAATTTTATTCCTTTATACACAAAATTTATTTTACAAGGGGATGCGCATGTTTTTGCTTTGCTGGAAACAGCTTTAGGAGTGGGGTCAATTTTGGGAGCTTTATTGTTAATTAAATGGGGAATAAAAATAAAAAGTGGAATTTGGCTAATGCCACCTTTTTTATTAGCAGCTCTTGGGTATATGCTCTTTGCAATGGTCAATAATTTGCCAGGCGCTATGATCGCTTTAACATTACTCGGTGCGGCTCTTTCGGTAGGAAACATTCTTTCAATCAATTACTATCATTCGCGTTTAACGCCGGATTTTGTACCTCAAGTTATGGCAATGGTAAACACTATTTCATCTGCTGCAGGTCCTTTAGCGATGGGAGTTTGCGGGTTATTTATTCAATATTTTGGACTGACTAAAACAATGATGTTTTATTCTCTATGTATGATTCTGATTTCGGTTAATATTGCGTTTATCAAAGCATTAGAAACCAATAGGAGGAAAGCTTATGAAATGGCGTAATATTGCATTATTTATATTAGGGTTGCTGGTAGCAATAAACTCTTTTGCCGGTGTTGATCCCAGGCAAACGGATGCTTTAAACCATATTCCAGTCACCGTGAGTGGAAAAGTAGTCATTATGACGCTGCGTGAGGCAATGAATTATTTTAAGGTGCCTGCTGTAAGCCTTGCAGTAATAGAAAATAATAAATTAGCCTGGACTTATTCCACCGGTTATCTTTCACCTTCGAAACAACAGCCTATAAATAACAATACACTTTTTCAAGCCGGATCGTTATCCAAACCCGTTGCTGCTTTACTTGCTATAAAGTTATGTGATCAAAATATTCTGCCCTTGGATAAAGATGTTAATCCTCTGTTAAAAGGCTGGGAAATCACTAAACCTGCTAAATATAAAGATATGCCCGTCACTTTACGGGAGTTAGTCAGTATGTCTTCGGGATTAGATACCGGTGGTTATTTTGGTTATGCTCCTGGCGAAAAATTACCTACTCTAGTTCAATTGCTGAGTGGCAAACCACCTGCTGATAATCCCCCTGTTAAGTTAATTTATCAGCCCGGCTCACAATATTACTATTCCGGCGGTGGCTATGAAGTGATGGAATTATTAATTGACAGCGTCACTCAATCAAATTTTACCGATCTGGCGTATAAGGAAATATTATCTCCTCTGGCAATGGATCGCAGTACTTTTGTACAACCTTTGCCTGCAAAATTAACTGACAATGCCGTACTTGCCACCGATCAGGATGGTCATCCTTTTGATTACCCCTGGCGGGTTAACCCCGAACATGCTGCTGCTGGTCTCTGGACGACACCCACCGATCTCGCTAAATTTACTGTGGCGATTATTAAAGCCTATCAAGGTAGCCCGCACGCCATTATTTCAAGAGACTTAGCTAAACAAGTGCTCACTCAACAGACCAACACACCCTATGGGCTAGGCTTTGCAGTAGAAGGCGCAGGAAAAAAGCTGCACTTTATGAAAATGGGACAAAATGCGGGCTATCAGGGCTGGTTGGTTGGATTTCCCATTACAGGACAAGGTGCAGTCGTCATGACGAATTCAGATAATGGTCGTGAACTTGCACAGGATATTATTTATTCTCTTGCTAAAACTTACCGGTGGTCAACTGATGGAAAATTAAAAGATGCCTGGATGTTAGATCCGGGTGAGTCTTAATTTATTGCTTAATGTACAGGATGAATCGTGAAAAAATGGTTGTGGACAATTTTACTTATTTTGCTGATTATTATCGGTATAGCCTATGCTTTTATGCCGAAAGAAAACGCAGCGGCTACTTCTGTTGTCAAAACAGAAGCAGCACAGGTAATCGTTCAAAAGGCAGTGCAGGTATCTGTTCCGGAGAATGTTACAGCCATTGGCTCTATTTACTCTAAGCAAACCGTTAATATTAATCCGCAAATTTCTGGCCAAATCAAATCAATTGTATTTAAAGATGGGCAAGCAGTAAAAAAAGGACAAGTACTTTATCAACTGGATGATAGTTTTTATCAAGCCCAGTATGCAGCTGCCAAAGCCGATTTACAATTAGCGCATTTTACTTATGAACGTAATTTAATTTTAGTGAAGAAAAAAATAGTCTCTCAGCAAGCTTTTGATCAAGCGTTTGCTATCTATCAACATAACCAGGCTAAATTACAAGAAAGCGCGGTACAGTTAGCAGAAACTAAAATCAACGTTCCTTTTGATGGTGTCATAGGAGCAAGTCAGGTAAGTCTGGGTCAATTTGTAACGACAGGAGATGCTCTCGTGGAGTTGGTTGACAATGTTCATTTGGTGGTGCGTTATAGCGTGCCGGAAAATTATTTTGAACAAATTCAATTAGAACAAACTGTACAAATTACCAGCTCAGCTTATCCGGGCAAAATTTTTCAGGGAAAAGTAAGTTACATTGCGCCCACCATCGATCCAGAAACCCGTACTTTGCCGGTATGGGCCGATATTACTAATTCAGAATCTTTATTAGTACCTGGCTTATTTGTCAATGTTCAAGAACAAATTGGAATAATTCCACAAGCGATTGTTGTTCCACAAGCTGCCTTAATCCCGACCATTGATGGGAATGATGTGTATATCATTAAAAACAATATTGCTTATAAAAAAGCAGTGGTGGTAGGCAATACTTTTGGTGAGCAAATAATTATAAAAAGTGGATTGTCAGCAGGCGATGAAGTTGTGATAGCAGGGCAGGAAAAACTATCTGAAGGAACTGCAGTAGCCGTGGTGAATTCATGAACATAGGTGAATTCTGTATAAAACGACCCGCTCTTACGATAGTCATTAGTTTGCTATTTATAGTATTGGGTGCAACCTGCTATCTCAAGTTACCTTTACGTTATTTACCTGATTATACCGTCCCCGTTATTTCTATTAGCACTGATTACCCCGCTGCATCAAGTGATATTGTCGAATCACAAGTCACGGCCGTTTTAGAAGATGCCATGCAGGGGGTACCAGGATTAAAGTTTATCAGTTCGCAAAGTACGAATGGTAATAGTCAAATTGTCATGACATTTAAATTGGGGACTGATTTAAATGTGGCTGCAGAAGATGTTCGTTCAAATGTAGCTAAGGTGACAAGTCAACTGCCGTCAACTATCCAGCCTCCGGTCGTTTCGAAAACCGATCCCAATGCCGCACCGGTTTTATTTTTTGCCTATGCTGATCCCAATGAATCAATTGGTGTGTTAACAGATTATGTTAAAAAATTTATTGTGCCACAATTTGAAACTTCAACAGGCGTTGCCAAAGTACTGGTGTGGAGTAGTCAATTTTATGCCATGCGCATTTGGCTTGATCCTGCCAAAATGGCAGCAACTGGTGTTACGGTTAGCGATGTAGAAAACGTGATTAATAATCAAAATATTGCTGTTCCTACTGGTACCCTCGAAAATAATCAATTACTTTATAACGTTACCACAGATATGAAGCTCCATAATGCCAATGAGTTTGGTAACTTAGTTATTAAGCATGAGAATAACAGTATCGTAAGACTTAGTGATATTGCGACTATCGCAGTCGGTGATGAACATCGCACCTCAGATACCATTATGAGATATTTTGCAGTCAATGGTAATCCAGGCGTTGCAATAGGGATTATTCCAGAAGAAGGAGCTAATAATTTAGTGGTGACCTCTGAGGCCGTTAAATTATCTCAGCATATTGCCCAACAATTACCAGCCGGATTAACTCAAATTATTGAATACAATCAGTCTGATTTTACGCAGGCAGACATAGAAAGTATCTACACGGCTATTATTGAAGCAGTGATTTTTATAATAGCTGTCGTCATTTTATTTTTAGGCAATTGGAAAGCAGCTCTTATTCCCATTATTACAATTCCTGTTTCTCTGATAGGTACGTTTGCCATTATTTTTTTAATAGGCTTCAGTATTAATACACTGACATTACTTGCATTGGTTTTGGCTGTAGGATTGGTTGTTGATGATGCCATTATCATGGTAGAAAATATTTCCCGTTTCATTGAAAATGGTTCTTCACCTCTTGATGCTGCCATTCAAGGTTCAGCACAAATTACCCTGGCTATCATAGCAGTAACCCTGGTATTAGTAGCAGCATACGCACCAGCTGGCTTTATGCCCGGCGTCTCAGGTGTTTTCTTTCGGGAATTTGCTTTCACCTTGCTCGCAGCCGTACTTATTTCAGGCGTGATTGCTTTAACGCTTTCGCCCTTAATGTGTGCACGATTTTTTCGCCAGCAACACGATAGTCGTTATCAACATTACTTAAATGAAAAATTTGAGGTGATAAAAGGTCGTTATATGACCTTATTGAATTCTTTATTATATAAAAAAGTTTGGGTTCTAGTTGGCATTATTATTGCTATTGGAGTGGGTATAAGCACTTTCTTTTATTTACCAAAAGAACTTGCGCCTTCTATGGATATGCCATTAATTAATGTTTGGGCTACGCTACCTGCACAAAATAGTTTTTCTAAAACCGAATCATTTATTCCCGTCATTCAAAACACCTTAAACGAAGATAAAAATATTGCAGCTTATCTAACTCAGGTTTGGCAGCCAGATACTATTTATATCGCAGTTGCTTTGAAATCTTATAAGCAACGTGCTTTAAATAGTTATCAGATAGCAAATATTTTGCAAAGTAAATTAAGCAATATTCCGGGGGTGCTTGTTAATGTGTCTTCTGCGCCACCACCTCTCACCTGGGGTAATCCTTCATTAGGCCTGGGTGATCTAGGCGTTAATATAATGACAACGGCCAGTTATAAGCAACTGCACGACGTGATGATTAATTTAGTGAATGAAGTTAAGAAAAATCCTCAGTTGATTAATCCTGATACAGAATTAAAGTGGAATACTCAACAAATTAATATTCATGTTAACCGTGATTTAGTCTCTGATTTAAATATACCGATGAATGATGTGACCGATACACTGGCAGCGACGATAGGCGGGCTGCAGGTGGGTAAATATGATTTTGAGGGACAAAATTATGATGTCATTATGCAGTTACCACCTACTGCACTGCAGGATATTAATATCCTGGATGAATTATATGTTCGTAATAAAACCGATCAAATGGTACCTTTATCTAATTTCGTAACGACAACACAAAATTCTGCTCCGGCTACATTGACACATTTTAATCGTTTGCGATCTGATACGTTAACGGTTTCATTTGCACAAAATTATTCTATGGGTCAGGCCGTTAATTATTTTAAAAAACTTTTTGCCGAAACCTTACCGGATAACGTGACCTATTCTTTCACCGGGCAAGCCCAGCAATATTTAGAGTCCAATAACAGCATGATAGGAATGTTCTGCTTAGCTATTTTATTGGTTTACTTGATATTAGCGGCTCAGTTTGAAAATTTCATTGATCCATTAATTATTATTTCTTCTGTTCCTTTTGCCATTATTGGTGCTTTTGTGACACTCAAAATAACGGGTAATAGTTTAAATCTTTATAGCGAAATTGGATTGATTACGCTTATCGGACTTATCACTAAACATGGCATTCTGATTACTGAATTTGCCAACCAACTTGTTAAGCAAGCTTATCCTTTACATAAAGCGATATTAGAAGCCGCTGTTTTAAGATTGCGGCCTATTTTAATGACCACTCTAGCAATGATATTAGGCGCTATTCCTTTAGCTTTCGCCATGGGGCCGGGAAGTGAAAATCGGCAACAAATTGCCTGGGTTATTATCGGTGGGTTATTGATTGGCACCTTCATTTCCTTAATTATTATTCCGGTATTTTATTATGCGATAAATATTTTACGACAACAAAAACCCGAGGTTATTAATCATGCTTAAAACAGACAAAATGCAATTGCGCGCTTATTTTGCTTATGGTATTGCGGCTATTTTCCTATGTTATGAAATGGCATTACAAACATCACCCAGCATTATGATTGATTATTTAATGCGTGATTTAAATATCAACGCCGCGCAGCTTGGCCTCATGGCGGGCTGTTATTTTTATTCTTATACACTGATGCAGATCCCAGCTGGTTTATTATTTGACAGATTTAATGCCCGCACGCTAATTGCGATTGCTATTTTAATTTGCGTAAGCGGGGCATTCTTTTTTGGCTGGAGTGAAAATGTCTGGATGGCAGCATTAGGACGATTCTTGATGGGGATTGGTTCTGCATTTGCGTTTATTGGCGTATTAGTGGTGGCAACCCAGGGCTTTCCACTGCGATATTTTGCTTTTTTAGTCGGAATTGCGCAACTCCTGGCTGCTCTAGGAGCCTTAGGCGGCGAAGCTCCCTTAGCTGCATTATTGCATCACTTTGGCTGGCGGGAAACTATTAATCATTTAGCCATCAGTGGCATCATTATTGCTGTTTTGGTTTATTGTATTATTCCGGCTCAACCCATTTCATCTGTTCCGAGAAAAAATGAAATTAACGTTTGGCAGAGTTTAAAGTATATTTTTAAAAGCACTCAAACCTGGTGGGTAGGGTTGCATGCTTTTTGTACCTGGGCTCCTGTGACGGTATTTGCAGCCTTATGGGGCGTGCCTTTCTTCATGAAGCTTTACAACATTAACAATACAGCAGCGGCAACGGCCATCGCTATGATTTGGATAGGATTAGGCATTGCCAGCCCTTTATTAGGGTGGTTTTCTGATAAGTTAGGCAGGCGACGCATTTTATTAAGCTCTTGCTCTCTACTGGGATTATTTTCTTCAGCGCTAATTATTTATTGGCATCACTTACCCTTGTCGCTTACTTATTTTTTATTATTTTGTTTTGGTATTGCTACAGCAGGACAGATATTAAGTTTTGCCGTTGTGCGGGATAATAATCGCCCTCAATTAGTGGCAACGGCTATTGGATTTAATAATATGGCAGTAGTAGCAGGGGGCGCGGTATTCCAACCCTTAGCAGGTTATATTTTGCAAAGTCATTGGGACGGATTGGTAGCGAATGGCATACCTGTTTATTCTGTAGGAGATTATACGGCCGCTTTATCGTTAGTGCCGTTAAGCTTCTTAGTTGCTTTAATTGTCAGCCGGTTTTTTATACGCGAGACATACTGCAAACCTAAATATTTAATTTAAAAATCGGGGATTAATATGAACATACAATACGTTTCTAAAAAAACATTAAGTTTATTTTCTTTAGTTATGATTAATGTGATCGCAGTAGATAGCTTGCGCGCTTTACCCATCAGCGCAGAATATGGATTTTCTATTGTGTTTTTCTATTTGATAGGGGGGTTGTTTTTTTTAGTACCTGTTGCATTGGTTGCTGCAGAGTTGGCGACTGGCTGGCCTAAAGCAGGAGGCATCTATATTTGGGTGCGCGAAGCGTTTGGTAAGCAATGGGGGTTTTTAATTATCTGGCTGCAATGGTTATATAATATTTTTTGGTATCCGACTATTATGTCGTTTATCGCTGGTACGATTGCATATCTTATTAATCCTCAATTGGCGAATGAAAAATTTTACATGTGGTCTGTAGTGATGGTATTGTTTTGGGGCGCTACGTTTACTAACTGGTATGGAATGCGATTGTCTGGGCTGATCAGCACTTTATCCAGTTTGTTTGGAACACTATTACCCATGTTTTTTATTATTGTGTTAGCTGCTGCATGGATTTATATGGGTAAGCCCATACAGGTTGATTTTACATGGAAAGAATTTTTTCCTGATTTGAGCAATATTAATAATTTGGGACTTTTAAGTATGGTGCTGTTTAGCCTGATAGGTTTGGAAATGTCTGCTGTGCATGCTGGTGAAGTAAAAGATCCGCAGCGAGATTATCCTAAGGCATTATTCATTTCTTCGGTATTAATTTTAACAACGTTAACGTTAGGCTCATTGGCTATTGCAATAGTTATCCCACAAGCAAAGATACAGTTGGCCTCAGGGTTGATGGATAGTTTTAGCATCTTCTTTAATGCGTATCATATGAGTTGGATGGTGCCAATTATTGCTTTTTTAATCATTCTTGGTTGTCTTGGCGCGGTATCAGCCTGGATTATAGGGCCAACTAAAGGGATTATGGTTGCAGCAGGTGATGGCAGCGCGCCTGAGTTTTTGTCGCAACAAAACCGTCATGGTGCCCCTGGAAATGTGTTAATTGCGCAGGGAATTATTTTTACTGCACTTAGCAGTTTGTTTATTTTCATGCCCAGCATCAATAGCGCCTTTACTTTGCTATCCGCTATTACTTCGCAGGTAGCTTTGTTGGTTTATTTATTAATTTTTGCTGCTGTAATACGTCTGCGGTATACGCAGCCACATGTTGAACGAAAATATAAAATACCCGGTGGTAAATATATTGTATGGATTGTTGCAGGCATCGGAATGTCAGTAAGTGTAGTGGTATTTTTTCTTGGCTTTTTACCACCCAGCCAAATTCCAGTGGGAAACATAACAATTTATGAAATAATTCTAATCGGTGGTACTATCCTGACATGTGTCCCGCCATTTTTTATGAATCGGAAAAACGAAGCAATTGCTTCTTCTTTGATATAAATATGTCATGCGGAAATTAAACTGACTCAATATTAGTTTTTCTGTCAGTAAAAATCCTATTACTTGTTATCTCCATATAACTCTGAATATAAAGAGCAATATGTATTAATCGCATAAAAATTTTTCTTCAAAAATATGTGACACCCCGTAAAAAATAGAGTTAAATGGTGATGTTTTAAACAGTCTTCTCACGACTTTAATCTGAGAACAGTGTAGCAAGCCATGTGAGTTACGCGAGATGTTTTTACAAATCTCTGGTTGGGTGTGATGGTTGTTTCA
Source organism: Gammaproteobacteria bacterium (assembly GCA_013285995.1). GTDB lineage: Bacteria > Pseudomonadota > Gammaproteobacteria > JABDGN01 > JABDGN01 > JABDGN01. The sequence goes on from JABDGN010000043.1 coordinate 10,007, forward strand.
TCACACGTATTCTTAGTGCGATGTTTGCACTTCAAAAAACCTCATGAATAAATTTTAAAAATTTAATCATGACGGCTCGTCTGATTGCTGGATTTTTTATCAGTGAAAAGACTACATACCTATTCTGCTTGTTATTTAACTTGCCAGAAGCAAAAAATGTATTGCATTTCATTTGAAATGTTAGCGCTATTTTTCTGAGTGTTTGATAGAGCGCAGCACTATCATTTGAATGCTTTGCATTTTATATACCTACCCGTTTGGGAAATAACATTACCCGAACGGGATAATAATATTTCCCATTCATTAACTAACAAACTAACGATTGGAGAAATATTATGCTAAATACAATTGAAACTGATGTAACAGGCCAAATTGGTTCTGATGTAAAAGTGTTTGAAAATAAAAATGGTAAATCATTTGCTAAAGTAAATGTTGCAGCTAACAAATACTATAAAGTTGATGGTGAAGTCAAAAAAATAACACAATGGGCAACGCTGGTTTTTAATCACCCGATGGTTGAAGTGGTTAAAGACAAATTGCGCAAGGGAGAAGCCATACAAGTGCGTGGTACACCCAAACCAATCGCCTGGATAGACGACGAAGGTGTAGCCCAAGCCGCATTAGAAATCAATGTTGACAAGTTTAACTTGTTAAGTCCGAAAGCTAAAAAAGTTGAAGACTACGTTGAGCCAGTAAAAGCTTAAGTTGCATATGTTGTTGGAAACCCATCAGGGAGAAATCTCTGATGGGATTTCTCCTTAGATTTTTTATTGAGGAGAAAAGCATGAGGAACTATAAACGTTATCTTAAAAATTTGATTAAAAGCGGCAATAAGCTGGAAGCTTATGTGGCAAACGATATTTTAGAATGCGGCGATGATAATTCCATTAAAAATTATCTAAACGATATTTTAAATTATGGTTGCCAATCCGGCACTGTTTGCGGGTTAATTTATTATTCTGATACCAATGAGTTTTATCTCAAGTATCAGGAAGAAATTAGCGCGTTACTGGCCGATCAACTGGAGAGTTGTGGATTTGCTGGTGCAGCAGAGCTATTTGGTGATAAGTGGCGCAAAGAAGATCCACTGGCAATTGATGTGTTTAACAGAAATTTGCTGGCGTGGTTTTCGTTTGAAGAAACCTGTTATCGGATCGCGAATAAATTAGGATTAGAGATTTAACATTAACCAACACAACCCTCAAGGGCAAGCCCTTGGGGGCTTCTCTTTGATGGTTTTAACCTGAAAGGAGTGTGTGATGAAAAATTTAACTGAAAAGTTGCAGCAATTTACTTGCCCGGCCCGTTATTATCGGCATTGGGAGTCCAAGATGATTTTTACGGAAGGGATCAAGTATCTGGCAGAGAAGGCAGGTGCTTACTGGCTTATCAATACCATTGGTTTAATTGCTGAGCTGCATAGGCGTGAACTTATCCGGCACAAAGTCTTCCGTTTGGATTTACAAGTGCATGATAATGGCTCAGGCTCAATCATAGTAACCGCTGAAGACAACTTGACTATTAAGGAGGTGCTTATCGAAGAAATAGACTTTCCACTTGCAAACATAACGCTGTTTTTGACCTTAGGGTGTTCCCCTAAAACACAGGCAGTGTTGATGTTGGCATCGGAGTATTAAACTAAAATTGGCGGGGTAATCCCGCCAATTTATTATTTATTACTTTCCAAGCGACTCTGTAAATTTTTTTGCTTATATCAAAATACTGGCAACCTGCAACTGATAAGATATTATTACTAATTATATTGCTTTGAAAGGCTGACTTCCAGAGCCCAAGAATGAAATATCAACATATTCATATTCATTACTAACATAAGCATAATAAACGCCATTTTTAAGCAATTCTATTGGATTTATTAGCTCCCCTAAAATGTTTCCATTTGCCGCAATAACAAGTGTTTTAGATTGCTTTGTGTTAATTAATTTTATTTTTTCACCAATGCTGGGGTGGGTTGTAGTATGCCAAATAGCTTTAGCTTTTTTGAAATCTTTTTTCCACATGGTATTTATATATGGATTTAAATTACTGATAAATTCTTGCCACATTGATGCTGTTTCTGAGGTTGGCCAGGCGTGAAATTTAGTTAATGATTTAAGTAAATCTGAATTAATCCAAGTACGTAACTCCAATAGGGAGGTAAATGTTCCTCTGCCATCTTGTACTGCTTTAATTGCCGCTTGCCTAGAATTAAAACCAGCCTGCATTAGAATCGCGGCAGAACGATTAAGTGTCCCATTTTCTACTGCTGGAACAACTAAGCTAGTTTCCAAACAATCTATAGCCACATTTTCAAAAATTTCATCGTGATTAGCTTGAGCTCTTACTCTAATTGCTTCCATTCCCCAGGGAAGACGATAGACAAGCCCATCTTCAATAAAATTAAGAACTTCAGTAGCTTCTCCGAAAACATCATTAACCATTAGCTCTCCTCTTAGCCAAGCAGAAAAAATAACTTTCCAATTATCAGGTAATTTCTTGGGAATAAATGGTTTGATTTTAAAAATTAATCCAGCTAAGTGAGTAAGGAGTGTTATAGCAAGATCTTGATGTCCACTAAGAATAGCAGCATTAGCATGAGTCAATGATATATTTGCTTGCTCAGCTATTTCATCTAACTGTTTACCTGCCTCAAGACCTACGCCAGCTAGAAAATATCCTTTTCTTTCCCTGGCAGTACTGTTGTGCCATATATAATTTGCTCGATCAATTAACATCCGATTAAATAGGGG
>JABDGN010000044.1 GCA_013285995.1 Gammaproteobacteria bacterium
ACGGCATCGTGTGGCCGGAAGCGATGGCGCCATTTCAAATTGCGCTGCTGCCTTTACATTATCAAAAATCGCATCGCGTCCGCGAACTCGCCGACAAACTTTACAAAGATTTAACGGCGCAAGGCTACGAAGTATTTATGGATGATCGTAAAGAGCGCCCCGGCATTTTATTTGCCAGCGCCGATTTATTAGGCATTCCACATCGCTTTGTGATCAATGAAACGAATCTCGATGAAGGCAATATCGAATACCAAGCACGGCGTAGTAAAGAAACGGAAATATTGCCGCTGGCGCGGATTAATGAGTTTTTGCGGGAGAGGTTGTATTAGCGACTAGTAAAATCAAATAATCAATATTTGTCGTTTTTCTCAAGATACAAAAAAAATCGGTATAATTTTTGCCGCCAACTATTTTCTCCGTGATAAAGAAAGTCCTTATCAAGATTAGGCAAAGTATTGGTTCGAAGTCGGGAAAGAGAGCCCTCATCAAGATTAGGCAAGGTACTAGTTCGAAATTGGAGCGGAGACACTTGGTCAGGAAAATGTAGTCGGTTCCATTCAAACTGAATTTCGCGGCGCTTATTTTCTCGCTTCTCATGCAACTCCTCAGCTAAAAGAGATAACTTCAGTGCTTGTTGCTGTGAGTCCAGCTGAAGAAAATCATCGGAAGTTTGATTATGAATCCGAGGGATTAAACTTGCCAGTTCTGCAGACATGCCTGTTTCGGTTATTGCATGAAATACGCTATCGCTTTCAGCACAAAAATTTCTTGCTGATTCCTGAAGTTGTTGTATGCGTTGACCTCTAAAATCAAATCCTCTACCACTCATAGCACCGATAGGTGGTAAAGGTTCTCTTACAAAAGACAGTGATAATTCTTGGCGATGCTCGGCGTTATAGTGTGTCAATAGTAAAATAATATTACTCAAATATCTGATCATATTGCGTAGAGTCTCGATAGACATATTAGAAAAATTAAGCTCACTAAAAAATAGAGCTGCCCCTCTAGTGCCAGGTGTTAAAAGTATGTCCGATGATAAAGGCGATATCTGATGCAGCTGCCGCCATCTAGTCCCAAGCTTATCGTATATCGCTGGCAAGATATCTTTTATAGCGTCAGCAAATTCCTTTAATTTTTTTATCAAGACATCTCGTTGCATATTCCAATAAATAAATGGAAGCACAGAGTAATTATTTAGGGGTAACCCACGTTCAAAATGAAGTCTATAGATATCCATAAAGCCTACAGTAAACAAATCTGCCAGTGTTTCTACATTGAAAATATCACTCTCCGTAATATTAATCGAGAGTATGAGTGGAGTAACAGCTAAGGGATTAAATATTTTAAAAAAAGTATCCTGTGCGTCAAAAGCCTGATGGTAGCTACGAATAGCGTGATAGTAATTAATAATATTACATGACTGTGGCTGATGACTTACTCGTAAAAAATCAGCTAACTTACAAACAACCTGTGTATTGCTCATAAAATAAAGTGTAAGACTCAGATGTGGCCATGGTTCTAATTTTGCTTCTATATCTATCGCAGGAATAATGCTTGGCTTCTGAATTGTGGTGAAATGCAGCCCTAATAATCGCCTCATAAAAAGCATATCCCGTGAATTTGGATCAGACAAAAAAAAGGTTACCTCTGGCTGATGGCGATGGTTAGGTCGTATAAGTCTGATCCGTAGAATACTTCTTGCTTCTGGCATAGAATTTTTTTACTCCCATCAAACAATTAATCTCTTAAAAAACATTTCTGAGCCGTTTCCACATCGCTAAAAAAATGCCGCACACCGTTAATTTCTTGATAATCTTCGTGGCCCTTACCAGCGACTAAAATCATCGCATGAGGGTCAGCATAGGTAATGGCATAAGCAATGGCTAATGCGCGGTCGGCTTCTGTGTGATAGCTCTTTTCTGCCGGAATGCCAGCACTGATATCATTTAAAATATCGCTGGATTTTTCAGTGCGACAATTATCATCGGTTAGCACAATTTTATCCGCATAACGTGCGGCAATCGCTCCCATGATGGGCCGTTTAGTTTTATCGCGATCGCCACCGCAACCAAACACACACCATAACTCTTTAGGTTGATAGGCAACTAAAGTTTGCAGCGCTTTTTCGAGCGCATCCGGTGTGTGGGCATAGTCAACGATGACTTTCGGTTTGTTTTCTTGTGTGACTAATTGCATGCGTCCTGGCACCGGTGTCAAATGCGGCAATTGTTCTAATACTTTATCAAAATTTTCACCTAAAGCACAGAGTGTCGTGATGACAGCTAATAAATTGCTGAGATTAAATTGGCCGAGCAAAGGCGCGCTAAATTCGCCGCTGCCCCAGGGGGAGGTGATGGTGGCGTGGATATTGGTTTGGGTGAAGGTGGCGTTTTCGATAAAAACAGCAAAATCCCCCCTGCTCCCCTTTGTTAAAGGGGGGGAATTAATGTCATTCCCGCGCACGCGGGGATCCAGGCCGGTCTCAGTTTGGAACGTTAAAACCCTGGATTCCCGCCTACGCGGGAATGACGTGGCAAACTCTTCAGCCCATTTTTTCCCATATTCATCATCCGCATTCAACACTCGCACGGGTGATTTAAATTCCGTAAACAAACGCTTTTTAGTTGCCGCATAATTTTCCATGCTGCCGTGATAGTCCAAATGATCTTGGGTTAAATTAGTAAATATTGTCGCAGCAAATTCGATGCCATTGACGCGATGCTGATCTAAGGCGTGGGACGCCACTTCCATTGCCACACTGTGCAAACCTTGTTGGCAAAAATCAGCGAGCAGTGCTTGAATGGTGATGGCATCCGGTGTAGTGTTAATGGTTTTTTGCAAAGCGCTTGGCACACCATTACCGATGGTGCCGATGACGCCACAGGGTTTGCCTAAGCGCGCTAAAATTTGTGCAATAAAATGCGTGATCGAGGTTTTACCATTCGTGCCTGTTACGCCGATCACTTGCAGTTTACGCGAAGGATAATCGTAAAAGCGTGCGGCGATGTGACCATAGATTTCTTTTAAATGTGGTAAAGTAATGTAAGGAATTTTTTTATTTTCATCATACCAAGTAACTTTGTTAAATCTCTCCTCCGCTTTCGCGGGGGCAGGCTCTGTCCCTCCTTTTTCAAAGGGGGAGCTCTCTTTTTCTTCTGCAATCACTGCCGCAGCACCTTGCTTGATTGCAGCAGCAATAAAATCCCGTCCATCGACCTGCTCACCTGGCATGGCCACAAATAAATAACCCGCTTTGATTTTGCGACTGTCGAGCGATAAGCCAGCGATGTCACGATCGAATTCAACGGGCAATGTGAACCATGGATTAATTAGGTGAAAAAGCGACATGCTCTAATTATATATTTTTATTTGTTATAAATTCGTATAAAATAAACAAAATCAAGGAAATATTTTATGACCACATTTACCATTCCTGTTGCTCAGGCCAATTTATCAGAATTAATTGATAAAGCTTTATTAGGCCAAGAGGTAATTATTGCCCGTGATGATCAATCGTGGGTAAAATTAGTACCCTACCATTCTGCTAAAAAATCAAAACACTCTCTAAGTACCGCAAAAAACGCGCTAAAAACGAAGTAGAAATCATGCTAAAACAATTTTCCACCACCACCTACCAACCCACCCAAAGCGAAATTTGGCAACGCTCAGACATGGATATTTGCCAAAGCGATTATCCGCTCGATTGGTATCAGCCCGAATTTGCGCCTTATGCTGAGGAATACCAAGCGCTCCCCGATCGCAAATTTTCCACCATTATCAAGTGGATGGAAAAATATATTAAACCGGCGCAAGATCATTTTGGCGATGCACTTTTATTGTTGGCACATTATTATATGGGCGGTGAAATCGTTAAAGTGATTCAGCATTTTGGTGGTCATATCGGCGATTCTTACGAGTTAGCGCTGAAAGCCGCATTTAATCCCGAGAAAAAAGTGATCATCGAATCGGCCGTACACTTTATGGCGGAATCGATCAGTATTTTAGCGCATGCCGATCAACGGGTGTTTATCACTAATCCAAAATCGGGTTGCACCATGGAAATGTTGGCCAAAGATTTTATGGTTAACCCTGCTTTTGAAGATTTAAATGCACGCTATGGCGCAGAAAATATTTTACCGATTTGCTACATGAACACTTCCGGACGCATCAAAGCCATGTGTGGGGCGCAAGGCGGCGCGACGTGTACCAGCTCGAATGTGGAAAAAATTTTCCGCTGGGCGCTTAATAAAAAAAGCGATCAAAAAGACGCCCAAAATAAAAAAATTTTGTTTATACCCGATAAAAATATGGGCGAAAGCGTGGCCAGTTGGATCGGTATTCCGCAAGATAAAATTGCTTATTGGCCCGGTGGTTCAAAAGGTGCACACTATCATTTGCCGGAACAAGATGCGGCAACTTTAAAAAAATTTGATGAGTCACAACTGATTTTATTTGAAAGCTTGTGTGGCGTGCACGATTATTATCGCCCTAACATGGTGCGCTATTGGCAGGCGCAAGGCTATCACGTGGTGGTGCATCCGGAATGTCCGAAAGAAACCACCGACATTGCCGATAGCCGCGGTTCAACCGCATTTATTTGGAAGCAAGTCAGCGAAGATAAAGCCGGCACCAAAAAATATGCTATCGCGACGGAAAATCACATGGTGCAAAATGTGAAAGAATATTGCCGCGCTTTAGGGATAGAAGTCGTCAATGTCGGCGATGCTAAAATTGAAAATTATAAAGGTGCAGGTTGTGGCTGCGCCACCATGTCGCGCAATGATCCGCCACATTTGGCGGCTCTTTTAGATTTATTGCGGCAAGGCAAAATGACGGACTACAATCAAGTGCAACCCGGCGATGTGGTGAATGAATTTACCGGCACGCGGCAACGTTTGGATGCCCAAGGCCAACAATGGATCCGCGACAATGCGCGTAAAACGCTGGAAAAAATGATTGAGATTACGGAAAGTTAATTAGAAATCATCTCCATGCGGATTTAAACTAATAGGCGACTGTTGCGATCGGGGTGATGGAGGAGCTGTTTCTGCTTGAATGAGGCCACATTTATGAAGAATGTGGTAAATGATAGAGCCCTCTTGTACAGGAGGCGTTTGGGAAAAATTATTATAGCGAGAAAAAGGAGGCTGAAGAGCGACACCGCGATGCTTTATATCTTCGGATACCAAATGGGCCACAATATAACCGCATGATGTATCGTCTAAAAGTAATTGTAGTCCCGTATAAAATGGTTGAGCTACTAAAAAATTCTCCCTCCTTAAATGATTTTCTATGGGAGAAATATCATAAGGAAGCGACAGTATTCCCCGAGGATCATAAAAGTAACTATGATCCCTTTGGATTCTTAACAACACCCAATGAGCGCGGCCACGACATTCGGCAAGCGGAATAAAAAAACTGGCATTTGGATATTCAGGCTGAATAGTTTTAACTAATGCTAATACGGTAGACAATTCTATTGTTCCTACATTTCCATTTTTTATAGAGACTGTTCCACCATCATGTGCAGGCGACAGTAAAATATAATATTCTGAATTAATAAAAAATTTTATGTTAAAACAATCTGAATTATTCATCTGAATAGAAGCAGCGTCTACACTGATTGCACGATGCTCAGTTAGAATTTTAGTAAGAATATTTGTTATTAAGCCTGTTCGAGTTAACCGCGGTAAATTACTGAACATATTCCCCTCTCATTAAAATTATTTAGAAAATTATAGCAGTAAAAACGTAAAATAAATATTCGTTTTTTTAAATCCTTATTTTTGATGCGAAAGTTGTTCACGGCTGACAATGATTGCCCCCACTAAAGCCAACACACAACCGATCATCCCACCTACGTTCGGCATTTCGCGTAAAAAAATCCAGCCCATCAGGGTAGCGATAAAAGGAATCGAATAACTATAACTCACACCCAGTGAAGCTGACATGTGAGTAAAAGCGTAACTATAACAAAGATAAGCGATAGCACCGGGAAAAATCCCCATGTAAATAATCGCCAATGTTGAGCCGATGGCAGCGTGTCGTACTTCGTGCCATAAGTGCGGCATAAATATTAACATCACGAAAGTCCCGCCCCAAATCGCGTAAGCGGTAAACTCAATCGGATGAAACTTGATCAATAATTTTTTTTGCCAGGCGGAATAAATGGCACCACTGACACAGGCGATTAATACCAGCACCATGCCCTCGCCGATTTTAAAACTTTTTATTTCGCTGACTGCGATCACAATCACCCCAATCACGCTGATCACTAAACCGATTTTTTCGAAACGATTTAAACGTTCGTGATAAAGCCAACTGGCTATCAGAATCACAAACAAAGGCGAAAGACCAATAATAAAACTAGCAATCCCAGCATCGACATGCTGTTCACCCGCATTCAAACAAACATTGTAAATGGCGAAGCCAAACACGCCTAAGACCATCGCGGCAAGAACTTCTTTCCAGCGATGCTTACTACGCTGGCGCAGATTGGCGTAAATGATTCCCATGCAAAGGGAAGCAACCAAATAGCGCAACAAGGCCATAGCGCCCGGTGAATAATCCTTGATGGCATAGCGAATGCCGATAAATGCCGAAGCCCATAAAATACAGGCTAACCACATGGCAAGTTTGGCGCGGAATAATGCTTTAGTGGCTGGCATGGTATAATTTGCTCATGAAAAAACAGTCGGGTAGTTTACCACAAGATGTTAAATCCTCTCTCCCCCCCTTTACAAAAAGAGGAAACTTGGTGGCAACAACTCCTCTCACAACGCCGAAAAAAACCGGTGTTTTGCTCATCAACCTAGGCACACCTGCGGCACCCACTCCCAAAGCCGTGCGGAAATATCTGGCTGAATTTTTAAGTGATCCACGGGTGGTGGAAATTCCTACTTGCATTTGGAAAATCATTTTACACGCTATCGTGTTGCGGATTCGCCCGCGGCAAAGTGCCAAAAAATATCAATTGATTTGGACTACAGAGGGTTCACCTTTATTAGCCATTAGTAAACAGCAAGTAATTTTACTGCAAGAAAAATTAGGTTCTGAAATCCAGGTTGAATTAGGTATGCGCTATGGTGAGCCCTCCATTGCCAGCGCTTTAGAAAAATTACGTGCACAAAAAATAGAACAATTAATCGTACTGCCTTTATATCCGCAATATGCCGCTGCAACGATCGGCTCAAGCTTTGATGCGGTTATGCGTGTATTGCAAAGTTGGCGTTACGTGCCAGCTGTCAGCTTTATCAATGGCTATGCAGATTTTCCGCCTTATATTAAAGCAATTGCAGACTCCATTACGCAACATTGGCAAACTAAGGGCCGCAGCGAAAAATTATTATTTTCGTTTCACGGTTTGCCACAACGCGCAGTCGATTTAGGCGATCCCTATTTTCAACAATGCCAAACCACGGCACGCTTAGTTGCTGCCGCTTTGCAATTAAAAGAGCATGAGTGGCAATTAGTATTTCAATCGCGGTTTGGCAAAGCTAACTGGCTACAACCTTATTGCAGTGCAGTATTGCAAGACTTGGCTAGAAATGGCATTAAAGCAGTTGATGTAGTGTGCCCCGGTTTTGCTGCTGATTGTTTGGAAACACTGGAAGAAATTTCTTTAACGTATGCTGAAGAATTTAAACGCGCGGGCGGAGAAAAATTAAGTTATATTCCTGCATTAAATGCTCAAGCTGAGCATATTGAAATAATGACGGCTTTAATTGTACACAGCAATTTTTAAGTTTGGTTGTCATTCCCGCTTGCGCGGGAATGACGAAGACTTTTTAAATGACTCATGAGAATAACCCTATGTTAAAGTTAAGCGCGAGGTAAAATTATGAAAATTTTAGTCACTGGCGCGGGTGGATTTATTGGCGCACAAATTGTCACTGATTTACTAGCAGCAGGTCACGAAGTTGTTTGTTGTGCCCGCAATATCGCTTACACACAACATTTATTTCCGACCGTAAAAGTCATTGCTTGTGACTTTAAAAAAGATGTACAAGTTGCTGATTGGTTGCCACGCTTAGAACAGATTGATGTCGTCATCAATTGCGTTGGCATTCTATATCACCCCAATAAAAAAATTATTTGGGCAACTCATTACGATGCGCCGAAAGCCTTATTTGATGCTTGTGTGCAAAGCCACGTTAAACAAGTGATTCAAATTTCGGCTTTGGGTGTGGAGCAATCCGAAGTTGAATATGCGAAAAGTAAAAAAGCCGCTGACGATTATTTGCTGAGCTTGCCCCTACAAGCTGTTATTCTGCGCCCTTCTTTAGTGTATGGCCGTGGCTCATACGGCGGTACGTCTCTGTTTCGCGGCCTGGCAAGTTTACCCTGGCTTATGCCGATTCCTGGCAAAGGCGAGCAACAATTCCAGCCGATTCACATGGAAGATTTAGCTAAAGCGATTGTAAAACTCATTGCCAATCCACCTGAGGAAAGTCAAGTTCTCAATGCCGCTGGCCCTGAATTATTAAATTTAAAACAAGTATTACGTACTTTGCGTAGTTGGCTGAGCTTTCCTAAAGCCAAATTATTTTTCATTCCGCTGTGGCTCATTAAATTGGGTTCGCGGTTTGGCGATTTAATCCCCTACTCTTCTTTAAACAGCACCTCATTTAAAATGATGATGCAAAATAATATTACCAGCAACGTCGAAGTTGAAAAGTTTCATGCTGCGATTGGTTTTGTGCCGCGCAGTTTTTCGCAAGGTGTTTATACACAACCTGCGACGGTACAAGATCGTTGGCATGCACGCTTATTTTTTGTAAAACCTTTAGTGCAACTGAGTTTAGCGTTCGTTTGGATCTGGACTGCACTGTGCAGTGCGTTTTTCTATTCCGCTGCCAAATCGTATCAACTGCTCGCGGAATTCGGCATATCGGGTGTTTGGCAACATCTTTTATTATATAGCGCAAGTTTAGTTGATTTTTTAATTGGGCTGGCTATTTTAGTGGGCTTTCAAGCGAAAAAAATTGGGCTACTGCAAATTATTGTTATCGTGATTTATACGGTGTTGATTAGCTGGCGATTACCAGGATTTTGGCTCGAACCTTTTGCGCCGATTGCCAAAAATATTCCGATCTTAGTATTGATTTTAATCTGGTTAAGCTTGGAGTCAGATCGATGATGTTATATGGTCTCTTAAAATTTATTCATGTCTTGAGTTCCACCATTTTATTTGGCACCGGCATCGGCACCGCGATGGTGATGTTTTGGGCGCATCGCTCGCGCGATATCGCTACCATTGCTGTGGCAAGCCGCTACGTCGTGACCGTCGATTGGTTATTTACTGGCATCTCTGGCATCATTCAACCTATCACCGGTTTTTGGATGGTATTTTTAGCCGGCTATTCGCTCGATTCAGGTTGGTTAATTGGTTCTATTGTAGGTTATGTCATCACCGCTTTGTGTTGGTTTCCAGTGCTTTGGTGGCAAATCAAAATCCGCAATTTAGCCGTGCATGCACAACAAACTAATACCAGCTTACCAGCGGATTATTTTCGGTATTACAAATATTGGTTTTACTTAGGTTGGCCAGCGTTTATTAGCTTATTAGTCGTATTTTATTTGATGGTAAATAAACCGTGAATGTATTAACAAAAGATATCCGTGCCTATATTATTTTAACGGCCTTAGTTATTTGCGGTTTAGCCTGCTCGATCGTAACAGCGCCTAAAGTAGTCCATTGGGGAATTAATTTCCCTTTTTCTAATTTGGTTTTTTCGATTTTCACTTATCCGATTGTGGATTGTATCTGTGAATTATGGGGCAAAAAGGCGGCGCGTCAAACGGTTTTGATTGGCTTAGGCTCACAACTTTTGATCAGCTTATTAATTTATTTTTCGATCGTGATACCCCATGCAGATTATTGGACCTTACAAACTGAATATCAAACTATCTTGTCTGTCAGTGGCTTGGTGGTATTATCTAGCTTATTAGCATTTGGTATTTCGCAGTTACTGGATATTTTTATTTATCAACGCATCAAAGAAGCTTGCGCTGGCAAATGGCTATGGTTACGCAGCAATACCTCCATATTTTTAGGACAAATCGTGGATTCCAGCATTTTTGTTTTATTGGTATTCCATGCTTCTGATCATAAATTTAATATTTTGTTAGGTTCGATTATCGTGAAAATAGTTTTGGCTATTCTCATGACACCTGTCATTTATTGTATTGTTCTATTCGTCAATCATTATTTAGAGGGTAATACCTTAGCCTTCAAAGGAAAATAATATGTCACAAAATGGTCAAAAAGTTTTATTACGTTACGAAATCTTCGCCGAAGATGGCAGCAAAGCGGCCAGCAATTTGGAAGATAAAAATCCGCAGGAAATTTTTTTAGGGCGCGGGCAATTGATGCCGGCTTTAGAAAAAGTGCTGGCTGAAATGGAACCCGAGCAATCCCAAAGTATTGAGTTGGAAGCTGCTGATGCCTTTGGCATGCCGGATGAGCGTTTGATTAAAACTGTCAATATTCATAAGGTTGCAGAAAAAGATCGCAAAGTCGGCACGATTTTGGATTTAGAAGATAATGAGGGACACATCTGCAGCGCGCGGATTGCTGATGTTGACACTGAGCACAATAAAATCACCTTGGATTTTAACCATCCTTTGGCCGGGCAGCGGGTGAAATTTGTTATTCGGCTGTGTTAATAAAACCTCGTGTCATTCCCGCGCAGGCGGGAATCCAGACTTTGATTACGTTAATTAATTGAAATTTCTGGATCCCCGCTTTCGCGGGGATGACGTGCCTTTAGAAATTAAGATTTATCAAGGCATACTCCCCCACTTTTAGCGACAAAATTTGCTGTGTAGGTTGAAACAGCGTAAAATCATTGTGTCAAAACTTTTAGGAGACCCTCATGGCTTTTACCTTACCCGAATTACCTTACCCTTTAAACGGCTTAGAGCCGCATATTTCTGCTGAAACCCTTGAATATCATTATGGTAAGCACCATCAAACTTATGTCAATAATTTAAACAATTTAATCGTTGATAGCGAATTTTCCAACTTGACTTTAGAAGAAATTATTAAAAAAGCCTCCGGCGGGATTTTTAATAATGCCGCGCAAGTGTGGAACCACAGCTTTTATTGGAATTGCTTAAGTCCTGAAGGTGGCGGCGAACCAACTGGCGCATTGTTAGAAGCCATCAACAAAAAATTTGGTTCCTTTGCGCAGTTTAAAGATGAATTCAGCAAAACCGCCATCACCACCTTTGGCTCGGGCTGGGCTTGGTTAGTCAAAAATCCTGATGGCAGCTTGGCATTGGTGAGTACCAGCAATGCAGTAACGCCTTTAACCGGTACCGCTAAAGCCTTATTGACTTGCGATGTATGGGAACACGCTTATTACATCGATTATCGCAATGCGCGGCCTAAATATGTCGAAGCGTTTTGGAATTTAGTCAACTGGAAGTTTGTGAGTGAGCAGTTTGCTTAACGCACTTTACTTGCCAATGTTGGTTTGCTGTCATCCCGGAAATCACGTAGTGATTATCCGGGATCCAGGCTTCTCTCGTTTTTGGCTGGATCTCACATAATTTTCAACACTTCAGATTTAATCTGGAGTGGTCTGGATCCCGGCTCGCGCTGCGCTTGGCCGGGATGACGGCATCTACACTCGCGCCTCCCTTCTGTCAAGCAAAAAATCTTTCTTTTAACCGTTTTATTTGTTTGCATTTTTCTCAAAAACACATTATCTTGTGTGTCACCCGGTTTAAAACCCCCATATCTTGTGGTCACCGGATCTCATTTTAACCACTGCATTTAATAAGGAGCCCCCAATGCAAGCTACGGAAACTTTTTCCTCAACCAACTCAGATTTAGCCTTTCTCGCCCGCGATACAGGCAGTAATGCACAATTTAACGTTCATCAACCCGGCGAAATTCGCGTTATTCGTCGTAATGAAACGGTTACCCCTTACGTGGCTGACAAAATCGCTGTCGCCATGGCCAAGGCCTTTTTAGCGATTGAGGGTGGCAACGCCGCAGCTTCGGCCCGCGTGTATGAAAAAGTCGAACGCTTAACTACCGAAATCAGCAATACTTTCAAACGTCGCTTACCGAGCGGAGGCACGATTCATATCGAAGATATTCAAGACCAAGTCGAATTGGCTTTGATGCGCAGCGAAGAGCAGAAAGTTGCGCGTGCTTATGTGTTATATCGTGAAGAACGTCGCAAATTGCGTGAACAAAAACAAGCCGCTATCGATGCTACACAAACTACTACGGTTAACTTACAAGTCTTGCTGGAAGATGGTCGCAAGGTACCGCTTGATATTAAAGGCATGTGGGCAACTGTGATTGAAGCCTGTGAAAATTTAGAATTTGTTGAACCCGAAAAAATTATTAGCGACACACAACGCAACTTATTTGATGGCGTACCCGTTAAAGAAGTTAACAAAGCTTTAGTGATGAGCGCCCGCGCACGGGTTGAAGAAGAGCCTAATTATTCCTATGTGGCAGCCCGTTTGCTGACGGATTCGTTGCGTA
>JABDGN010000045.1 GCA_013285995.1 Gammaproteobacteria bacterium
TATCACCCGCTTTAATATCGGCGACACTCGGCGCTGCTTCAGCGGGGGCTTTGGCATCTGCACTGGCCGCTGCCTCTTTTGGTTCGTCTTTTTGTGCAGCGGCTTTTTGCAGCTCGTCAGGAATTTCGAAATCTTTTCCTTTACCGATTTTTTCAAATAAGGATGAAAGGCCTGCGCTTGCCACCCCGGCTGCAGCGCTCGCCGCTACGGTACCGGTGACGCCATCCAGCATCGCATTATTACCACCACCACCGCCGCCGGAAGCAGGTGCTGCAGCGGGCGCTGCAGTATTGCCTGTTTCACCACTTTGATCATCCGTATTATTCGTGCCATCCGTTTCGGTTTGTGAAGTATTACCCGTTGTTTCACCGGATGATGAGTCGGAAGTTTGTTCTTCCGTATCACTCTTGTCGTCTGTTGAATCAGTATCCGTATCATTATCTGATGCATCACCTGCCGTGCTAGCAGAATCTTTATCTGATTCTGCATCACCAGCAGTCTCTGTTTCAGGAGCATCGCTCGCAGAATCTGTACCGCTGCCAGTTTCAGAAGATGAACCCGAACCGCTGCCACTGCCGGTTTCAGAAGATGAACCCGAACCGCTGCCGCTGCCAGTTTCAGAAGATGAACCGGTGCCGCTACCACTACCGGTTTCAAAAGATGAACCCGAACCGCTGCCGCTGCCGGTTTCAGAAGATGAACCGGTGCCAGTACCACCAGTAGTTGGCGTACCCGTTCCTGTTCCTGTTTCGGTTCCAGTTGTATTGCCGCCGTTTGCGGTACCTGGCGTAGTACCCGTGCCTGTATTATTGCCAGCACCCGCGGCAGGCGTAGTACCAGCACCTGCTTTAGGAGCTGCGGCTGGAGCACCAGGCGCCGCAGGGACTTTCGGAGCTGTCGAACCACCACCGAAATTCAAACCACCACCCGGCAAACCTGGAACTCCAGGCATGCTTGGCATTCCTGGCAGACCTGGAACTCCAGGCATGCTTGGCATTCCTGGAACTCCAGGCATTCCCGAACCTAAACCACCTGGTAGCCCAGAGTTGCCCATGCCCGGGAAATTATTCATGGTCGAAAAATTATTGGATGGATCATTCATCGATGTCGAATTGAAATTGTTGGCGCCCCCACCATCATTGCCCAGATTGTTAGCGCCAGGCCCTTGATCTTTGGGTCCATTATCTTGCGCGGTAGAATTATCTTTATCGCTTGGCGGAGGACTATTTTGGCCTGCAGTCCCTGGATTATTATTATTGGAATTTTGGCCTGCGACCGCGCCCAGGGTTGCCACACTCGCTCCAGCTGAAAGCGCCATTGCCGCAGTCATATAAGCCGATGCTTTGGGATCAACCCCCGTACCACCTTGCAAAAATAGCGGTGCATTACCATCAACCGCCTTCGCGTACATATTAATATTAGTAGGGGTGCTGAGAACGATATCTTTTTGACTGTGGATCACCGTGCCTTTTTGGCCACTGTCGAGCATCAGTTGCTCGCGAGGAAATAAATTGACATTATCGGTTATCACATTAAAAGAAACTTTACCGGCGCTAGAACCTTGGGTTTCTTTTTGCAGTGCAATATATTCACCGGTATTTTTCCACTGATCATCAACCCGTTTGACGATAAAATCTTTTTTGACTTTGAATTCAATATCTTCGGCTTCAATCGTGACTTTGCCGTCTTTATTAACGACAATTGCTGCCTTATCATTGAAGATGGTATAACCACCATCGGCATCCAATTTAAATTTTACTTTGGGATTTTCTAACAGAAAATGGCCGTTACTTTGTTCCTTATCTTTTAATACATCTTTAAATAATTTGCCATGCTTTGCCAATAAACCTTGTTCGCCTTCTCCACTTGGAGCAGCTTTTTCTTCGGCTGTTTCATCTTTTTTGCCGAGTTGTATTTGGTAATTTTCGGAAGTGGAATAAATAAAATGCCGTAACGGATTTCCCTTGCCTCCTTCCTCTGGCCTATAATTGTCATGATCCACATAGGCTGTGTAACTTTTCTCATTTTTATTATTAGCATCATAGTCACTAGGCACGACTCTAAGCAATCCACCCGACTCAGTACCATAGTGCTTAAGTGTACGCTGTTTAAATCTATCTTTTATGAGCGGCCCCTCTGTAACCGTGGGGACTCCGGTTGCTGGATCAAATTTTACTTTATAGAGTTGTCCAATCTTGAGTTGTCTCGCGCCGTTAAGCTCGAGGTTACTTGCGGGAACGCTGATAGGATTGTCTACCTTATTTTTTTCTGGCCCTTCATCAAACAAAAAACCCACATACTGAACTTTCTCATCAGCCACTGAGGTCTCGGAACCACCATATTCGCCTGTCTTGTTAACTGCCCGCATGGTAAAGATTTTGCCGTCGAGATTGGCAAAAGGTGATACAGGCTGCAACACCGGCAATGCCAATTTGTCAAAAGGAATGCAAATAATTTTGGCGCGCAAACGGCTTTGATTTTTATAAAATACGCTCTGGAGCTTATTAGCAAGCGTAGTTCCCCATCCTTCTTCGATGTAATCACTCTCATTCAAAGGTTCGAGGGTAAACTTGATTTCAGCAACTAAGTATTGCGTTACTTTCCGACTAACCGGATCTGTCAGTTTAAATACCTGGCCCACAAATACAGGTATATTGGTATAGGCTTTTAATAAGCTACTATTCCAGTTAACGCTTTGCTCCCAACTTTTTTGCTGCGCATTCGCTTGAGCAGACTTTCCTTCAATGTTGAGAAGCGAAACGCCTTCTGTCACTTTACCTGCTGTCGTTATTTGAGCGGAGTCATCAGGATTAACCGCCCGTACTGCAAAGCGTTTTTTGGGGCGATTGTATATTTTGGGTAAAAATATACCCAATCCGCCATTACGTACCCGGTACTTATCTTTTCTATAGAACTCTGCTGTATATGATTGGCCCATTTGCGCAGCAAGCATATGAACAAGCAACGGATCCTTATCCTCATAATTTTCCGCCCGAATCTGATAGCTAAATTTAAAATCATAACAAGGTGTTTCATGCTCTGGCGTTTGAAACCGTATGGACTGATTAGTAATAATTAGAAGAGTTTTACCGTCTTTATCATGCTCAAAATAAAAAGTAGCACCGACACTTCGGATTAAACGTAAGACTGCACTCCAAACAGATTCTTCCATTTGCAGGTAATACTCTACCGCAAGCGGTTGATCGCTAGCTTTATCAAGCAGAACTTTTACATCAAAATGTTTTTCTTTTTTATAGGCTTCAAAAAAGTCTTTTAATATTTGAGATATGGTTTTCTTTTCGGCCCCAATAACCTTGGAACCAAATTGTTCCGCTAATTCAGCAACCGGCGAAACAAGCAGGACATCCATATCAACAATTTCTTGCTTTTTATCATGGGTGATGAGAGTGCGCCGCATCTCGAAATTTTGAATCACACCATTAATGTAGCGAACAAAAACGTGGGGATTATCTTTCGTGCCGGTTTTAATTTCAATGGCCAAGCCCAGCGTTTTATTGAGTATTAAATCTTCCATAGTGGCCGCTTGTCCCGCTGGCACAGCAAGGCGTAAATTTAATTTGTATTCATAGAGCTCTAAAAAACGTTCGCGCGCGTAATGGTCCCGACTAGTTTCTTCTTCTTCATTTTCACTCGCCGTTAGCCGTGTAAACAATAAATTGGGGTTCTCATCGGATCCCGCCGGTACCCAATTAACAAAAGGTTTACCATTATTAAGCTCAGATTCATAAATATTAAGCCGCAACTGGTAATCTTCAGACTTATAACTATAGCGGTGGTTGGGATCTTTGCCTTTAAACGCTGGATCAATTTCTATCACTGGCCGCGATCGCTCTTCAAATTCGAGCTGCAGCTGTTTCTGAACTTCTTCTGCTACAGCCGGAGCCTGCTGGGTTAATTGCTTAAGAACCTTAACGAAATCCTTGATGTTGGCCTGCAAAGTTTGCGCTAAATTCGGCTGATGAATCGCCGCTACATCATACGCTCCTGGTTGGGCGGGAAGATTATTGCGGGCTAGAAGTCCTGGTTGGACGGGAAACCCACCGCCGACTGGTCCAGGATGAGATGGTTTCAGTGGCTGTAATTCCACATAGCGCGGATCAAATAGCGGATTTTCATCGCCTGGCAGAGGGGTAAAAGGATTATTATTAGCCATATTATTACTAACTCAATATAAAATTAAACAAAATTATCCTACATAATTCTTAAGGAAATATTAAACAGTGATTACTTTATTTTACAACTCAAATTCATGTAGGGGCGGGTCGCGACCCGCCCGTTATTTTATTTTTTTCCACCGCTCAACTCAAAATCAATTTGCCGTTTATCGAGGTCAACCCGGGTAATACGCACCTGAATTTTATCACCTAAACGGTAGGTTTGTCCGGCACGCTGGCCACGCAGCACGTGGTGCACCGCATCATAATCATAATAGTCGCTTTTTAAAGCCGTGATGTGTACCAAACCTTCTACATAAACGTTATCTAACAACACAAAGATACCAAAATTTTTCACGCTGGTGATCATGCCGTTAAAACTTTGCCCGACTTTATTTTGCATGTACTCACATTTGAGCCAATCATTGACATCGCGCGTTGCTTCATCGGCACGCCGCTCGGTGTGCGAACAATGTTCGCCCGATTGTTGCATTTGATTAGCGGTGTGAGGCCAATTGTGTTTACCAAGCACGGCTTTAATCGCGCGATGCACCAGCAAATCCGGATAGCGACGAATCGGTGAAGTGAAATGCGTATAAGCCGCATACGCCAAACCAAAGTGACCAATATTTTCCGGGCTATACACTGCTTGCGACATTGAACGCAGCAATACGGTTTGAATTAAATAATGATCGGGACGGGCATGAATACTCTGCAACAGATGGGCATAATCGGCTGGCTTAGGTGTTTTGCCGCCGTTTAATGTCAAACTAAAGCTGGCTAAAAATTGCCGTAAATCGACCAGTTTTTCTTCCGGCGGGCCGGCGTGATTGCGATACACAATCGGTACTTTAGCGGCATGTAAAAATTCCGCCGCACAGACGTTGGCAGCCAGCATCATTTCTTCAATTAAACGATGCGCTTCATTGCGTTCCACCGGCACAATATTTTCGATTTTTTTATTGCGACCAAACACAATTTTGGTTTCGACTGAATCAAAATCCAAAGCACCGCGTTTTTGACGCTGCACAGCAAACGCTTGATATAAAGTATTTAAATTATCTAACTGCGGCGTAATCGCGGCATATTGCTTGCGGAGTTTTTTATCGCCTAATAAAATTTTGGCGACATTAGTGTAAGTCATGCGCGCTTTGGAATGCATCACTGCCGGATAAAACCGAAACTCGCTCACTTTGCCGGCTTTACTGACTTGCATATCGCAGACCATGCACAAGCGATCGACATTGGGGTTTAAAGAACACAAACCATTGGATAAAACTTCCGGCAACATCGGAATCACGCGACCAGGAAAATATACCGAGTTGCCGCGCTCAAACGCCACTTTATCGAGCGCGGAATTTTCGGATACATAATAACTGACATCAGCAATCGCCACGATTAAACGCCAACCGCCCCCTTTGCGCGGTTCGCAATACACTGCGTCATCGAAATCTTTGGCATCTTCACCATCGATCGTCACCAAAGCCAAATCGCGAATATCTTCGCGATCTTTATACGCTGCCAGTGGAATTTTTTCGTGATAGTGTTCACTTTCTTTGATGACTTCGGGCGGCCATTCATGCGGCAAACCATGACCGCGAATCGCCACTTCAATTTCCATGCCGGGCGCCATATATTTACCGACAATTTCAATAATTTCACCCACCGCTTGACGATGCGCGGTCGGTTGCGAAATAATTTTAACGTTGACGATGTCGCCATCTACCGCATCAAGAGTTTTATCAGCCGGGACCAAAATATCTTGCAAGACTTTTTTATTGCCCGATTCCACCCAACCAATGCCATTATCGCGCCGATATTGCCCCACTACAAATTCGGTATTGCGCTCGAGAATTTCAACGATATTGCCTTCTAGTCGACCGCGTTGATCTTTGCCAATAACGGAGGCGAGTACGCGATCGCCATGAAACACCGCGCGCATTTGCCGCGCACTTAAAAATAAATCATCGCCGCCGGCATCGGGAATTAAAAACCCAAAACCATCTTTGTGCGCCGACACACGGCCGGGAATTAAATTCATCCGCTCCACTAACGCATAAGCACCGCGACGATTTTGCATCAGCTGCCCATCGCGCTGCATCGCTTTCAAGCGGCGCCGTAAAGCTTCTAGAGCATCAGGCTCGGTTAATTTTAATTTGGCAACCAGTTCATCGTAAGATAAAGGTTGTTGCAGCTGAGTTAATAACTCCAAAATATATTCACGACTGGGAATCGGGTTTTCGTATTTTTCAGCTTCACGCGCGGCGTGGGGATCGTTAAGTTTGGTCATTGTTTCTACTGCTAATTTAATAAATATTTTCTTTAATCTTAGGGCGATGTGACAAGCTTACATGAATTCTGTATAGTACTGGGTTTGCTGAACTTTAAAAGGTAGATTTCGCCATGACACATCGAATGTTCAAGTATAGCCTGCTTTTATTAATTTGCTGCCTGTTGGCCGGCTGCGTGACGCCCAAAAACCAATTACCTAAAAATCAGCAATGCGCCGGACTCAAGCGCCAAATGATGCAAACTGCACAAAATAATCCCGATTCTCCCGGAACTGTGATACAATCGAAAAATGATGCTTTACTGCAACAATACCAGGCTTTGGGTTGTGACAGCTAATGGTCATCAAAACTAAAAATGTTAGGGGAGAGATAATGAAATCTTTAGTAAAAATCGCTGCTATCGCTGTATTAGCGATGGGTTTGGCAGCATGTGCTAGCAACAAAGCTAACGAAAACACGGCGGCAGCTCCTGCGGCTCCGGCTGTTACCCAGTCTACTGGTACAACAATGACTGGCCACCACAAACACCATGCCAGCAAGTGCGCTAAAATAAAAGCTCAGTTGCGTAACATGGATCGCCAAGCACCTGGTGCAGCAGCGAAAGTTCAACAGTTGGAAAACCAACTTGAAGCAATGAACTGCGGTGTGAAGTAAATTGTAGTAAAATAAAAGGGCCGGTTAATCACCGGCCTTTTTTGTAGGATTGCTGTCATTCCCGCGAAGGCGGGAATCCAGTTTTTAAAAAAGCGTATTTTAACTCCCTTTATTAAAATTAAAGTTTGAGAAAGATTTTTATTTTGGCCTGGATTCCCGCCTTCGCGGGAATGACGTGACAGCATGGAAACATCTCCCGAAAAAAAATCCTCCCTCCGTTACCTGCTCTTCGCTGCGCTATTAATCGCCGCACTGGTTTTAATCGCCTGGTATTTTTTAGCCCCTGCTTTAGGCTTAGTGATTGGCCTCACGGTCAATGCTTTGAGCATTATCGTTGCAACGTTTATTATTTTGGCTTTAGCGATTGTTTTAATTCCGCTGTTAACGGGATTTATTTTTTTCCTGCTGGGAATTGTGATTTTAGTATGGGCGATTATTGCGATTATTTTATTCCCACTGATTTTCCCGATCATCGTACCGGTATTGATTTTAGCCTTGTTGATTTATTTTATTCGTCGTTGAACCCGCCCTTTTAATAAACGCCTTCACCATATCATTAGCAATATAATTTAATAAAGGCTTACTAACGGCTGAAAATAATTTATTTTTAAAGGCAAAATCGAGCGTAAAATTTACTTTACAAGCGTTATCTTCCAAAGCAAT
This sequence comes from Gammaproteobacteria bacterium, assembly GCA_013285995.1. Lineage (GTDB taxonomy): Bacteria > Pseudomonadota > Gammaproteobacteria > JABDGN01 > JABDGN01 > JABDGN01. The sequence goes on from JABDGN010000045.1 coordinate 7,784, forward strand.
AAATTGCCAATGGCCGCGCAAATATTCAAACGGTCCATCTAATAATTCAATCATTATCGAATCCGGCGGTGTTAACGTATTGCGGGTGGTAAAACTTTTTCGTATTGGGTCTTTGACAATCTCTAAGCTCGCAATCACAACATTATCTTTTTGTTCTTTAATTTTTGCGCTTTTGCAATAAGGCAGAAATTCCGGATACGCTTCGATGCAATTAACTAACTCATACATTTGCTGAGCGGGAATAGGAACGAGAGCGGTGTGTTGAATAAGTGGCATTTTTAAGGCGAGCGGGAATCGCTGCTGTTTATTGTAAAACTTTTTTAATCACCGGGTTAATAATTTGATAGCGGCTTTCTTCTTTTTCAATCACATCTTTTTCAACGAGTCCCGCTATGGCGCCCGAGGTTGAACTCAGCGCCATATTGGTTTTTTTAACCGAGCTGGCTGCCATCAAATAAACTCCCGCCGTTTCTGCAATCAATTTTAAAATCTTCTTTTGCCCCATTGAAAGCAGCATGATTTCAGCGCTTGCGTCACTATACTCTTCCTCGATAACTTGCTGCCAGGCTTTATCTACATCAATAAGGGTTGGTAATTTATCACATTCTGTCCAAATTACATCGCATAGATAATTAACATAATAAGGATGTCGCTCCGACAAAAGCATAATACGCTCAAACACAGCTGCTTCTAAATGTCCTTTCCATTGCTGCTTGGCAGCACGATTAAGATGTTGCTGGTAATGTTCTGCATCCATGCGTTTTAAATGGAGCTTTCTACACAATTTATACAGTGGCCGGCTTTCATTTTCAAACATGCTTAATAATAAAGAACGACTACTGCCTGAAAAAATCAGCGATAAATAACGCATATTTTGTGCGGCATTGCGAATCGCCGCTTCTACCCCTGCACCTTTGGCAATCAGGCCTACAATTTGAAATTCATCTAAAATCATCACCGCGGCTTGTTTCTTTTCGGCTAATAATTTCTCCAATAGCGTCAAGGATTCTTCAACGTTTTTTGCCGGCGAGACATTTTGTTTTTCTGAAACCAATTCTAAATGCGCATGCTCGGTGCCTAAAATTAATTTAGGCGTTAAATTGCTAACATATTTTTTAATTGAGTGTGCCAGCTTTTCAATCGAACCCAAGGCTTTGCCAATTAATTGGCTCACCCCCTCGCGGATTAGTTTTTCAACTTCTTGCTCATCAGTGCAGGTATTAAAATTAAGACTGACCATGGGCAACCCGCTATCTGTCACGGCTTTTTCAGCCAGACTGGATTTGCCAAATCGGCGCGGGGCAGTTAGCAAAGAATGTTTCGCCGCTTTAATATTAGATAATAACCACTTGGTTTCGCTAGTGCGATTACAAAAGGCTTTACCATTAGCTTTGCCTAAAGGGAAATAATCTCGTCCATTCATATACATAAAGCCTTTTGGTTGTTTCTATTTCTTTCGCTTCTATAATTATAGAAGCGAAAGAAATAGAAGTCAAATTAAAGATAAAATAATAGCCCCTGTTGCACAGTCAATTTAAAATGTAATGGGTATAATATGTCATGCCAAAAAAACCGCACACTGATTCGACCATCGCGCTCAACAAAAAAGTGGGGCATGATTATTTTATCGAGCAACGCTTGGAAGCGGGTTTGGTGCTGGAAGGTTGGGAAGTGAAAAGCTTGCGCGTGGGCCGCATTCAATTGGTCGATAGTTATATTATTTTCAAAGACAGCGCCGCGTGGCTCATCGGCACCCAAATCCCGCCCCTGCAAACCACCTGCGCTACGCATGTGAAAATCGATCCACAACGCACCCGCAAATTATTGCTGCACAAAAAAGAAATCAATAAATTAATCGGCTCAAAAGAGCGCGATGGTTATACGATTGTACCCACCAAATTATATTGGAAAAATAATAAAGTCAAAATTGAAATCGCGCTGGCGAAAGGGAAAAAACAACACGACAAACGTGCCAGCGAAAAAGAACGCGATTGGCAACGGGAGAAGCAGCGACTGAATCGGCATGCGGCTTAGGCGTGTCCTAAATAACTTTCAATTCTTTCCCAACTTTGGTAAACGCCGCAATCGCTGCGTCGATTTGCTCAAAGCTATGTGCGGCTGACATTTGCGTGCGGATACGCGCTTTACCTTGCGGCACGACGGGATAAGAAAATCCAACCACGTAGATACCTTCTTGCAGTAAGCGATTAGAAAAATCGCGCGCCAGTTTCGCATCATATAACATCACGGGAATAATCGGATGTTCACCGGGCAATAAATCAAACCCGGCTTTGCTCATGCCCGCACGAAAACGCGCACTGTTAGCGCGCAGCTTATCGAGCAGTTGATGATTGGATGCCAGTAAATCCAGCGTTGCCATCGCCGCACCGGTGATAGAGGGCGCGAGCGCATTGGAAAATAAATACGGTCGCGAACGATTGCGCAACCAACTGATCACTTCTTTTTTACCGCTGGTGTAACCACCGGAAGCACCGCCCAAGGCTTTACCTAAAGTGCCAGTTAAAATATCAATCCGGCCCATTACCTCACAATGCTCGTGTGTACCACGACCATTTTTCCCCATGAAGCCAACGGCGTGTGAATCATCAACCATCACGAGAGCATCATGTTCGTCGGCCAAATCGCAAATTTCTTTTAATTTCGCAATGTAACCATCCATGGAAAATATGCCATCGGTAGCAATTAAACGATAGCGACACTCTTTGGCTTCAATGAGTTTAGCTTTTAAATCGGCCATGTCACTATTTTTATAACGCCAGCGTTTAGCTTTACACAAACGAATGCCATCGATGATGCTGGCGTGATTTAATTCATCGCTGATGATCGCATCTTCTTCACCGAATAAAGTTTCAAACAAACCGCCATTGGCATCAAAGCAAGACGAATACAAAATCGTATCTTCCATGCCGAGAAAGTCGCTGAGTTTTTGCTCGAGTTGCTTATGTAAATCTTGCGTGCCACAAATAAAGCGCACCGACGCCATGCCAAAACCATGCGTATCGAGCGCGTGTTTTGCCGCTGCAATTAAAGTCGGGTGATTAGCTAAGCCTAAATAATTATTGGCGCAAAAATCTAATACCGTGCGGCCATTCACTTGGATTTCCGCGCCTTGCGGGGAAGTGATGTAACGCTCGCTTTTAAATAAACCTTGTGCTTCGAGTTCCGCTAATTGTGCGTTGAGTTGGGTAGTAAATTGAGTTTTCATAAGTTTTAAAGGATTTTAGAGTTGTGAAGAGATTAGGATCGATTTACAATCTTACGTCAAATGACCCGCCGCATATTTATGTAATACACTGGCAGCTAAGGTTTGATAAGGCAATCCTTCATAAACAGCGCGTTGCTTGATAAGTTCCAAATCAGTGCTGGAAAGCCTAATATTAATGCGCGTGTCTTTACGTGAGTAATTAGCAGCCGCTTTTTTTGCAAAAGTTTTTTCTTCTGCCAGATTTTTAACGGTTTTCCACTCGCCACGCTTGTAAGAAGCTAATAAATCCTGCTCTTCAGCATCTAACTTAATCTGTTGTCGTTTAACAGATTTTTTCATGCCAATTTTTTTAGGCTTGGGTTTAGACTTAGGTACTGTCATGAAGGCTTTCTCCTTTATATAAACAAGGCTAGCACAATGTGTGCATTATGGCAACAC
>JABDGN010000046.1 GCA_013285995.1 Gammaproteobacteria bacterium
GTGGGTGGGGCAACGGCCACGTTATGCGCGTTTGGTGCAACCGGTGATTCAGTTTTTAGCGGGTTTCCCGATGAATTTGTTGTTTCCTATTGCCGTGATCGTGATCACTTTTCTAGATTTAAATCCAGAAATTTGGGTGACGATGCTGATGATTTTAGGTTGCCAGTGGTATATCGCTTTTAATGTGATCGCCGGGACGACAACGTTGCCGCAAGATTATTATTATGCGACGCGTAATTTAGGGGTGCGGGGATTTTTGTGGTGGCAGCGTTTTGTATTGCCGGGTATTTTTCCGTATTATGTGACCGGTGCGTTAACGACGGCAGGTGCAGCGTGGAACTTGAGCATTATGGCGGAAGTGATTCAGTGGGGTAAAACCAAAATCGTGGTGCATGGTTTGGGCGCGTATTTGTCGCAGTATACCAGCAGTTGGGATGTGCATCGGATTGCGCTGAGTTTGATCATGATGTGCGTGTTTGTTGTGACGTTTAATCGGATTGTGTGGCATCCGTTGTATCGGTTGGCGCAGCGGAGATATGGATTATGATTTTTTTTCATTTTTTATTTACTGGAAGCAAGAGGGTATTGAACACAATTAATTATTTTTAAAATAAACCTGGAGGCATAATTTCGCAAACACGCCGTGAATACGTCCGTGTAGGCTTCACAACAACATCCCTGTTGTTGAGAGTTTGCTCAATTAACCCCCAGATTTATTTTAAAAATAATTAATTGCGTTCACCGCTCCTTCATTTTCCAGTAAATAAAAAATGAAAAGGTGACAACCCATCGCGCTGCTGCTGTGAGGTAGGTAAGAGGTGGGGGCAGTCGTCATTCCCGCGAAAGCGGGAATCCAGGCCCAATTTAAATGACGAGTATAAATATTATAATCTCGCGCCGCTGCGAGAGTGAGGTTAAGAGGTGGAGTGGGATTGGGCAATTTAAAAATTCCACCGTCATTCCCGCGAAAGCGGGAATCCAGGCTCAATTTAAATGACGAGTATAAATATTATAATTTCGCGCCGCTGCGTGAGTGAAGTTAAGAGATGGAGTGGTAGGATTGTTTTTCCCTCAATCCTCGTTCCTCAATCCTAGGAAAAATTATGTCAGAAACCATTATCAAATTAGAAAAAATTAAAAAGTCTTTTAGCAGCAGCGAAGGGCAAGAGTTGGTTGTGCTGGAGAATGTGGATTTCACTTTGCAAGAAGGGGAAATCGTGGCCTTGCTTGGGAAATCCGGTTCGGGGAAATCGACCTTGATGCGGATCATTGCGGGCCTTATTGCACCGAGCAGTGGTGAAGCACGCTATCGCAATCAAATTGTGAAAACGCCAGTGCGTGGTATTTCAATGGTGTTTCAAAGTTTTGCATTGTTGCCGTGGTTAACGGTGTTACAAAATGTGGAATTGGGACTCGAAGCTTTAGGTGTGCCACGCGATGAGCGGCGTGCGCGCGCGATTGCGGCGATTGATATGATTGGTCTGGATGGTTTCGAATCCGCTTATCCGAAAGAATTATCCGGTGGTATGAAACAGCGCGTCGGTTTTGCACGTGCCTTGGTGGTAGAACCGGATGTATTGTTGATGGATGAACCCTTTTCTGCGCTCGATGTGTTAACTGCGGAAAACTTACGCGGTGATTTATTAGAATTGTGGCAAGCGAAAAAAACGCATTTAAATGGCATTGTGATCGTCACGCACAATATTGAAGAAGCGGTGGCAGTGGCCGATCGCGTGTTGATTTTTGGATCCAATCCCGGTTATGTGCGTGCGGAATTGAGCATTGATATTCCACACCCGCGCGATCCGGAATCCTTGAAATTCCGCAAATTAGTTGATGATGTGTATCGTTTAATGACACAACCGGAACGTAAAGATGAAGCTATCGTACGACCTGGTCTCGGAAAATTTAAAAATATTGGCATCAGTTATCGCATCCCCGATGCGCCGGTATCGAAGCTCACCAGCTTGCTGGAAAATTTAGGTGCGGCAACCGGTAAAATCGATTTGCCAGAATTAGCCGAAGAATCACAATTAGATATTGACGATTTATTTCCGCTGATTGAATCGCTGGAAATTTTACGTTTTGCACATGTGTCAGGGGGTGATATCGAATTAGCTGATGAAGGCAAAAAATTTGCCGAGGCAGATATTCAAGAACGCAAGAAAATTTTTGCCGAACACTTGCGGCGTTATATTCCACTCGCGCAACACATCTGTAATGTGCTGGAAGAAAAGCGCAATCATAAAGTGTCTGAAGAGCGTTTCTTAAGTAAGCTGGAAGATTTCTTTACTGAAAAAGAAGCAGAGCGAGTGTTAACCACCGTCATTGATTGGGGGCGCTACGCCGAATTATTTGCGTATGATTATAATACTGGTGTGTTGAGTTTGGAAAATCCGGAGTAGATTTCCTTTGGAGGAGTTGATGATGCCCGCAAAAGATTTAAAACCAGCCCCCGTTTATACCTCACTTCACAAAGCTATTAGTGAAGTGCTACACCTCGCAAGGAATACAACCGTACGTGCTATTAACACGGTGATGACCGCTGCCTATTGGGAAATTGGCCGACAACTTGTTGAATTTGAGCAGAGAGGGAAAGAACGTGCAGAATACGGAAGTCAATTGATTTCTCGCTTAGCAAAAGATTTAACGGCTCAATTTGGTCGTGGGTTTAGTGCTGACAATTTAGAATTAATGCGGCTATTTTATATCACTTATCCGATTAATAAGATTTCCGAATCACCGATTCGGAAATTAAAAAGCTCGGGGATCCACGATATTTCCGAATCACTGATTCGGAAATATCATTTCGACAGTTTAATGAAGATGTTTCCACTGTCCTGGACACATTATATTCATCTCATGCGTCGCTGTAGTTTACGAGAAGAAAGAGAGTTTTATGAAGCAGAAGCTTTAAGAGGAGGATGGTCAGTTAGAACGTTAGACAGACAAATTGCTACTCAATTTTACCAACGCGGTTTACTCTCACATAATAAGGTAGCCACTCTGAAAAAAGAGGCTAAGGCGAAAACTAGTGAGATTATTGCGCCAGAAGAAGCAATAAGAGATCCTTATATTCTCGAATTCCTTGATCTAAAGGATGAATATTCCGAGTTGGAATTAGAAGCAGCTTTAATTAACAAATTAGAAAATTTTATGCTTGAGTTAGGTGATAACTTTGCGTTCATTGGTCGTCAACGCAGATTACGTATAGGCCACGAATGGTATCGCGTGGATTTAGTATTTTTTAATCGCCAGTTAAAATCATTAATAATTATCGATTTAAAATTGGGAAAATTTACTCACGCTGATGTAGGACAGATGCATCTCTACCTAAATTATGCAAAAGAACACTGGATGAAAGAAGGAGAAAATCCACCTATTGGTTTAATATTGTGTACCCAAAAAGATCAAGCTGTGGCACATTATGCTCTTGAAGGATTACCTAACAAGATCATGGCTTCTGAATATAAATTATCATTACCAAACGAAAAGAAATTAGCAGCAGAATTGGCTAAAGCACATAAATTCTTATCTCAACATAAAAAGTAAAACTCGCTTACGATTACAACACCGGTGTGTTGAGTTTGGAAAATCCGGAATAGAGGATAATTCGGTTTACTTGTCGGGGCGGGGCTGGACCCGCCCGAAAAGCGAAACGAACAAGCCGACAATAAAAATAATGTCGGCTTACTACACGTACCTGCACAAGTTTCGCTTACACCTATTTCAAAGTTCTTGATCCATATATAAGCGCTTAATTTCAGCCAACTCCTTTTCTCCGTAATTTTTTTCCATCAGTGTATTGATAAGCTTGGCCGTCGTATCCGTTATATATAGTTTACTGTGTACGCGTTCTGCAGTGGCTTGCATCAGTTGTAAATCCTTCATAAAGGTTTTTATATGTGCGATGTTATCGGGAGTTGAGCCATAGGCAGCTTTGCCCATAAACTGTAGTAATTTAGAATCAGCAAAACTTCCTTCAAAAGCCGACAAAACTTTATTGACATCCAAATTTTGATATTTGGCAAAATTAAGTGCTTCATGAACGAGGATGTGTGTATTTAGAACCATAACTTGATTACACATTTTCATTGCCTGTCCACAGCCACTCTCTCCCATATGATTAATTTTTGCTGAGTAAAGCGATAAAATAGGCCTTACTTTTTCAAGGTTACCTGCTTCTCCACCTGCAAATATAGTTAAAGCACTATTGATTGCACCGCGCACGCCGCCAGTAACAGGCGCATCAATAAAGTGTCGACCACTGGCTGTGACTTTATCGGCGATGGGCTTTACGGCAGCAGGCAAAATAGTAGAATGATCAACAATAATTTGCCCGGTACGTTTTGCTGCGAGGATGCCTGCTTCAGCAAACAACACAGCTTCGACAGCTATTTCATCAGTTACACATAATATAATAATATCAACTTGTTCTGCTAATGCTTGCGCTGAATCTGCGATGATAGCGCCCTGCTTAGTGAACGGTAATAATTTATCAGGGTTGCGCCCCCACACAAATAGTTTAAAATTATTTTTTAGGATATGTTCTGCCATAGGTGTACCTAGCAAACCTAAACCGATAAAACCGATGCTATTGTTCATTTGTTTCTCCACGCTACGATTTACTTTCTTGCGCAAGTGCAGCTGAAATTTCTTTTGTTTCACGGTAAATTTTTTCCAATAATTCCGCTGCGGTTTTCGACGCAGTATCAATATTAATGCCTTGTCCGCACCACATCGAAGTGAATTCTGGTTTGCCTTGTTTCACCGCTTCTTTGCGTATTGGCGCCGTCATGTAATGAGGAAAGGGATAAGCCGGGAACAAATCTTTTTTTCTATCGCGCATAAATTGTGTTTCAATCGCACGTGCCCATTTACCGGAATAACTTAAGGTTAAGGCGGTTGGATCTTGCGAAGTTTTTCGAGCCGCTTCTAAGCCACGTTTATAAAGGGGATTCGCACCACTTTCTTCAACTGTTAAAAAAGCAGTTCCCATTTGCACCGCAGCAGCGCCGAGCGCAAGTGCTGCTACCACACCGCGCGCATCCATAATTCCTCCTGCTGCAATTACAGGGCAATGTACCTTATCAACCACCGCAGCCACGAATGACATCGTTCCGGTTAATGCGTAAGATGAAGGAGTAGCAAATCCACCGCGATGACCACCGGCTTCATAACCTTGTGCAATCACGGCATCAATGCCCGCTTGTTCTAAAATAACAGCTTCTTCGACCGCAGTTGCTGTGCCAATCAAATAAACGCCTTTGCTTTTGAGCAGTTGAATATTTTTTGTCGATAAATTGCCGAAAGTAAAACTGACTATCTTCACATCTTCCGCTATCACAAGATCAATCAGTTCAGCGTGATTATCTTTAGGCAAGGTGGGGATGGCGGAAATATCTTCCTGCGGCAAACCTAATTGTTCCCGATAAACATTTAACTGCTTTTGAAAAGCTTGCAATTTTTCTGGTTCAACTGGAATTTCAGAGGGGACAAATAAATTAACGGCAAACGGTCGCGACGTTTTGACTTTAATCGCTTTGATCCCTAGGCTTGCAGCTTCAGTTGTTAAATAACCGGTTGCAAAACTACCCAGGCCACCCGCATTGGAAACCGCTGAAACTAATTCTGGCGTAGTAATACCACCTGCCATCGGCGCTTGAATAATAGCCGGATGTTGAAGGCCCCACTGCGCTGCAAATTTTTTATTAACTTTAAACGTTGACATATTTTCCTCCTTTAAACCAAATAATCTTGATAGTTCATAATCTTAATCGCTTGATGCGGTACCGCTTTACCACAATAAAGTAAGTAACTCGTCGCATCTTTTTGCTGTAAATCGCTTAATGCTCTATACATCTTTGGTGCGGCTGTTTGAGAAAATTTTATTTCAATCAATTCTTTGCTGTGTTTACGATCGACAATCAAATCAATTTCCACATTGTTACTGGTACGATAATAATAAAAATTTGCGTGACTGCCGGCATGCTTTTCCTTTTTAAAGATTTCACTCATCACATGGTTTTCAAAAATCGCACCGGACATGACATTATTTGCCAATTGTTTTTCGGTTTCCATACCCACCAAATGGCATACCAAACCACTATCCCAAAAATAAAGTTTAGGGCGCTTGGTAATTCGTTTTCCCAAATTGGAAAAATAAGGTGGCAATAGAAAAATGATATAAGACGCTTCTAAAAATGACAACCAGCGTTTAATAGTCGGAATGCTGACACCAATATCGGTTGCAAAGCGTTGCATGTCTAAGATAGTTGCAACATTGGCGGCTAACAAATTAATGAAACGTTGAAAATCATGTAAATCACTAACTCTTGCTAATTGTCGTACATCCCGTTCAAGGTAAGTGGTAATGTAACTGTCATACCATATTTCTGTATTTTTATAATCGCGTGTTACTAACTCTGGATAACCGCCTTTTAATACCATTTGCTTACGCAAACGTTGTGGGACTTCGCTTAATTGGAAAGGTAAAAGATCCAGCATACCAATACGGCCGGCGAGTGATTCGGTAATATTTTGCAACAAATGAAATTGACTTGAACCTGATAAAACAAATTTACCATAGCTTTGCCGATCTTCATCAACGGCTATTTTGATATAAGAAAATAATTCCGGGACTAATTGCGCTTCATCAAAAATAACTTTGTCACTATAGGTTGCCATGAAACCTTCCGGATCGGCATAAAATTGTTCGCGCAACACAAGGCTGTCGAAATTAATATAACGATATTCTTTGCCAAGCAAATGACGTAATAAAGTGGATTTGCCCGATTGGCGAGGGCCCGTTAAAGCAACCACAGGAAAACTCGCGAGATATTCGCGTAATAAAGGCTCTAATTGACGTTTTTTATACTTCATTTGTTTATGCAATTCTAATATGGCATGTTATTATTACATAAATTGAAAATTAGAACAAGTGGTATTTTATGTAATTCTAATATGTCATGTTAGAATTACATAAAATATTTTAGGCGTTTTTAGCTGCTCGAGGCTGTTTTAGCAGGACCATAAATATTATCGCAGCCACCACAGCGATTGCGCATAGCAACCACATCGCTGCATGATACCCACTGATAAAAGAACTCTGCGCACGAAACAAAGTTCCGGCCAGTGCCAAACCCAAGGCACCGCCCATATTTTGTAAAGTCCATAATGCACCCGAAGCGATCCCCGCCGCATTAGCGGGCAGTGCCGCAATAGCAGCATGGGTTGAAGGGCCAAATATTAAACCCCAGGCAAATCCAAACACGATGAAAGCGAATAAAATAACTAAAGTGCTGGTGTGAATGTGAAACAAAGCTTGTAAACAAGCAGTCATCGCTAATAAAAGAATGCCGCATAAAATAGGGATTTTAGGTCCGCTTTTATCAACCCAATGGCCAGCTATCGGCGCGATGATAGTAAATATAACGGTGATCGGTAATAACATAAAGCCAATGACGAAGGTCGATTGTCCATGCACGGTGTGCAAATAAAGTGGCATTAGAAAAAATGCTGCCCAAGCAAAAAATACTAAAGCGAAGTTGGCGATCATGGCCGCAAAAAATGTTTTATTAGCGAATAATTTTACTTGCAGCAAGGGCGATGCTTTATTGCGCTCTACATAGTAAAAAACGATTAATGCAAGTATACCAATGATAAACAAACCAATAATATAAACAGAATTCCAGCCCCAATCCTGCCCTTGGATAATGCCGATAATCAAGGCGCCGATTCCCACGCTCAATAAAATAAAGCCACTCCAATCTATTTTGGTGCCAAATTCTTTCGCATGCGATTCTTTAATGTTCATGATGGCAAGCGCGAGGCTAATAATAGTGAATGGAATATTGATGAAAAATATCCACCGCCAATTGGCGATGCCGACAATGATGCCGCCTAATACCGGACCGATAGCTAAACCAATGCCGATAATGCTGCTCCAAATGCCAACGGCTTTACCCTGTTCTGCTGGAGGAAATGCGTTAGTGATGATCGCAAGCGAACAAGGGATGATAATCGCGCTAGCCAAACCTTGTAAGCCGCGAAATACAATTAACCAATTAGGATCGGTTGCTAAGCCACATAATAATGAAGCGATACCAAATAAAATCACCCCGATATAATTGACCAACCGTCGGCCAAATATATCCGCGAGCCGACCTGCCATCACCAAGCTCATACAAATTAATAACACAAAAATATTCATCATCCATTGCAGTTGCAAAATACTTGCGTGCAAGCTCATTTGAATAGCGGGCAATGCAGTATTAACAATCGCAAAGTCCACCCCCGTGATAGCGGCACTCATGCCAACACTGATGAGTACCCACCATTTTTTGTTAGTAGTGTTCATAATTTAATAATTAAGGCCTTGCCTTTTTTCAAAGCTTTAGTGATATGACCGCTGCCGGTAGTATCCACTGTTGTGAAAATATCGCCAGCCACAAATTTTTTACTTTTGCCATTTTTTACTGTGATTTCTAACTCGCCTTCCAACATCACCATGTATCCTGATTGAGGAGGGTTATGCCAATCTAAAAAACTCGACTCATCAAATTCATAAGCCATAAGGGTTTCACATTTTATCGGTTGAGATAATAAAATGGTGTCTTTGCCAAATGGAACAGCTTCAACCCGCAATTCATCTATTACTTCAAAATCTGAATGGCCTTGCGGCGTGGTATAAACTTTAGTGACGTTCATTTTTTCTCCCGTTTGTTAATTAAGTGTTTACTTAATTAGTATAATACTGTAAAATGTCTGGCTAGTCAAGATGAGAAATATGACAAACAAAATGATTAAAACCCGCAATCCGGTTAAGACAAAGTTGAAGCTATTGAAAACAGCGGCAAAATTGTTTGCAAAACAGGGCTTTGCAGCCACTAGTACCTTGCAAATTGCTAAAGCGGCGGATTTAAATGAAGCACTTATTTTTCATTACTTTGGCTCGAAAGCCAAATTATGGGAAGCAGTGAAACTGCATTTGTTTGCGCAATTAAAAGTGCCGGCAATTCATCCTGAGCCCGAAAGTTTCGAGTTTTTTTTGGAGCAAGCTATCCATCAACGGGTATATGTTTACCAGCAATCACAAGAGTTGCGACAATTAATGCAATGGCAAAAGCTGGAAAAAAATGCCATGCAGATGAAAGCCGGCAACGTGATTGCGCCGAAAAATTGGTTTGTGCCTTTACGACACTTGCAGGGAAAGAAAATGATTCGCACTGACATCGCACCAGAAATGATCGCGATTTGGTTGACCGGTAGTTTAAATATTATGATTTTCGATCAAGTGACTTATTTTAAAGAAGCGGATGCATATGAGCGCTATTTACAGATGCTAAAAGAAGGGTTTAAAAAGATTTTTTTAGATTGATTTTTCGAACGATGTTACTAATGAGGAGAGAGAGATGAAATTTATTTTCAGTTTATTATTAAGTGTTATCGTGATTGTAGCTTATGCAAGCCCAGCGGCTACAGTAGTAAACCAGGTGCCGACTTCATTTCCCGTTGCAGCGATCCCTATGGTCGCTGGGCAAAAAATCCCGGCAAACACTTTTAAAGTAACAGAGATATATGCAAAAAAAGGAGTATCACATTTTAGAGATGTCTTGGTTCCAGCCAACAGGCCATTTTTTCCAAACTCTCCTAACACGTCCTATTACAGTACACCCCCTAGCATCGCGACTAGTTTTCTCTTAACGAGTTTTCCGGGATCCTATTTCTGGACTAAGCATAATCCTCCTGCAGGAAAACGTTTTCTTGAAATTGTTCTGCAAGGATCAGAAACCATTACGGCAGGAGATGGAACTACACGAACATTCACAGCTGGAGATATGGTGATTTATGAAGACTCAACGGGGAGTGGCCATACCGGCAGCGGAAAAAATGGAACATCGGTGATTATTGCCCTAAACTGATGATTATTTCACATGATAAATTTCTTTTGCGACAAGATCTAACTGATGATTATTTCACATGATAAATTTCTTTTAAACTTGCTCTAAAGCTGCTAAATAATGGCCAGCAATAGCGACAACCGCTTTCTTGAAACTGACTTCATTGTAAGTATGCGACATTACATTGCGATGATCCAGCATGTCTATCCAGGCTTGACCATCCTCGATGATTTTTGCAGCGAAGGCTGCTTTAATAACGTGGCGGGGAGTAATTTGATCGAAGCTAATACCAGTATGTTCTAAATAGTCTTTCAATGTTTTCCAGGCTAATTCAAAGGTGTATTCAAAGCGTCGTACTAAACCTTCTTTTTCCAATTCAGAAAATTCAGCTGGTTTTTTCTCTTCGAAAGCACTGCGCAACAAAATAAAAGCACGCTCAAAATTTTCGAAACGTTGTTGCCAGCGAGTGGGTTTCATATTAGGGCCGTTCGTCTAATTCCGCTTTCGGTTTCGGTAACAAATCAATGCGCGACAAGCCCATGGCAATCGCTAACGCACCGGCGATGTAGATGGAAGAGTAAGTACCGACGATAATACCAATTACCAAAGCGATTGAAAAACCATGCAGGGTAGGGCCACCGAAGATTAATAACGATAATACGGCGAGCAATGTTAAGCCAGAGGTCATGATGGTACGTGACAAAGTTTGGTTGATGGACGCATCCATGATTTCCAACGGTGTGCCTTTGCGCATTTTACGGAAATTTTCCCGCACCCGATCGAAAACGACGATGGTGTCGTTTAAGGAATAACCAATCACGGTTAAGACGGCAGCGAGTGAAATCA
>JABDGN010000047.1 GCA_013285995.1 Gammaproteobacteria bacterium
AAGGGAGCACAAAAGATTGACTTAGGTATTAAAGGCTTGACAGGAAACCCTTCCATTGCTAGCCCGCAATGGGAACTGCAGTTGCTCGGTAACACAAATAGCTTTATCATCGCCCAGAAATCGGGAGTGGCACCTAATATTCAATACGCTGTAATCCCCGAATCTGAGCCGCAAAGAAGAACGCAAGCATTACACGAAATTTGGCGACAAATACCGCCCGAACTGCTGATAAAAACCTACCTCATTAGCTTTGCTTATAAAATGCAAAATTCTAATTTAGTGAAACCCGGCTCAGGGATTGTGCTGCTTAGCCAGGCGTGCCGTCATTTGCAGATACCCTACAAGACTAATGTGAATGAAGAATGCCAATGCGAGTATCAACATGAGCGTGGTAAGCACATGCTGGTAGTAACAATTCCGGCTCTCAAGTGGCAATTAAAAATTGTTCCCACTCCGGGTGAAATAGATGTTGTTGTACTGCCTGTCGAAGATACTTCAACCATACTAGAAAGTATGGCGGCTTTTTTTCCGGAGTTAGCAGAGCTCTTTACTAGAAAGTATGGCGGCTTTTTTTCCGGAGTTAGCAGAGCTCTTTCCCCGTAATGTATCGACAGCTACCAGAACGCCCGTCTAGGGCGTGTCCCTAAACCTTTATCATGACTGCAAAAAAAGCCTAATCGGCTAAAATTTGTCAAAATGTTCGTCACATAGAATAACTATTATCCTCACATTTTGACGAAATTTTATCTCGATTATCTTTTTTTTCGTTACACGAAAAGGTTTAGGGACACACCCTAGCCATATACCGGAAACTGTTTACACAAGTTCAACACATTTTGTTTCACTGTGTGCAACATTTTTTCATCGTGAAGATTTTGTAACACATCGCAAATCCACTCTGCAACTTGTTTGGCTTCTGCTTCTTTAAAACCACGGGTGGTCATGGCAGGTGAACCGATGCGCAAGCCGCTCGTTATAAACGGCGATTGCGGATCGTTAGGCACGGCATTTTTATTGACGGTGATATGCACGCTATCTAAAACATTTTCTGCTTCTTTCCCGGTGATTCCTTGCGCAGATAAATCAACTAAAAATAAATGATTGTCGGTGCCACCGGAAACGACTTTGTAGCCACGCTTTAAGATCACTTGCGCCATCGCACGCGCATTAGCAACCACTTGTTGTTGATAAGCTTTAAATTCGGGTTGCAAGGCTTCTTTAAAGGCTACCGCTTTGGCAGCGATCACGTGCATTAACGGGCCACCTTGCGTGCCCGGGAAAATCAGCGAATTAAATTTCTTTTCAAGCTCGGGATTGGCTTTACAAATAATTAAACCACCGCGCGGGCCGCGCAAAGTTTTGTGCGTGGTGGAAGTAACCACGTCGGCAAATGGCACGGGATTGGGATACACACCAGCTGCAACGAGACCTGCCACGTGTGCCATATCGACCATTAAATAAGCCCCAACGCTATCAGCAATGGCACGAAATTTTTGCCAATCGACAATGCGAGAGTACGCCGAAAAACCGGCGATGATCATTTTCGGTTTATGTTCCTGCGCGAGTTTTTCGACTTGGGCGTAATCAATTTCACCCGTCGCATGATCTAAACCATATTGAATCGCGTTATACAATTTGCCGGAAAAATTCACTTTCGCACCATGCGTTAAATGCCCACCTTCGGCTAAGCTCATGCCTAACACGGTATCGCCGGGTGCACACAAAGCCATATACACCGCCGCATTAGCTTGCGAACCCGAATGCGGTTGCACGTTGGCATACGCCGCACCAAATAATTGTTTGACGCGGTCAATCGCTAATTGCTCGGCAATATCCACATATTGGCAACCGCCGTAATAACGTTTACCCGGATAACCTTCGGCATATTTGTTGGTGAGCACCGAACCTTGTGCTTCTAACACGGCGAGGCTGACATAATTTTCGGAGGCGATTAATTCAATGTGATCTTCCTGGCGTTGCGCTTCGTTTAATAAAGCTTGCGATAATTCCGGATCAAATTCAGCGATGGTGAGTGATGTTATGGACATAGGGGTTCCTTGGTAAAAATGAAGTGTAATGAGTATAGCAACGGGAAAAAAAGGTTAGCCTCCACCATCATTACCCATTGGTGGGAAAAATGGGTTATTTGGAAAAGGTTGCGGAACAAGTTGAAGCCTGCAACCTGTCATCATACAAATGTGGCCTGGTATACCGTGCGGGGGATTTGCAACAGCTATACGGGGCCCTCCACAAACTGAGGTACAGACGTGACCTGGCATACGGTGAACTTGTTGTTCTAGGTGGTCAGGAACTGGATTAAAATAGGGGCAAGCTGAGTTGCAATTATGCAATAGTGCACCATGTACTGGATTAAACATATTTATTAAGCCCCATAAATTTAGTTAACCGCGCACTTAAGCAACCGTAGACACGCCTTATATACAGGTGTCGAATCTTTTGGTGCGTTTGGCTGTTTGGGTTCTTGGTAAAAAACTTGTGTGCAAAGTATAACCGAAAAAACTTAATAAAAATTTAAAACGCACATCTGTTATCAGAGCTCCCCCCTTACCAACCAAATAAAAACAGAATATATCAAAAAAACTTCAAACATTAACTTTATTTGTAAAAATTTTTGTTTTAAAATTGACTTTTAACAAAAAAATGTTATAATGTAAAAATGTTATATAAAATTGCTATTGAAAATTTCTTCTCTATTGCGGATCGCCAAGAGCTGACATTTGAAGTCCCTGGAAATGCTCCTGACTTAGATTGCTTTCGACTTTCACGATCCAATGGTGTTACCCGTTTGCCTACAGTGATAGGATTTTTTGGTCCAAATGCATCCGGCAAATCAACCGTATTGCGCGCTGCTGTTTCGGCAATTCTATTTGCCGGCAACAGTTTTAACTGGACTGATGAAATTGATCTTTTATTTCAGCCTTATAGGCATCAAAACTGGTGGGGAAAACCAACCAAAATTCTGCTGGAATTTGATTCTCAATTATCGCCTGATGCGCCACAGACGATCTTTCGTTACGAACTACATATAGCTCATAAAGCAAGGAATTTTAGTAACAAAACAGTCGCATATGAAGCCTTATCTTATGCCCCTAAAGGAAAGTTTCGTTGTCTGTTTGAGCGTAACAATCAACAATTCCATTTTGGCAAAGAATTTGGCATTCCAAATACCAGTGATTCAAGAAAAGACAGTATTCGTGAAAATGCCAGTGTGATTAGTACTCTCGAAAAATTTAATCACTCTCTCTCTATCTTCCTTAAACGTTTAATAGCAGCTTCGCAGTCAAATGTGATAGGCGTTAATAGAATTCAACCCACTATTTCTCAATTATTAGGCACTTATGCAGCCGATAAAATGTGTTTGGATAACTTGAATCATGAATTAAGACGCTTAGATCTCGGCTTAGAATCTATGACGATTGAGCAAAGCCCGCAAGGTTGGTTTGCTAAATTTAAACATATAGGGCTTGATGATTTTATTTTTTTACCGGAAGAATCAGCTGGTACACGAAGATTTATCGAAATTTTTCCACGATTACATTATGCCTTAGCGAACGGTAGCATTGCCTTCATTGATGAGTTAGACACAGAATGTCACCCACTTTTGTTGCCAGAACTGTTGCGTTGGTTTAATGATCCTGAGCGGAATCCACATGGAGCACAATTAATTTTTACCGCTCATAATTCTAGTTTGCTGAATGATCTTGAAAAAGAGCAAATTTTCTTGACTGAAAAACTGAGCGGTCAATCTACTCATATTTACGGCGCACGGGATATCAAAGGCTTACGTCGTGAACCTAGCTTGATGAAAAAATATCTCTCTGGTGAACTAGGTGCTATCCCTCATATTGGATAAATTATGATCCAAAAACGTGTTAGATATTTCTTAGCGGGAGAAGGCCCTGGCGATCAATCTTTTATAAGATGGTTGCAGATACTTGCTGATAAAAATGGATTGCACATACATTTGGATTGCGAACCACTAACAGGTGGCAGCTATGAAACCATGCTTAAGAAAGCGGTCTATTTGAAAAAGCGTAATGATAAAACCAAAACTAAAGCAAAGGCCTGCATTTTACTAGTAGATAGCGATCGCGCCACACAAAGAGATGATGGTTGGTCTTTAGCCCAGTTAAAAGAGGCAGCAGAAAAAGAAAATTTTATTGTCTGTGTCCAACGTCCCAATCAAGAAGGAATTCTATTACGCCTGCTAACAGGCAAAGCAAATTTAGAGCTCAATACAGTTAAGACCAAAGAAAAATTAAATCAAGCATGGCCAACCTACAAAAAACCTGTTGATGCTTATACATTGAGTGCAAAATTTTCAATAGAAGATTTGGCACGCGCTGCCAAAGTTGATCCAGAATTAAAAATTTTGCTACTAAAGATAGGGCTAGTTAAATAGGGCTTATAGATTTTGCCCAATTGTACTAACACTCTTAACGAGGGTTAATACTTGAGATTCTCTAAATTCTATACCCAAACCATTGCATTGCTTACCAACAATTCACTACTTGTTTAGCTTTATCAGCAGCGGCTTCGTTAGGATAAGGGCCTCCAATAGCTTGTGCTGTCCACTGCACCAAATGGCCTTCCACAGTGATCTGCTTGCGATCGCGATAGCTGCACATACCCGCATCAATATATTTACCCACCACAGTATCTTCATGATTATCATCACGATACTGCGCTACTGCCGCCGCCGCACTTTTATCATAAGGTGTACCATAAGCATAACCATAAATAGTGCTCGCACCATTTTGCACTTCATAACGCGCCTCCACTAACCAGTAAGCATTGCTTACTTTATTTGCCGGCATGGGTACAGCGGCAGCAGGTTTGGGTTTGGGATTAACGAAATCGGGGCCTTCATAACCACGTCGACCATTGACTGTCAATTCCAAAGTATTACCTTTCAAGAAACCATGCGCACGCATCACTTTAATCGCTGCTTGCCCGCTTAACATGGCATTACTGCCATCTGGATATTGCACCACGATAGTAATGTGATTGGGATCTAAAATAGCTGGTTTTGAAGTATCGCTCACATCGCCGCTTTGCAATTCAAACATTGAGAAAATAATTTTTTCACTGTTAGACTGTACGGGTGCGTTACTCCGTTGTGTTAAAGGCAATGCCGTTGTCACAATCGCTTTATTATTATTTTTCAGGGTTTTTTCCAAACCATCAACAGTAGGCGGTTGCTGCTGACCACTATTACCGGTACTCACAATCGTAGTACCTGCCGATTGATTGGAATAATCGACGCCTTGATAAGCCAAATCCATATCTTGATCAGAAAGCTTGGTAACAAATTTTAGCCCTAACACTTTAGTATAAAGTGGATCCACAATTTGTTCTGCATCCGCTTTTTGGGGTTCGACCACCACGCAATTAGCCGCTACACGATCTTTCATATCTTGCGCAATGACACACACGCGATGCGTTTCACCCGCCGTTAAGTTAGTGGCATAAAACACATCTTGCGAAGTATTGGTTTTTTCAATTGTTTGCGAATCTAAACTAATAGATAAAATTTTAAAGAGAGTAACAGGATGCTCTGCATCAACATCGGTAATAATTACTATTAAGTTATAACGCTGAGCACTTTCCGGCTTTTCTAATTTGACAGGCACCGTTAAAGCAACATTTTTTGTGCCCGGTTTCACTTCGACACGATGAATGCCATATAAACCATAATCCGATTCATAACTGGCATAGGCATAAGCAATCGTATCGCGGGGAATCAAAGCGGATTCAACCGGAAAAGTGGTCGGATCGGTAATATGTTGATCCGGTAAATATAAAACCGCTTGGCCTTTGCTTTGATTACGATATTTTTCTGCCGCGGGATCAAATTGCAGTGTGACGCTGTTCACATTAAATTGCCATTGGTCAAAATCGATTTTAACGGTGATCACATTTTCACCCGCTTGCAGGCGCGCGGTTTGCAAGCCATGCAAAGTAATAAAGCCATCATTGCTGAGCGCGCGGTTGATGCGAATAATACAATCTGAGCCTTGCCGAAACGGCCCAAAGGTATTGCCACTCCCCGCCGTCGCGCTGGTTTTAATGGTATCTAATTGCACGCCATCACGGTCGCGGACAATAATTTGATAGTTTAAAGAACTGATTTGCTCACCGCGACTCCCTTCGAATTGCAAACGGACTGTCGCATAATGTTGCGCACCGGGATCAGCATGAAGAATGGGAGTTACTAAACACAATAATAACAAGCTTAAAATGCAGCGGACCATGGCATCTCTCCTTGAGTTTCATGAGTACTTCAGTATAGCAAATTATCTCAGAATTGTTTATAGTGGGTAGCGTATAGATAGCTACCAAGCAACTGTAGAAACATCTTTGACAGGCATTGATTCCTTCAGTGCTTACGGCTCTTTCGACTTTTTATAAAAAATCTTGTGGCCAAAATATAAAATAGCAAACAAAATCACCGACGAGTAAATCGCCACTAAGCCCCAGAAAGTACGGCCATCGCTACCCACCGTTTCAAATTGCGCAATCACGATGAATAAAATAAACAACATCGAAATGATTTGTGCGAAGGGATAAAATTTGGCTTTGTAAGTTAAGCTTTGCAAACCACCATGTGCAGGCAAATATTTGCGGCGAAATTGATAATGGCTTAACGCGATACCAAACCAAGCAATAAAACCAGATAGCGAAGAAATTTGTACTAAATAATTAAACAAAGTGCCATTGCCTACATATGAAGATACAAACACTACGCAACCGATCACCGCCGTGATGATCAAGGCTAACATCGGTACCCCCTGACGGTTTACTTTTTGCAAAGCAGTAGGTGCTTGTTTAGTTTTGCCGAGATACCACAAAATCCGCGTCGCTGAATACATGCTGGCGTTGCCGGCTGATAACACCGCAATCAAAATAATGAGATTGATAAAACTAGCGGCATAATGAGATAAATAATTTTTAAACACAATGGTGTAAGGACTCATCGTCACATCACTTTGATTAGCTAAATTCGGATCCGTGTACGGAATCAACAAACTGATAATGGCAATCGAAATAACGTAAAACAAACACAAACGCCAAAATACGCGCTTAATGGATTTAGGAATATTGATATGCGGATCGCGTGTTTCTTCCGAAGCCACACCGACTAATTCACTGCCCTGAAACGAAAAACCGGCAATTAAAAATACCGCTAGAAAGCCTATAAAGCCCGCATGAAACGGCGCATCGCCAACATGCCAATTGATGGTGCCAAATTTCGGTGTATGGAAAAGTGCGATAATCCCAAACACAATAAACAAAATGATTACAGCCACTTTCATTAAAGAAAGCCAATATTCGGTTTCACCATACACGCGTACTGAAAAAATATTAAATAAAAATATGCCAATAAAAAAAATCGCCGAAAACAGCACGCTGCTGACATGCGGAAACCAATAGGAAATAATAATCGCTGCGGCAGAAATTTCTGCCGCAATGGTGATCGCCCAATTGAGCCAATAGTTATACCCCATCGCAAAGCCAAAGGATTTACCGACATACATATTAGAATAATCACAAAACGTTCCAGCGCTCGGTTTATAAGTACTCATTTCGCCAAGGCTGGTCATCAAAAAATACACGATAACAGCCATGATGATATAGGCCAGCAAAGCACCGCCCGGACCACCTACTGTAATCGCATAGCCACTGGCTAGGAAAATACCCGTACCAATCGCGCCACCGAGCGCAATCATATTAACGTGTCGGGAATGCAATTTTTGAGCAAGATTATTCATAATAGTAGGGATTCCTAAGGTTTATTCGGGTTTTTTAAGCCAGCAGCGAGCATAAAACAATTTTTAGTAAATCACAATAGAAACTTTTAACGTGGCTGACAAATGACTGTGGAGAGTATATAATGGCGCCCCTAAACTTAACTCCAATTGAGGACCTGTATGAACCTGAATTTCTTCCCTACCGCTTACGCTGACACTGTAACTTCTACTACTGCAGGCGCTGCACAACATAACAGCCCGTGGAGCACGGTGATTATGTTTGTCGTCATCATCGCGATTTTTTATTTTTTATTGATTTTGCCGCAAAGTAAACGTGCCAAAGCACAACGCCAATTGCTGGGCAATTTGGCACAAGATGATGAAGTGGTAACAACGGGCGGTATCGTTGGCAAAATCACAGCCATTGAAGATAACTTTTTAACCCTGGCTATCGCGAAAGACGTTTCTGTCAAAATTCAAAGAGGCGCAGTAGCGAATGTATTGCCAAAAGGCACGGTTAGTTTTTAGTTGTGAATTGTGAGGGGTGTGTTGTGAGATCTCACAACTGACAACTCACAACCCACAACTGATTTACCACGATAGTTCGACAAAATAAATCAGGTAGAGTGCACTAAAAAATGGCAGCAGTTTTAAATCGTTATCCGGCATGGAAATATATTGTCCTCATTATTATTGTGATAGGCGGCCTTATTTATGCGGCACCTAATTTGTTCGGCGAAGATCCGGCGGTGCAAATCACTGGCAATGAAACGACGCAAGTAAGTAGCGCAACGGTCACGGCCGCTCAACAAACGTTAAATCAAAATAAAATTGCTTACAACGATATTAATCTTATCGACAATAAAGTTGTAGTTCGCTTAGATAATTTAGATGATCAACAAACCGCACGCGAATTATTGCAAACTGCTTTAGGTGAGCAATACAGCGTCGCGATCAATTTAGTCCCTGCGACTCCTGCTTGGTTAGCTGCATTGGGTGGCTCACCGATGAAATTAGGCCTCGATTTACGCGGCGGCGTACACTTCTTGCTACAAGTCGATGTGGATTCTATTTTACAAGCGCGCGAAAAAAATGATATGCGTGCGATTGCTGACAATTTACAGCAAGCCAATATTCGCTACGCTGGCATCATGGTTGCACCTACCAATGATGGTTTGAGTATTCGCTTTCGCGATGCTGATACACGTAGCAATGCGCAAGCTTTATTAACGAATAAATATACTGATTATGGCTTTACCACGGCGCAAAACAATGGTGCTTATTTATTGAATTTAACCTTAACGCCTTCAGCTTTAGCAGCGGTGCGCGATTACACTATGTCGCAAACCATTCAAGTATTGAATAATCGTGTCAATGCTTTGGGTGTGGCTGAATCAGTAGTAGCGCGCCAAGGGCTGGATCGCATCTCAGTCGATTTACCTGGCGTGCAAGATACTGCGCAAGCACGGCAAATTTTAGGTGGTAATGCCACACTGGAAATGCATTTAGTCGATGACACGGCTGATTTACAAAGCGCACAACAAGGCATGGTGCCATTAGGTGATAGTTTGTATCACATGATGGATGGCTCGCCGATCGTGTTAAAAACGCAAGTCGTATTAACCGGTGATGCGATTACCAACGCCACGGCGGGCTTTGATCAAAATGGTCAAGCGGCCGTCAACATTCGGGCCACCGGTGCACAAATTCCTGAGTTCCATCGTATCACCGGTGAAAATATTGGCAAACGCATGGCGATCGTTTTGATCGACGTAAAAAATACGACGACCAATGTCAATGGCCAAATGGTGAATCAAACGCAAAAAGTGCAGACGGTTATTAGTGCCCCCGTGATTCAAAGCGCTTTGCCGGGTGATTTCCAAGTCACTGGTTTAGGTTCGACGCAAATGGCGCAAAATTTAGCGATCAAATTGCGCTCCGGTACCACACCTGCCAACATGTACCCACTGCAAGAATTATTGGTCGGCCCTACTTTAGGTAAAGCCAATATTCATTATGGTTTATTATCAGTCGTCATTGGCTTTGTGGTGATTGCATTATTCATGCTGTTTTATTACCGTTTGTTCGGTTTGTTTGCCGTGATTGCTCTGGCTATGAATTTAGTATTAATCGTGGCTTTGATGTCGATGATTGGCTTTACCTTAAGCTTGCCAGGTATGGCGGCGATTGTGTTAACCGTTGGTATGGCGGTCGATGCTAATGTGCTGATCTTCGAACGGATCCGCGAAGAATTACGTAATGGTACTTCGCCACAAGCGGCGATTCACGCCGGTTACGAACGCGCTTTCGCGACGATTATCGATGCTAACGTCACCACACTGATCGTTGCTATCGTGTTATTCGCCTTAGCTACTAGCAATATTAAAGGCTTTGCGATTACCTTAATCGTCGGCTTAATCACGTCCATGATTACGGCAATTATGGGTACACGCGGCTTGGTCAATTTAGTTTACGGTGGCAGAAACATCAAGAAGTTGTCGATAGGGATATAGAGCGTATAAAACTGTCTAGTTACTAACGAGCGTTGAAAAATACTCAGCCGTCATTCCCGCGCAGGCGGGAATCCAGAGCAATACAAATTCGCTTAATTAAGTTTAAGTAAATAATTTTTTTAATACTGGATTCCCGCTTTCGCGGGAATGACGAAGCCATTGTAAATTTGACGAAATTTTAGGGTATATAATATTATGGAATTTTTCAAACACGTCCCTCACATCAACTTCATGCGCGCGCGCAAGACCGCGTTCATTTTTTCCTGCATTTTATGTTTGGCCTCGATTTTATCGCTCGCGATTCATGGCTTAAAATTTGGTTTGGATTTTACCGGTGGTATGCAATTTGAAGTCAGCTA
>JABDGN010000048.1 GCA_013285995.1 Gammaproteobacteria bacterium
GATTTTTTCTCCAAACTACAAGCGCGTGTGGTGCTGGAAAAAGCTGGCATCGCGGTTGAGTTGGCTAAGAAATCGCAAAAGAATTTAGGCGATACTTTATTAGCCGCGCTGGAAAAGTTGGATGAACTTGCTAAAAAGAAAAAGCGCCGTATTGTGCTGTTTTTAGATGAATTTCAAGTGTTGGGTGAAATCAGCAATGATTATGCTTTAGAGGCTATTTTGCGCGAAGCGGTACAAAAAGCAACCTATGTTACCTATGTGTTTTCTGGCAGTAACCGCCATTTGATGGAACAAATGTTCTTTGATAAAAAACGCCCGTTTTATAAATTATGTGATTTGATTACCCTTAATCGGATTGACGCAAAAGATTACACAGCGCATATTCAGTTGCTGGCGAAAAAGCAATGGCGTAAACCTTTAGAGCAAACAACACTTACCACTCTTTTTTCTTTAACCGAGCGTCATGCTTACTATACCAATAAATTGTGTTCGCTTATATTTCAAAAAAATTATCCTTCGGCAGATACGGTCAATGCAGAGTGGCTAGATTACGTATTAGAAAATAAAGCCATTATTGAACGCGAATTGATTTTATTAAGTGTGAATCAGCGTCGTTTATTAATTCTTCTTGCCAATAACCCTACTAAAGAGCCTTCTGGAAAAGCGTTTGTAGCGCTGAGCGATATGTCAGTTAGTAGCGTAACGCGTGCCTTGCAAATGTTGTTAGAAAAAGATTATGTTTATGTGAATGAAGCAGGTGAATATACCGTGTTGGATCCCCTGATTGGCCATGTTTTATGCTTAGAATAAATCATTACGCAAACTGCGTTACGCAGTTTGCGTAATGGCGATTCAACCGCGTTTTCTAGGTTAAAATGTGGTGGGTATACTCCCAACTTTGCATTAAAGTGAAAATGGAGCTGTGTAAATAATGTACTTTTGCTTCGGGAGAGAGTATAATCCCACCACTCGTTTAGACGAATTTTTAATAACAAATTACAGCCGTCCCTCATGACTTTATACAATGAGGGATCGTTAAAATAATAATGCTCAAAAAATCTTTACTCGTACTTAGCAGTTTATTTTCTTTAAGTATCAGTTCATTTAGCCATGCCAATGTTTGGCAATTGCCAGCGGGCAATCAACAAAATCAAACCTGGTTAAGTTTAGGGAATGCTATCGGCCCAACTTATAGTTTACAGTTTGATTCAGCGGGTCATTTGTTTGCTGGCACACAAGGCACGCTGTATGAATTAAATGCGCAATCACAGTGGGTAGCAAAAGGCAGCGGGTTGCCCAATGGTGATATTGATAACATACAATTTGATAGCCAAGGCGATATTTTCGTAGGATTTAGTAACACAGCCGGTGGAGTATATGAATTGCCAAATAGAAATGATCAATCGCAATGGGAACCAATCGGTGGAGGTATTGGCACTTTATCTCCGGATGGTTTAATCATCGATAAAAAGGGTAATTTATATGTTGCCAATAGCTTGAATGGAGTTGCAGAATTAAGCTCACCCTATATATCCAATTGGCAACCATGGGGTACTGGTTTAAGCGCACAGCTCAATAGAGTATATAGTTTGCAATTTGATACTCAAGGCAATTTATATGTATCAGGCTTTCCTGTCTCACAAACCCCAGCTACGGCTGTGACTATTGCAAAACTACCGGTCGGTTTTACCTCTAGCACTGCTTGGATAGCGCAGCCTGTTAATCCAAATAATAATGCTTGGCAAATGACCGATATAAAAATCGATAGTAAGGGCGACATTTTTGCAATCGGTTATGCAGGCGCTTATGAGTTACCTGTGGGTACAAAATATTGGCAAGGCTTAAGCAATAATGGTGGCGAGTCTATGAATGGAGCTAATTATTTGCAGCTTGATAATCAGGGGAATATTTATGCAGGGATGAACTTATCAGCGTACCCTTGGGCATGCCCCGTCGTGAAATATACTCCATTGAATGGAGCAGCATGGTTATGCATGGGTAATTTTAGCAATCAAGCTCCTGCTCCCACACAATTTGCGAATGATTTGCAATTTGATACGCAAGGCAATCTTTATTTGAGTGGTTATTAGAGAGAAATAATAATATGGATGCCAATTCACCCTCGTCGTCTCCACGTTCGCGATCGCCTTCACCCCGGTCTTTTAGGTCTTGGTCGGATAGTTTTGCGGCTGCTGCTCCCGCTCCCGCTGCTGCCGCACCACCCGCGGCAGTAGCGCCTCCTACGGTTATGCAGCCTCCTGTTCCTGGGCAAGCAATTGATCCGAGCTCCTTGGTGGGGCTGGCAAATGCAATTCGTACAGCTATGCAAGGCGGTATTAATATCTATAGGCTTCGTCGTGGTAATTCACGAGAAGGCACAATACGAGCAGATCGTTTGCAAGAGCTACTGGGTGTTTCGAGCTCTCCTATGACTGTATTGCTGACCCTGAATGTTGCCTTGTCAATCAAACAGCCAACTTTCGGTCAATCTTACTTAAGAGAGTGTATTCTTAATGCGGTATGGAAGATGTATCAACAATTTCCTATATTATGGGGAAAGGTTTTCTCAAAAGACAGTTGCCAACCTTATACCGAAGAGTATCTGAAAGCTATGGTGGAATATTATTACTCGCAATCTCAAATACAAAATCTAAACCCAAACCTATTATTGTCAACGGAGGACGTAAAAAACATTGTTCTAAGTCAAGAAGTTTTTCCATTTAGACTCTCTTTGCGAACGTCTGCCTTACTGAACAGCAAAGTGTCTTTGTCACTGCTTTACAGCGAGCTTCTTCCCCTGGTAACACCAGAGCTCTTGCGAACGATAGCAACAACACAGTCGTTAAGGCCCAAGCCTGAAAAGGCAGCAAGGTCGGGGCTGCAGGAATTGCCTATGAGGGAATATGATGTTCCCCGCTCAAACGCGGCTCCCGTGCCTGCAGTGCATAGCAATCCAGCGGCATCTCTCATAATACAGAACAGCAGAGTAGATCAGAATGCTCTATTTTACCAATCTCTATTAATGGCCTATAAAATTATTGATTATGGCTATACCTATCCAGTAGAGCTACGTCATGAGCTTTTTTATAGCACTTCAGCTCTCCACGTATGTATCAATGGCTTATAACAATACCAAGCTAACACTGGTAATGCTATTCGCGCCTAGCTAATTTCCCGCATTTCAAGTACATACTTTACCTCGCCATAATCGCGCAAATTATGGCGAGTTAGGGTATAATCGCGCACTTTTTTAACAATTCAGAGATCATAATGTCCACCGCTGCTAATTTACGTAATATCGCCATCATTGCCCACGTCGACCATGGTAAAACTACCCTGGTTGATTGTTTGTTGAAACAATCCGACACGCTGGATGCGCGCACCAAATTAGAAGAGCGGGCGATGGATTCGAACGTGTTAGAAAAAGAGCGTGGCATTACGATTCTTGCCAAAAACACCGCGATTAAGTGGGGCGATTACCGCATTAATATCGTCGACACGCCTGGCCACGCCGATTTCGGGGGTGAAGTAGAGCGCATTTTATCGATGGTCGATTCAGTATTGTTGCTGGTCGATGCCGTCGACGGCCCAATGCCACAAACCCGCTTTGTGACGCGCAAAGCTTTTGCACAAGGCTTGAAACCGATCGTGGTGATCAACAAAGTCGATCGTCCCGGTGCGCGGCCGGATTGGGTGGTCGATCAAGTGTTTGATTTATTCGATCGTTTAGGTGCCACCGAAGAACAACTTGATTTCCCAATTGTTTATACCTCTGCTTTAAATGGTTACGCGTTATTGAATTTAAAAGACGAACCTACCAATATGCAACCCTTGTTGCAAACCATCATCGATAAAGTATCGCCGCCGGATGTTGATTTCGACGCGCCCTTCCAAATGCAAATCAGTTCACTCGATTATTCGAGTTATGTTGGTACGATTGGGATTGGTCGCATCAAACGCGGCTCGGTCAAAACTAATACTAACGTCGTGATTGTCGATCGTGAAGGCAATAAAAAAACTGGGCGCGTGTTGCAAGTATTGGGTTATATGGGTTTGCAACGCCAAGAAATTCCCGTCGCGAGCGCCGGCGATATTATCGCGATTAGCGGTATCGAAGGCTTAAATATTTCCGACACTTTGTGTGATCCAAGCAGCGTTGAAGCACTGCCGCCCTTAACGGTTGATGAACCCACCATCAGCATGAACTTTTTGATCAACGATTCACCGTTTGTGGGTAAAGACGGAAAATTTGTCACCAGTCGACAAATTAAAGATCGTTTAGAAAACGAATTGAAACGCAATGTGGCCTTGCGAGTGGAAGCCACGGAAACGGCTGATAAATTTAAAGTGTCGGGTCGCGGTGAATTGCACTTGTCGATTTTATTAGAAACCATGCGGCGTGAAGGTTTTGAAGTCGCGGTGTCGCGCCCCGAAGTGATCATCCGCGACGTTGAAGGCGAAAAACATGAACCGTATGAAACTTTGGCAGTGGATGTCGAAAGCACTAACCAAGGTACCGTGATGGAAATGCTCGGCGCGCGCGGTGGTGATTTGCAAGACATGGTGCCAGATGGTAAAGGTCGCGTACGTTTAGATTATGTGATCCCGGCGCGCGGTTTAATCGCCTTCCAAAATGAATTCATGACTTCAACGTCCGGCACCGGGATTGCGCATCACGTGTTCAGTCATTATGGCCCGATGAAAAAAATGCAGATCGCTAAACGCATCAACGGCGTACTGATTTCCAACGATTTAGGCAAAGCCTCTGCGTTCTCGTTATTTAATTTGCAAGAGCGCGGCAAAATGATCATTGGCCCGCAAACCGAAGTGTATGAAGGCATGGTGGTCGGTATTCACTCGCGCGATAATGATTTGATCGTCAACGTCACCAAAGAAAAGAAACTCACCAACATTCGCGCGGCGACCAAAGATGAAAATATTATTTTAGTCCCCGCGATTAATTTTAGTTTAGAACAAGCGCTCGAATTTATTGAAGACGATGAGTTGGTAGAATTAACCCCGACCAGCATCCGCATCCGCAAAAAATTCTTGAAAGAACATGAACGGAAAAAAGCGGCGAAAGGCGAGTAAACAAACCACATCACATCTTTTCCGCGATATAAGCCACATAAGGAGGATACTGTAATTCAGCTTTCCAAGCTGCTCGAGTATCGTGAGGATCTGCTATGGGTGCGTGAGGAGCTTGCAGTAAGTTAAACCCCGCTGCGCGTAGCATGTTTTGATAATCCGTATCAGTCCAATAATAATCTGTCACGGTTAGAAAGGCATTTGGATTTTCTGGAGTTGGAATACGCAAATCAATTTGCAGCTCTTTGCCACTTCTGGCCAATGGGTTGCGAGGATATCGTTGGTTTGAAGCAGATACCCATTCATATTTACACAGATGCTCGCTTGCCACTACAAATACAAAAATCCCATCATTTTTTAATACTCGGTAAATTTCTTGGAAAATCGCGATAATTTCTGCTTTGCTGGATAGAATAAGAAAAACAAAACTCGAATAGACCAAATCGAAACAAGTGGGTTTATAAGAACTCAAAGAATTCTGTAGCCCTCCATTTTTCCACTTACTCGTAATATGCCGATACTGTATGTTTGGATGTGGACGTTGTTGTGCCGCCATTAACTCTGATGCGCTAATATCAACGCCGTGGACGAAATAGCCACACTTCGCTAGGAAACGTGTAGACGCACCTGAGCCACACCCATAATCCAAAGCTTGCCATTTTAAAGCTTGAATGGATTGCTTATTCAAGAGAGGAAGGCGTTTCTTATGAGCCAAATGCTGCGCCATCAATTTCGGTAAATCTTCTAGAACTAACCAGGTGGTTGGCTCAGTATGCTCCAGTTGTGCATATTGTTGACCGAGCTCACTATCATAAGGATTTTTTTCGCCCAACATCTTATAAGCCCTCCTAGAAATAAGTGTAAGTAACATTGTAAGCTAATTTATGTTTATTACAATTCTGCCGATTAACTTGCTCTCAAAAGTACGGGCTGCTGATTAGACCTCTTGCTGACTGC
This sequence comes from Gammaproteobacteria bacterium, assembly GCA_013285995.1. Classification (GTDB taxonomy): domain Bacteria; phylum Pseudomonadota; class Gammaproteobacteria; order JABDGN01; family JABDGN01; genus JABDGN01. Next base: position 6,046 of record JABDGN010000048.1, read on the forward strand.
TTGCTCGGCAATTACAATAGGCAACCTTAATTCATCGAGACAATAGATGCCTAATCAAAAAACGATTATTCGTCCTGCCACGCGTGACGATGTACCCTTAATTTTACAATTTATCAAAGAGCTGGCGGAATATGAAAAATTGGCGCACGAAGTGGTTGCCACGGAAGAATTATTAACGGAAACTTTATTTGGTGCCAAGCCGGGCGCTGAAGTGGTGCTTGCATATGCCGATGGAAAGGCCGTAGGCTTTGCTTTATTCTTTCATAACTTTTCTACTTTCTTAGGTCGCCCCGGTTTATATTTAGAAGATTTGTATGTAAAATCTGAAATGCGTGGTTCTGGCATCGGTAGAAAAATATTGGCTTATTTGGCGCACTTAGCCAAGCAAAGAAATTGTGGTCGTTTTGAATGGTGGGTGTTGGATTGGAATAAACCCGCGATTGATTTTTACCGTAAGCTTGGCGCCAAACCCATGGATGAATGGACGGTGCAACGCGTCACCGGAGAGGCGTTAGATAAACTTGCCAAAGAATGGCAAGAGTGATTTTTATTTTTGATGTAAGGGCTCTGTTCTCCTCTAAAATGACAAAATGCCATTTTGCGCAACTTGATCCTGGCAAACCATCTTGCGCAAAACGGCAGAAGTGCCATCTTGCGCAACTTGGTGATATCCCCTAAAAAGCAATTCTTTTCAAAAAAAGGTAGAATAAGAGCTACCTTATCTATCACTTTATAAACCATGCTAAACCATTTCCGCCGTTTATTTCCTTTACTGTTGCTGATTTTTCTAGACTCCTTCAGCTATTTCGTTGTCATCCCGGTTTTGTTGCAACTCTATTTTAATAATCATTATGGTTTATTACCCGCTGACACCAGCCTACACATGCGCAATTTTTTAACTGGTTTTACGATTTGCCTTTCCACCTTTGCCGCTTTGGTCGCCGCGCCTTTTATTGGCAGTGCCTCCGATAAATACGGCCGTAAAAAAACTTTATTGATTTGCACAGTCGGTACGGCAATCGGATTTTTATTGCCGATTTTCGGCATCAAGTGGCACAGTTTAACATTGGTATTGTTAGGTCGTTTGATTGCCGGAGTTGGATCAGCGAGCCAACCGATTGGCCAAGCTGCTGTGGCAGATTTATGCGAAGGGCAAGAGCGTGCGCAATTTTTCAGTTGGATTGCATTCAGTATGACGCTGCCGTTAATTTTAGGGCCGTTTGTGGGCGGCTATTTATCGAATGATAGTTTAGTGAGTTGGTTTACTATCACCACGCCGTATTGGTGTGCCTTTATTTTAAGTGTGTTGTGTTTATTGCTGATCGCATTTGGCTTTCGCGAAACCATGAGTCAAGGCATGCGCGCGCAAATGTTGAGTGTGCGTGATGTGATCGTTGGCTTACCTAAAGCGATTAAAGGCTATCAGATTGGCATTTTATTACTGATTTTCTTTTGTTTGGAAGTGGGTTGGAGTCAATATTATCAAAGCATCTTTTTATATTTGAGCGAAACGTTTCATTACTCCACGCAGCACGTCAGCTTATTCATTACTTATATGGGTGTATTGATGTGCTTTGGTTTGTTAGTGTTGTATCCGCTGATCATTCGCTATTTAAGCGCGGTGAAATTTTTACGTTTGAGTTTGTGGCTAGTATTTATTGGCTTGCTGGGTTGCACTATTTTTAAAACACCGCTGGCGCAGTGGATTTTCGCACCCTTAATCGCGATTTTTGTCGGTACTGCGTATGTCAATGTCGTGACTTTAATTTCCTATCGCGTGCCAGCTAGCCATCAAGGTTGGGCGATGGGTTATACCAGCACGGTGTTATTTATCGCGTGGTTGATAACGGCGTTTGATGGTGGCATTTTAATTTCCTTTCATGCCTTGGTGCCTTTGATTATTGCAAGTATTGCCCTGTTGATTAGTGCTTTTTTGTCCTTAAAAAAATTCGATGGTTTGCCTTCTAAAAACTTTTAAGTTGACAAAAATGCCAAGCAGGGTTGAAAATACTGTTTCCAAAACAAGGAGAGCGACAATGAATGTCCGATTAAAATGCTTAGTGATTTGTTTCAGCGTAATATGTTTGCAAGGAGTGTATGCAGCCTCTGCTCCCGCACCGGCTAAAAGTTCAATTTCAACTTACCCTGGTCCCGTTTACAATAATTCTAATCCGCACTATTTGCCGTATTTTGTGGCACCCCTGGATCAAAATTTAATGGTGTCTCCGCCATTAGTGGCAGGTCAAAAAACTAAACTCTATATTTTGCCGGCGACTCCTGTCACCACGCAGTGGGGCGTGTTTAATAGCGATCAATTGCCGGTGTTGCGGATTAATTCGGGTGATTCGGTTTCGATTGAAACGATTTCCTGTATGGAAAATCAATTATTGCCGGGTGTATCGGTTGAGAAGGTAGAAAAAATTGCCGCGGAAGATCCGGATCGCGGACCACATACTTTAACCGGCCCGATTTATATTAATGATGCTGAACCGGGTGATGTGCTGGCAATTCACTTAGATAAAATTTTATTAAAACCGCAAGCGTCGAATAATACTTTACCGGGTAAAGGTTTATTTCCGGAAAAATTTCCTAAAGCGCAAATCAAATATTTTTATTTAGATATTTATCACAATCAAATGGATTTTGGGCCTGGCATTCGCGTGCCCTTGCAGCCTTTCCCGGGGATTGTCGCGGTCGAGCGTGCACAACCAGGCGTTTACAGTAGCAGTCCGCCCGGTGATTTTGGTGGCAACATGGATTTGCGCGAATTAGTCGAAGGCACTACCTTATATTTACCGGTGTATGTAAAAGGTGGCATGTTGTGGACGGGCGATTCGCATGCCGGACAAGGCAATGGTGAAATTGATTTAACCGCGATTGAAACCGCGTTTACGGAAATGCGCGTGACTGTGACAGTGTTGAAAAACAAGGGCCTCGATCGGCCGCTGGTTGAAACGCCGACTAATTGGATCACCGTCGGCTATGATGAAGATTTAAATAAAGCTTTAAGTTCTGTGATGGCAGAAAGTATTACTTTCATTATGGGTGAACAAAAACTTTCGCGTGATGCGGCGACGAAATTTTATTATCGCACTTGGAATTGTCCGATTTCGGAAGTCGTGAACGGTGTGAAAGGTGTTTATTGTATGATCCCCAAAGATCCAAATGCACCGACGCCTGCACCCTTACCTTCAGCTGATAATTTCAAACAATTTGTGACTGTGGGTCAAGATCCCGATATCTTGCAAGCGATGAAAATTGCGTCCTGGGCGATGATGCAGAAAATTATGGCGCAACGGCATGTGAGTTTGTCAGATGCTTATGTACTTGCGAGTATCGCGATGGATTGTCGCGTCGCGCCCTATACTTCCGGACCCAAAGAGGTGCATTGTATGATGGATAAAAGCTTGTGGGTGAATACGTCGAAGTATTAACTATTGCTTGTTTTAAATGTAGGTCGGTTTACGTGGAGTTTTACGAAAGTAAAACGTAGCAAGCCGACATTATAATAAAAATTAGGTCACTGCTTTCGCGAGAACGGCCTTTAGTTGTTTGTCGGCTTGTTCATTTCGCTAGCGCGAAATTCTCGTAAGCCGACCTACGTTTTTGTAAGTTCACACACAAACTGTCGCGTTTTCCGGAAGCAGTATATATCCTGGGCATTAGGTGACATTATGGCTTAGCTTGCACTTTTAATATTGCAGTTGAATGTCGCACAAAATATTGTAAAATTGAAAGTACAAACTTCAATTTGACATGTTTTAATCGACAACCCCTGTTTTTAATTGTAAAATTGAAAGTATAAACTTCAATTTTACAAGAAAATGCTGATAC
>JABDGN010000049.1:0-9483 GCA_013285995.1 Gammaproteobacteria bacterium
AATTGACTAAAGCGCCACTCTTTAACGCGCACTTGACCGGCGTTTTCTGGTATAATTTCACCCTTAAATTCTTGAGGTTTTTATGTCCGACATTACGCCTGTTTCACCTTCCCTTGAACAACCCATCGAACCCGTTTACGACTCTTCCAATATTAAAGTTTTGCGCGGTTTAGATGCCGTCCGCAAGCGCCCTGGCATGTACATTGGCGACACTGACGATGGCACCGGTTTGCATCACATGGTGTTTGAAGTGGTGGACAATTCCATCGATGAAGCCTTGGCGGGTTATTGCACTCATATCGATGTGATCATTCACCTCGATAATGCGGTGACGGTGCGCGACGATGGGCGCGGCATTCCAGTCGATATTCATCCTGAAGAAGGCCGTTCAGCCGCCGAAGTGATCATGACGATTTTGCACGCTGGCGGAAAGTTCGATGATAATGCTTACAAAGTTTCCGGCGGTTTGCATGGTGTGGGTGTGTCGGTAGTCAATGCCTTGTCAGAAGAATTATTGCTGACAATTCGCTCGCACGGCAAAGTGCATCAACAAACTTATCGGCATGGCGATCCGGTCGCGCCCATCGCAGAAATTGGTGTCACTGAAGAACGTGGTACCGAAGTACGCTTTAAACCCAGCAGCGAAACTTTTACGCATATCGAATTTCATTACGATATTTTGGCGCAACGTTTGCGCGAGCTCGCGTTTTTAAATTCTGGTGTTTCGATCGGTTTAACGGATGAACGCGATGGTCGTAATGAAAATTTTAAATACGAAGGTGGCATTGCAGCCTTTGTTGAATATTTAAATAAAAATAAAACGCTGATTCATCCGACGCCGTTTTATTTTTCATTGGAAAAAGATCATGTCGGCGTAGAAGTCGCCATGCAATGGAACGACAATTACCAAGAAACGGTATTTTGTTTCACCAACAATATTCCGCAACGCGATGGCGGCACGCACTTAGTGGGTTTACGTAGCGCTTTAACTCGTACCTTAAACACTTACATTGAAAAAGAATTCAATGCTAAAAATAAAGTGGCAACAACCGGTGATGATGCACGCGAAGGTTTAACGGCTGTTTTGTCGGTGAAAGTACGGGATCCAAAATTCTCGTCGCAAACGAAAGATAAATTAGTCTCTTCCGAAGTGCGGCCGATCGTCGAATCACTGGTGAATGAAAAACTAGAAGAATTTTTATTAGAAAATCCCGCGGTTGCGAAAGCGATCGCAATGAAAATTTTAGATGCCGCGCGCGCGCGCGAAGCCGCGCGTAAAGCGCGTGAAATGACGCGTCGTAAAGGCGCGCTCGATATCGCCGGTTTGCCCGGTAAATTGGCTGATTGCCAAGAACGCGACCCCGCCCACTCCGAAATTTTTATCGTTGAGGGCGATTCTGCCGGCGGCTCCGCTAAACAAGCGCGCGATCGCCGCACCCAAGCGATTTTGCCTTTGAAAGGAAAAATTTTAAATGTCGAAAAAGCGCGTTTCGATAAAATGATCGCTTCAGCCGAAGTCGGCACTTTGATTATTGCATTGGGTTGCGGTGTCGGGCGCGATGAATATAACCCCGATAAATTGCGGTATCATCGCATCGTCATCATGACCGACGCCGACGTCGATGGCTCACACATCCGCACCTTGCTGCTCACCTTTTTCTATCGGCAAATGCCGGAACTGATTCAACGTGGTCACGTTTACATTGCGCAACCGCCTTTATATAAAGTTGCGCGTGGCAAACAAGAACAATATGTAAAAGACGATACAGAACTGGAAAATTATTTAATTCAGCTCGCTATCGATAACGCCGAGTTATATCCCACTGCATCGGCACCTGCAATTCGTAGTTTAGCCTTAGAGAATTTAGTGCGCCAATATCAAACCACGCAGCAAACCATTCATCGCTTGAGCCGCCGTTATCCGGCCGCTTTATTGCAAGCTTTAGTCGATTTGCCAATCGTTACAGAAGCCATGCTCGGCGATACAAGCACTCTGCAAAACTGGTGCAACGAATTGCAAACTAAATTGCAAACTACCACGCCAGTTTATCAAGTGAGCTTGCGCGAAAACCCTGAAACACAACAACACTTGCCGAAAATTACTTGGCTGCAACATGGCTTGCCACACGCAGTGATTTTGGGCGCAGAATTTTTGCGCTCGACGGATTATCAACAAATGATTGCGCTCGGCGCCACTTTAAAAGGCTTATTAGAAACAGATGCTTTTGTGGCCCGGGGCGAGAAAAAATTAGCCGTTAACAATTTTCCCGCTGCACTGAATTGGCTGATGAGTGAAGCGAAAAAAGGTTTAACCATTCAACGTTATAAAGGTTTGGGTGAAATGAACCCGGAACAATTGTGGGAAACCACCATGGACCCGGCCGTGCGCCGCTTGTTGCAAGTCACCGTTGAAGACGCCGTCGCCGCCGATCAAATTTTCACCTGCTTAATGGGCGATGAAGTCGAACCGCGTCGTGAGTTTATTGAAAATAATGCTTTGGCGGTTGTAAATTTAGACATCTAACAACCAAAAGGTAAAAACATGCTATAATGCGTATTAATTTAAAAAGGAGTACGCCTTATGCAAGCAAAACGTAATATGTCACAACACTATTTTGACACTTTAAAATATTCCCGCAAATTGATTGCGATAGGCTTTGCTCGTGAGCAAGCTGAAGGTTTAGCTGAAATCAATGCGGAAATTATCAATGATAATTTAGCCACGCAAGAACAAGTCGAGCGAATTCGTGCTGATTTATCGCGTGATATTAAAGCAGTTGATGAAAGGATTAAAATTATTGATGAGAGAATTGCGCATGTTGATGAAAGGATTAAAATTGTTGAAGAAAGAATTGCGCATGTCGATGAGAGAATTACGCATGTCGATGAGAGAATTACGCATGTCGATGAAAAAATTGCACATGTCGATGAGAGAATTGAAATTGTCCGCGCTGATTTGAAAAAAGATATTGTTTTATTAAACCGCGATTTAACCATTAAATGCGGCATTATGATCGGCAGCGCTCTGACTTTGAGCACAGCGATTCTGGGCGTTTTAATCGGTATATTTCATTAGATAGCGAAAGCATTACTCTGCGGTAACAGTCGAATAATACTTCACCCCAATCTTAATCCGTTCCCGCCCATTTTGTTTACGCCAGGCATTGCTGTCGCGCAGCGAATAAGCGCAGCCGCAATATTCTTGTTGATAAAATTCTTCGCGTTTAGAAATAGTGATCATCCGTTCAGAGCCGCCATTTTTCCGCCAATTATAAGTCCAGTAAGTGAGATCAGGATAATGACTTGCCGCACGCACACCGCAGTCATTAATTTGCTCGAGATTTTTCCAACGCGAAATGCCTAAAGAACTGGTGATAACATCAAAATTATTTTCCTGCGCGTATAAAGCAGTGCGTTCAAAGCGCATGTCAAAACACATAGTACAGCGAATGCCGCGCTCGGGTTCGTGTTCCATGCCTTTGGCACGCTTAAACCATTCATCAACATCATAATCGGCATCGATAAACGGCACATTATGCTGTTCAGCAAAGCGAATATTTTCGTTTTTTCGAATCTCATATTCTTCGCGCGGATGAATGTTGGGATTGTAGAAAAAAATTGTGTAGTCAATACCCGCTTCTAAAAATGCTTCCATCAATTCGCCGGCACAAGGTGCGCAGCAGGAGTGTAGGAGGAGGCGCTTTTTACCTTCGGGTAATGTGAGTTTGTCTCGTTGCATAGAAGTCATTTTTTTGTAGGTCGGTTTCCCGAGCTTCGCATCAAGCGAAGCGAGTAAGCCGACAGCGGCTGTCGGCTTGTTCGTTTGATTTTTGGGGCGGCTCGCGAGCCGCCCCTACAAACGGAAGCCGACCTACTTAACAATTTTCAAAGTCGGCTTACCACGTGGCTTGGATTTCCCGCTCGGACTGGTTATAGGCGCAACTTTATTATCGGTAGCCACCAAAGTAGGTTTAGTGGCTGGCGGCGGGGTTTGTTGATCGGCTGTTTCGCCCGTCGCTTCTTCCGCAAACACCATACCGCGACCATTTTCATGCGCATAAATTGCGATGATCGCGGTGATCGGAATATAAATTGACCGCGAAATCCCTTTAAACCGCGCATCAAAATCAATGAATTCATTGGTCATTTGCAAATTATGTACTGCTTGCATCGCAATATTCAAAATAATGCGCCCGTCTTGCACATATTCCTTAGGCACTTCAGTATTTGGCTCGTTGGCATTGACGATGATATAAGGTGTACACTCATTGTCAGTAATCCAATCGTAAAACGCCCGAATTAAATAGGGTTTGGTGGAACTTAATTGTGCATCGCTCACGGTGATCTCCGACAGGGTGATTTGGATATAATTTAAGTGCAATTATACCAAAGTTTAATCTCTAGAGCCTTAGCTATTCGCGGGGACGACCTCTGGTCGATTGTTAATACTCCCTTAAGCATTTCACGGTAAAATAGCCCGTTTACTATATTTAGAGTGAGTCCCACATGGATAATGACAAAACCCTGGTGCAATCCATCCCCGGCGGGACCAGCGCCCACCAAGTGACCGTCAGCCAAGCAGCTGATTTAAAGCTATTAAGTTTCGGCGATGGCAAAGGAGTTAACCCTGTCATCAGCGCCGCAGCACCCTTATTAATTTTATTAGCCGAATTAAAACAAAGCCAGGATTGTGCCGATATTTTAAAATTACGGCAGCGCTTGGTGAATGACGTCAATGCCTTTAGCAGCAAAATCAAATTAGCCAACATCAGTGCCGCTAACATTGCGATCGGCAGTTATTTGCTGTGTGCAGCGCTTGACGAAGTGATTTTAATTATGCTGCAACAGCGTAATAGTTTGTGGGCACGACAAAGTTTACTGAGTGTTTTTCATAAAGATGGTGGTGCCGGGGAAAAGTTCTTTGCCATTCTCGAACGACTTAATCAAGATCCCAAAACCAATCAAATGTTGCTAGAGTTGATCATGCTGTGCCTTAATTTAGGTTTTGAAGGTAAATATCGGGTGATGGAAAATGGCAGTGTGCAATTAGAATTGCTGAAAATCAATTTGAGTCAGCAATTAATCAAGTTACGCAGTGAAGCAAGCACTCTCAATATTGAAGTAAAACCGCTGAAAAAAAGCTCGCGCATTTCCTTACGCATTCCGTTTTATAAAGCCGCTATTAGTTTAATAGTGTTGCTAGCGGTAAGTTTTGCAGCGTTTTATCATTTTATTAATTTAAAGGCTGACCATTCTATTAATTTGTTGCATAGAATTACCGCCCAAACCATGACGAAGGAATAAGCAATGGATGGCCTAAAAGATTTTTTCAAAGCTGGTTGGCATGCTCTTACTCGACCTTGGTTCTTGTGGACCGTGCTACTGATTGTGCTCGTGCTGTTAGTATGGTTTGTCGGCGCTTATATTCCTTTTTTACAGGAGCGTTCGTGGCGCTTACTGATTATCGTCATTTTAGTGGTATTGTGGGGCGCGAATAATTTACGCTTACAACGCAAAAAACACCATTTACTAAATGCTGAAACAGAGCCGCAAAGTATCGAATATACGCCCGAACAAGCTGAATTAGTCACCCAAGAATTGCAATTAGGCTTTCGACACGCCATTCGTGCATTACCTTTTTTTAAAGTACAACAACGCCCTTGGTATATCACTTTAGGAAGCAATCAAGCCGGCAAAACCAGCAGCTTGTTACAATCCGGTTTAAGTTTTCCGGCGGAAATGAATCAAACTAAAAGTGACTATGCTACGTGGCGACAAAGTACCGTTGCTACTTTTTTAGATCTAGCCGGCGGTTTAGCCATCCACCCTAAAAATAAAGCGACTCTCGGCACTCATGCCTGGCAAGTCTTATTGCGTCTTATCAAAAGTTATCGCTATAAAAAAGCCTTTGCAGGAGTTATTTTAAGCGTTAACCTTGATAATTTACTCAATAGTAATGCTGAAGAATTAGCGTTCGAAGCTTATAACTTACGCTCACGCCTGTATGAATTAGAAATCGCCATGGGTTTTCAATGTCCCATCTACGTACAAATTACGAAAACCGATATTTTAAATGGCTTTAAAGAATTTGTAGACTTGCTAAGCAGCCGCGATCAACAAAGTAGTTTTGGCTTTAGCTTGCCCAGCAATAGTAAAAACAATGGCATTCAATATTTTGCGGTGCAATTTGATACCTTAATTGATCGCTTGTTGAAAAAAACTTTATTTGAAAGTGCGAGCGAAAAAAATCCGCAAAAGGCCGCCGCCGCCACTTTATTTCCCTGTGAATTGCAAAGTATTAAAAGCACTTTGCAAACTTTTTTGAATGCCTTGTTTGAAAATAATCAACACCATGAACGCGGCTATTTGCGTGGCATATTTTTTGTCAGCAGCTTATTCTCTGGTAAAACTCAACAATATTTGCTGCAAGGCTATATTCGTGATTTTGGCTTAAAACTGAAACTACCTAATTATTTAATTAAAGCTAAAACCAGCTGCTTTATTCAAGGTTTTTATCAACAGTTTATTTTAAACGAAAAAAATGTTTATCGCTTTTCCATGCCCCAATATCGCTATTTGGTCACCCGTAAAAGTATCACCGTCATTATCGTACTGTTAATTTTAGGTGCGTTTTCTTATGTGTTGGATGGCAGCTATACAAAAAACGCTTCTCGTCTACAGCAATTGGATAATTATGCCCAAGAGTATTTAGTCTTTTCCAAGCCCAACTCGGTGATGGAAACCCGGGAAGAAACCTTGGTGCTATTAGATAAAATGACGCGGGTGTTTGAACCGGCGAGCGATCCGGAAAACATGCGCTTAGGTTTATATCAAGGCGATAAAGTTATGGCCGCCGTCGATGCTTTTTATTTGCCGGCTTTGCAAAGTCGTTTTTTACCAGAATTAGTCGATGGATTAGAGAGTGTGTTGAAAAACCCCAATACCTCTTTGGGTGATGATTATAATTATCTGCGGGCTTATTTAATGCTCGATGATAACGAACACATGGATAAAGCGTTTTTGCAAAATATTATGCACACTTATTGGCAGAAAACTTATCCTCATCGCGATGAATTACGCAGCGTACTGGAAAATACTTTACAAGATTATTTAAATCAGCGCACTACCACCGTGCCCTTAGATCAACACCTAATCGCTCAGGTGCGACATAAATTACGCGATATTCCGCCTCCTACACAAGTCTATTACCAAATCGAAAACCACTTAGAAGCCGGTGAATTTTCGATCATTAATTCTTTGCCCGCTGGCTTTGGCACTATTTTCGATGCGTCTTCTGCAACGCAACAAGTGCCGGCTTTTTTCACACTGACGAGTTATGAAGATGTGTTTGATAAATATTTAGATGATGAAATTGCTTCCTTAGATTATGCGAATTGGGTATTAGGTGGGCAACCGGCTAAACCTTTATCGCCGGATCAAAAACAAATTCTGAAGCAACAAGTCACGCATCTCTACATGAGCAATTACACCGCCGCCTGGCGAAAAGTCTTGCTTAGTTTGCAAGTGTTACCGTTTAAAAATTTATCGCAAGCTCAAACCAGTTTAGATATTTTGGCGCAACCGCATTCACCAATACAAAATTTTTTAGATTTGTTAAGCAAAAACACCGTGCTAGAAGCAGGTGACGTTGACAAACCTGGCGGCGCTGTAAACACACCCAAAAATATTCCGACCACCAGTGAAATTGGTCAAGCGAAAACGGATGCCAAAGCCATGATGGCACCGGCTAATTTGGGTAAAACGTTCAAGAGATTAAATAAATTAGTCGGCGGTCGCACTGCAGTGGGTACCACTTTTTATGAATACAATAGTTTAGTGTTACCACCACCAGCGCCAGCTACTGATGCGAAAGATAAACCCGCTGAAACAAACAATCCGGCCAATCCTGCGGCACCGCCCAAGATTACGGGCTATGTGCAAATTCAAACGGCATTTGCGGCGCTGGCTAAATATTTAACCACCATCAGCAACGCCGCTGATCCGGATCAAGCAGCCTATCAATTGGCAGTTGCACACATGAAACCCGAAGGCGCAGCCGACCCTTTAAGTCAGCTGCTTATTATCGCCAATCAAATGCCCGATCCAATTAAAACCTGGTTAACGACGATTGCCGACAGCACTTGGCAAGTGATTTTACAAATGGCCGCTCAATACATCAACAGGCAATGGGCCCTCGATGTAGAGCCCAACTACAGTGCTTTGATTGCCACTTATCCCTTTACCAAACATGCCGCCACGGAAGCAGAGTTTGGTCAAGTAGCGGCGTTTGTTGCAACCGGTGGTACCTTGGAAAAATTTGTGCAAACCTATTTAAAACCGTTTATCAACACCAACAGTTCGCCGTGGCAATTAATCAGTGTCGGCGGTACCACTTTACCCATTGCAACAAGCAGCGTCCATAAACTTTATATGTGGACGCAATTGCGGCAAGTATTATTTGGCAAAGGCGATAGTAAAAAAATTAATATTCCCTTTACCATTACGCCGGTTGAACTGGATAATTCGGCTTTTATCGCTGAATTAAACGTGGCCAATAAATCCGTCTTTGTGCAACATGGACCACCACAAAGTGAAAATTTAATCTGGCCGGGTGAAGGTGATGTAAACTATGCCAACCTGGAAGTAACTTCTATCAATCAAAGCGTAAGCCAATTGCATAAGAGTGGCCAATGGGCATGGTTTAAATTATTAGACAGCGCGGCTGAAATTCGTACTGGTAGCGTAAATTCTTTAATCATCGTAAAATTTGTGGTGGCCGATCAGGTAGTGATTTACTCGATTAAAACCGAACCGCCTTTTAATCCATTTAATTTAACCCAATTGCGTAGTCTAACGCTACCGAATCAGTTATGAAACAGTTAATGTTACAAATTACTAAAGCGCCGGCTGATAGCGGGCTACAAGGGCAAACGATTCCCGTTGATGCGCATGGCTTAAGTATTGGTCGTGCGGACAGCAATGAGTTGGTATTAACCCATGATAATGCGATTTCTAAACAACATGCACTGATTCAATTTCAAGATAATAATTTTTATATCTATGACATCAGTACCAATGGCGTCTATTTAAGCAGTGAAATTCGCCCTTTAAATGCCCAAGATACTGCTACAGCGGTGTTGACCGATCAAGAATTAATTCGTATGGGCAGTTATGCTTTATTAGTAGCATTAACCGAACAAGCGGAAGATACCAGCAATAGATTGGATGTGGATTCATTGTTGTATCAACAAACCGATCGTGCGCCTATTTTTGCTGAGCAAAAATCCAAAATGGAAGACGATGAAGATTATATTGGCTTAACCGCTCCCAATCGTATTAATAAAGATGAGTTTGATTTGGATAATTTTTTAAATGTCGGAAAAGAACATCACGAGGAAAAATTCGTCGCCACAGAACATTTTGCAATGCCTGCTAAAACTACATCTGTGAACGACACAGCAAATTCCATGATTGATCTCGATT
>JABDGN010000049.1:9493-9693 GCA_013285995.1 Gammaproteobacteria bacterium
CCCTTAGCAAGGCCTGCAGCAAAAAACTTTATCGCGGAATTTTCTGGGGGTGATAATGATTCTACTGATTTATTACAGCAATTAGGTTTGCAAAATTATGACGCCAAATCTATTCCGAATTTAAACGCAAAACTAGCCGCCATTTTAAATGCTGTGTTACAAAATATGATCGATGCTATGCAGCAGCGCCAAAAAGGCTT
>JABDGN010000050.1 GCA_013285995.1 Gammaproteobacteria bacterium
GTGGGATAAACTCCGCAATTGCCACTGTCAATAATCACATCAATTTGTTTATGCCACGTTGCGGGTAAATCTTCAATGTCGGCAATAGGAAATTCTTCACCCGGTAATTGCAAGGTCACACTCATCAAGGGTTCATTTAATTCAGCAAGCAACGCTTGCACTACTTTGTGATCCGGAATCCGCAAACCTATCGTTTTGCGTTTCGGATGCTGCAAGCGTCGCGGCACTTCATTGCTCGCGGGCAAAATGAAAGTATAAGCGCCCGGCGTATGCGCGCGCAAGATCCGATATACGCTATTACTCACTTTAGCGTAAGTGGCTAATTCTGATAAATCACGACAGACTAGCGTAAAATGGTGCTTATCATCCAATTGCCGCAAAGCGCGGATGCGATCAACCGCATCTTTTTCATTCAAATGACAGCCCAAAGCATAACTCGAATCGGTCGGGTAAGCCACCAACGCACCACCTCGAATTAATTCAGCAGCTTGGTGAATTAAACGCAATTGGGGGTTGTCAGGATGAATAGCTAAGAGCATGATTTTAAGGGTGAGATTGTATCATAATTTGGTATAATTAACCCCCTATGCAAATGCTCGCCGATTTCTTTCCTATTCTTATTTTCTTTATTGTCTTTAAAATCTGGGGCGTGTTTGCCGCCACTGCGGCTGCCATCGTAGTATCCATTATCCAAGTAATTTTTTACCGCGTAAAACACGGCAAATTTGAAAAAATGCAGCTCATTACCTTAGCTATTATTGTGATATTAGGCGGTGCTACTTTAATCGCGCATAACGATATTTTTATTAAGTGGAAAGTCAGCGTCGTTAATTGGGTTTTCGGAATTGTTTTACTTGCCACACAGTGGTCTGATATGCCGTTGATGAAACGTTTGCTAAGCCAAAAAATTAATTTACCTGATCAGGTATGGAAAAAATTAAATTTAAGCTGGGCAATCTTTTTTATTGTGATGGGGATCATCAATATTTATGTGGCTTATCACACCAGTACCGCAACCTGGGTCAATTTTAAATTATTTGGCGTGCTTGGCTTAACGGTTTTATTTGCCATTGGCCAAGCGTTTTTTTTGGCGAAGCATATTAAGGAGTGAGTCGGTTTCCGACATTCCAAAAATTAATGTAGGGGACGCTCGCGAGCGTCCCGCGGGCGGGTCGCGACCCGCCCCTACAAAAACAATTGAAGTTAACATGAAGTAAAAAAATGAACACTACTATCGAAACAATGACTAAGCAATTAACGGACGCATTAGCACCAACCGTTTTAGAAATCATCGACGACAGCGCTGATCACATTGGTCATTACGCCAGCGGTGGACATTACACCGTCAAAATTGCCAGTGGAAAATTTGCTGATTTGTCACGCTTAGAATCTCATCAATTAGTTTACGAAGCCTTAGGCGATTTAATGAAAGAAGAAATTCACGCTTTACGTATTGAAATTATCAAGGAGTAACCCATGACTTTTATTGAACACATGGCCGCTTATTATGCCCACCACACTAAGAAAGCCACGATTGTTACCCATATCTTTGGCATCCCATTAGTAATGTTTTCAATCCTGGTGTTATTAGCATGGATTAGAATCCCCACCGCAAGTTACATCAATTTAGCCTGGGTGTTTGTCATCATCAGTGGTATTTTTTATTTCTTTTTTGATATCAGCTTAGCCATCGGCATGGCGATTTTGCTCATTATTTTAGGTATCCTTGCGACGTGGACCAGCCATAACGGACCTGATAAATTAAGCGTGTTTATTTTTGTTGTCACTTTTGTTTTAGGCTGGATATTACAATTCGTCGGACATTGGATTGAAGGCAAACGCCCCGCCTTTTCTGAAAATTTAACTCGCGGTGCTATCGGCCCCTTATTTATTATCGCGGATATTTGTTTTGCCTTTGGCTTTAGACGCGATTTACAAAAAGAAATTTTACGAACCGCTGGTCAACAACATCATCACAAGTAACTATGTTAAACACTCTCGCGCGCTATTGGATTGTTTCTCGCTCTATCTTTACCACTTGGTTTTGGTCTCTCATCGCCATGTCGGTGATCATACCGGGACTCCGCAGCCGACAACGCAGTAATTATTTTGTGCGTACCTGGTCAGCTTCTCTCTTGCGCATCATCGATCTCGATTATCAGGTATTTAATCCACACAATGTCAAATTTGAACCTGGCAAACATTATATTGTGATGTGTAATCACAGCAGCCTCTATGATATTCCTTTGAGCGTAATGGCCATTGATGGCAGCGTGCGTATGCTAGCTAAAAAAGAATTACGCCACATCCCTATTTTTGGTTATGCGATGGCAAAAAATGAATTCTTATTTATTGACCGAAAGAATCGCAATCAAGCCATCAAAGATTTAAAACTCGCCGCTGAAAAAATGCGCAGTGGGATTATTTTATGGATTGCTCCGGAGGGGACACGTTCTCGTGATGGCCGCTTATTACCGTTTAAAAAAGGGGGATTTATGCTCGCTATTGAAACTGGCGCCACTATTGTGCCGCTCGGTATTCGCGGCGCGATTGATATCGTTGAACCCCGCACTTTCAAAGTCAAGCGCGGACAACATGCCGAAATGCACATCGGTCAACCGATTGATGCTTCTGCTTATACACTAGAACAACGCGATGCGTTGATGGAGAAAGTAAGGGCTGCAATTAGTGAAGTGGCCGCTGTAGGTCGGCTTCCGGGGTTTCACCGCTAGGTGAAACGAACAAGCCGACAGCCAATGTCGGCTTACTCATCCCGCACTTAAATCTTCTGTAAGAAGCAGTAAGTAGTTTATATTACTGTTCGATTTTCCTATGCTAATTTAAGTGCGGGATTCGGGAAGCCGACCTACTCGCGAAACGATACTATCTCCCAATTTTTTTCTTCGGCAATTTTTTTCAACACCGGATCGGGGTCAACTGCGATTGCTTTGTCAGCATGATAAAGCAAGGGCAAATCATTTTGCGAATCAGAATAAAAGGTAATGTAAGTGGGTTTAATCGCCTGCTGTTTTAACCAATGTTCAAAACATCGTAATTTACCGGCACCGATACAAGGCTCGGGAATAAAATCACCTGTGTAGCGACCATCGATCATTTCAGCACGACTGGCAATTAAGGTATCCGCTTTAAAATAATCCGCTACCGGCTCAGCAATAAAATCAACCGTGGCGGTAATGATAATAATGTGCTCCCCCTGCTCACGATGGTGGCGAATTTTAGCCTGACCTTTTACCGTTAAAAACGGAGCTAATTTAGTCCGTAAATATTCTTCCCGCAGCGCCAATCGTTGCTCAGGTGGAAGCGCTTGTATCATTTCTAATTCAAAGGCATACGCCGCTTTAATATCTAAGCGAGCCTGATGGTAATCATCTACAAATTGTTCGCGTAACGCTCGCTGTGCAGCTGAAATCAATTTTTTCTCCCACAAAAACTCATTCCACAACGCACTCGAATCGGCGGCAACCAAAGTATGATCCATATCAAATAAAGCCAATTTCATAATATTTTCCAGCTTTAAGAATAGGCGTACCTGATACACCCTACCCTCTTTATTAATTAAAACGCATTTTAGCAAACCTCAAGAGTAGGAAGCGAGTTGAGTAATAAAAAATCTTTTACGCCAAGGTATGAATACGGTAAAATAGGTCTTCATTCGGGCCTATAGCTCAGTTGGTTAGAGCAGAGGACTCATAATCCTTTGGTCCCAGGTTCAAGTCCTGGTGGGCCCACCAAATCATTTTCGAAACAGACTCGAAACCTTCCTCTCCCAAGCTCTAGCATACTCATTATGCTTTTGCTATCCTGTGCAAAGAATGCAACTCCCTCACCCTTCCAAAATCCTCGGCCCATTTGCCTTAGCGATGATGGCCATCGTCGCCATCATTGATTTGCGTGGCGTGCCAATCATGGCGAGCTATGGCTTGAGTGCCTTATTTCTCTACGCGATTGCAGCCGTTTGTTTTTTAATTCCCAGCGCCTTAATTTGCACTGAATTGAGCACAGCTTTTCCAGAAGCAGGTGGATTATATGCCTGGATTAGCAAAGCTTTTGGCCCTCAAACGGGGTTTTTTGCGATGTGGTTGGAATGGATTAATAATGTGGTGAGTTTCCCTGCCATGCTCACATTTATCGTCGTCACTTTAACGTATATTTTTAATCCGCATTTAGCAACCCATAAATATTTTATCTTTGGCAGCACGCTATTGATTTTATGGCTCGTCACGCTCTTTACGAGTTTAGGTGTGAAAGCATCGAGCCGTTTAAATATTATCGGCGCGCTACTCGGCACCATTTTCCCTGCGCTACTCATCATTATTTTGAGCATGGCATGGTTATTCAGCAAACATACACTACAAATTCATTTTGCTTGGCACGCTTTATTGCCGGTGTTTCATTTTGATAATTTAGCGTTTTTTAGTGGTACTTTATTAGGTTACGCTGGCATGCAAGTGATTGCTTTTCATGCGCTGAATGTCCGCCATCCGGCCCGTGATTATCCGCGTGGCATTTGGGCTGCGGTAATTATTATTTTAATCGTCACGGCGGGCACCTCATTAGCCGTTGCAGTGGTGGTGCCCGCACAAAAATTAGATTTAGTATCCGGATTGATTGAAGGATTTAATTATTTCTTCGTGGCTTTTCATATGAGTTGGGCAACGCCGATCATTGCAGCGTTGATCGTGTTAAGCGTGCTTGCCAGTTTAAACACTTGGTTTTTAGGGCCTGCGCGTGGCTTAGTGGTGGCGGCACAAAAGGGTTATTTCTTTCAGCCGTTTGCGTATGTTAATCGTCATGAAGCACCTGTCTTAATTTTAATTTTGCAAGCCATCATTGCCACGCTATTTTTAGCAATCTTTTTTTATATGCCGACAATTACCAGCGGCTTTTGGGTGTTGTTAGATTTATCAGCGCAATCCACTTTAATTATGTACGGTTTATTATTTGCCTGCGCCATTCGCTTACGTTATAAAACGTTACCGCGCGCGCCACAAGCTTACTTTATTCCCGGTGGAAAAAGTTTGCTCTGGTTAGTGGGAGGATTAGGAATTGCCTGTTGCGCCATTGCATGGCTCATGAGTTTTACACCGCCGCATATTTTAAATACGGGTAGTGTGTGGCATTATGAAGCTGTTTTAATTATCAGTAATTTAATTTTTCTTAGCATTCCTTTCGTGATCATGCTTTATAGAAGTCATTCTTCAGCAGTGATCGGAAAATTAAAGTAAGTGTTGGGATACGGTTCATCTTTCAACGTAAAATGCCACCATTCATAGGGATAGGGATTAAAGCCATATTTCAACATCAATTGTTGCAAGATCATACGGTGTTGATACGCAACAACTCCCACCATTATATTATCGGGATGCGCGCGCTCATCCATGCAATCAAAACCGGTGCCCATGTCAATGCTATTGTCTTGGAAACGATCATGATAGGCTGCGTAACAACTCACTAATTTTTGACCGCGATGATAAGTCGCTTCTTGTAAAGTGGGAATTGGCACGATAGTTAAATCCATGGTGCTGCCGCGGCTGTGTGAAGATTTTGCAGCGACATAACCTAACTTAAACAGATCGGCTTTATCAACTTGCGGATAAAATTCTGCTTTAGTAATTTGATCACCTTTCACTGCACTCCAGGCAATAAAATCATCCACCGCCATTTGCGGCCGATAGCAATCGTACACTTTTAAAGAGAGATTTGATTTTAATAATTCCTCTTGTACTTTATGCAAAGCTTTTGCTGCAGGCTTGGTTAAAATACATTCGGCCGCTTCATAGCCTTGAATCGGGCGACCGACAAAATTATGATAGGTACTGTAACGGATATCTTGCAAAATGCTGGGGTCGACATCTTTTAGATACACAAAACCGGAAGGTAAATTATTTGCCAAGCTGGCAGTAAAACTCAATACACCGAACACACCAAACAAGAGTTTGCGGACCATGATAATTCTCCTCGTTAATCGAGGAATATTTTATCAAATTGCCAAACAAGAAAATCTTGATAATTGTCAAATTACTTTGTACCTGATTTTAACAACTGACAATTGGGATTTTCGATTTTCGTCATCCCCGCGAAAGCGGGGATCCGGGCCTCTGTTAGATTTTTTCTGGATTCCCGCCTGCGCGGGAATGACGGCAAAATCTAATTATGTAACTCATGTTACGCAGTTAACATGAATTCTTTACGCGATGGGGGATTTTTAAGGGGGAGAACCGCGATTCTCCCCCTTAAATTTGAGCAAAAATTTACTTTTTGCTCAAATTCAAAACAAAGATACTCATGTTACGCAAAATGTTTCTCCGGCATGCTTTGAAACTCATCCACCAGCAAACTATCAACGCGTGCAGCTTCATAATCGCGTAACACAGTGGCTTCGGCTACATCGATCACATGGGCATTAAGCGCTTGCTCGATTTGTTTTACAAAATCGGTAGTACGCGTTAATTTCTTTTCACTGATTGCGGTACGGATTTTTTTCTCAATCGGTTCAGCGGCTAACATTTTCACGAGCGCATCTTCCATGCGACCGACGGGTTGCGAAGCATCGCCAATGTAACAAAGGTACGTTAGACGGTTACGTAATTCAGAATGTTGCATCATATGTTTTGCGACTTGATGCGACAGTTGATCGCTGGGTTTTTGATAACTCAAACCAAAGGGGAAAATGATCCGTTTTAGAATCCAGCTCACACCACGCGGGGTGAAGTTAGCAAAGAAATCGAGAAACGCCGCTTGCATATCCCACAAACATTTATCGAGCGCCCATTGCACATAAGGTAAATCTTCTGGTGGCGAATTTTGATCGGCATGATATTTCAATACGGTCGAAGCCAAATATAAAGCGCTTAATACATCGCCTAAACGCGCCGATAAGCTTTCTTTACGCTTCAATGCGCCACCCAACATCAGCATGGCAAAATCGGCGGTCATAGCGAGCGCGGAGCTCATGCGGGTTAATTGCCGATAATAAGCTGCTAAGGCCGGTGATAAAGGGCTGTGCGCAAAGCGTGCATTCGTTAAGCCAAAACTGAAAGTCCGCACCACATTGCTCACCGCAAAACCAATGTGCGAAGTTAACAAAGTATCAAATTCTGCAAGATTATTTTCGCCTGCCGCCTGCATTTCTTTTAACACAAACGGATGGCAGCGAATCGCGCCTTGTCCAAACACAATTAAATTGCGGGTTAAAATATTGGCACCTTCCACCGTAATGGCCACCGGTATTGCAAAATAGCCTTGCGCCACATAGTTACGCGGCCCCAACTGCACGCCACGCCCACTGTGAATATCCATTGAATCATTGCAGACTTGCCGGCTCATTTCCGAACAGTGATATTTAGCAATCGCAGAAGCCACCGCCGGTTTCACTTTTAAATCCACCGCACCTGCAGTCATGCGTCGACATGCTTCTAAAATATAAGTGTAAGCACCGATACGGGCTAACACCGCTTCAATGCCTTCAAATTCACCGATCGACACTTTAAATTGCTTACGCAAGCGCGAATACGCACCGGCCATGCGAAAATTTAACATACCGGCAGCCGTACCCAAAGCGGGCAAGGAAATACCGCGCCCTATCGATAAACATTCCATCAACATGCGCCAGCCGCGACCGATCATTTTCGGGCCGCCGATAATCCACTCTAAAGGCACAAACACATCCTGGCCACGCGTCGGACCATTCATGAACGCGAGGCCAACCGGAAAATGCCGCGCACCGACTTCAACGCCGGGATGACTAGTCGGCAATAAACACACGGTGATGCCGAGCTCAACTTTATCGCCGAGCAAATGCTCCGGATCAAATAATTTAAACGCTAAGCCTAAAACAGTTGCGATCGGTGCGAGAGTAATATAACGCTTATTCCAGCTAATCCGCATGCCAATGACTTCTTTGCCCTGATATTCGCCTTTACAAACATAACCCATATCCGTCATCGCGCCGGCATCGCTGCCCGCATCAACGCCCGTTAAAGCGAAGCAAGGAATTTCTTCACCGCGCGCTAAACGCGGCAAATAATAATTTTTTTGTTCCTCAGTACCATAGTGAAATAATAATTCGCCAGGCCCTAAAGAATTGGGCACCATGGTGTTCACCGCCAAGCTTAAACTACGCGTAGCAATTTTTGCGATCACACACGAGTGCAAAAAAGCTGAAAACCCATGCCCGCCATATTGTTTGGCGATCACCATACCGAGGAAGCGATTATCTTTTAAATATTGCCACACTTCCGGTGATAGATCATGCCGCTCATACATTACATTCCAATCGCTCACCATGCTGCATAAAGTTTCTACTTCATTATTTAAAAAGGCTTGTTCTTCGGGAGTTAAACGCGGTTGCGGAATGCTGTGGAGTTTTTTCCAATCGGGCCGGCCGGCAAATAAATCGCCTTCCCACCACACATCGCCCGATTCAATGGCTTCGCGTTCGGTCGCACTCATGGGCGGTAAAATTTTTTGAAAGCGTTTTAAAAAGGGAGCGCTGAATAAAACAATGCGTAAAGGTTTTACATTGGCAAACAGTGCCGCCACGATGAAGATGATCCAGAAAATCAAGGCTAAAACAAAGCAATCGCCAGGCGCTAGCGAATATAACACCAGCATGATGAACATCGTCACAGTCCACTTGCGTGGGTTAACGCGCTTAAACATCAAGCCCCAGGCAAAGGCTAAAAGAATAATAATTTTAAGTGCTAACATTTTGCTTGTTCCGCCGAGCTATTAAAAGTGCCATATGATAATGGATTATGCGTTAAGATGCGAGTGTTAACCTTACATTGAGCAAATTAAGCTTGCGCACTCGCAAAGCAAAAATGACAGCTTAATGGCGTGGTTGTTTGCTCATATGGCACCCAACACAAACCTTATATCCCTCTGCCGACTGCCAAAACGGTACTCCAACCGCCCCACATTGACTGCATATCTCTCCTTGGCGTAATGTTTTAGGAGTCGAAGGATGAGCAAAGTTTGCTTCATGCACAGACATATTGCAGGTTTTTAGAAATTCCCTAAAAGATGGTAGTAAAGGATTGCTAGGAGTTGGAGGAGGTAATGAAGGAACATAACCCGGCCAGTTTGTTGGAATCACGGGCGGTAACTCTATCGAAAATTTAAATGTACGTGTTTTGGTGTGAGGCGGCTGAAAAAGACGTGATATAAAGCGCGAAGAGAATTCACGCCATAACCTATCATCTTCCAAAGAGAATGTCGGCATAAGCTGCCAGGGAGGAGTGGCAAAATAAATAGCTCGCAAGCGTTGCGCATATCGACCACAAACCCACAGTAGCTCTTCGAGATAGGCATCAGGAATAGAGTACTCAATTTCGTATATGTCGGTCGTATTTCCATCTAAAGCTTTTTGCCATAAAAGTAAAAAATAAGCCTCAGGTTGATATTCTGGTCCAGATTCATAATGATACAAAAATGAACCTGCGGGACGTTGATCTGGTGAATAGGAGTTAGAAGGTAGACAAAGAAGATGAATAAACACCACATACTCCGGTTAATTTTATTATTAGCGGCCGGGTAAAAGCATAGCACAAAAAACCCGCGTTACCGCGGGTTTTCTTTATACAAATTAAGCTTGGCGCTTAAAACCGC
>JABDGN010000051.1 GCA_013285995.1 Gammaproteobacteria bacterium
ATTCAATTTTATCCGGCAAAGTGGTCATTTGCGTAATACACGCTAAACCATTTTTACCATTGATGTTGATGCCATCGGAACCGCATACGCCTTCGCCACAGGAGCGGCGAAATGACAAACTGTCATCGAGTTCATCTTTGATGTAGCAAATTACATTCAGCAGCATTTTGCCACTGACTTTTTCTAACTCGACTTGATAATCTTTCATGTACGGCTTTTTATCCGTTTCGGGATCGAAGCGGTAGATGGAGACGGTGACTGTGCGAGTGGCCGCTTCTGTTTTTACTGCTGTATTTGTAGTTTGTTCTGCTGACATAATTTGTGCCTCGACCGTCATTCCCGCTTGCGCGGGAATGACGTGCCATTAGTTTATTCACTGGATTCCCGCTGGAGTTTACCCTCGTTAAAACGGGACGGAAATGATGCGTGATTATTCCACTTAATAGCAATAATATTTCGTCATTCCCGCGAAAGCGGGAATCCAGTGTTTTTCAATTGGTTTAAAAACCTTGGATTCCCATCGCTGCGCGATGAGAATGACAAACCGCTTTCCCCTCAATCCTCAACCCTCGTTCCTCTACTAAAATTGATCCCGCGCTTCTAATTTAAACGGTTCCACATCTCTCGGGCTCATATTCACGGGCCGCATCGTAATGCGACCATCGCGGAAGAACACCGAATGTTTGTGCCAATTCTTATCATCGCGTTCGGGTAAATCGACACGTGAATGCGCGCCACGCGTTTCGGTGCGATTATTTGCCAGCACCGCCGTTGCATACGCAACTTCTAATAAATTATCCAGTTCTAAGGCTTCCATCCGCGCAGTGTTAAAAACTTTCGAATGATCTTTAATCGCGGCTTTTTTCACTCGCTCGCGCAATTCAGTGATTTTAGCTAAACCTTCGAGCATCGCTGGACCATCGCGGAAGACGCTGAACGTCTTTTGCATAGTACGTTGCATTTCATCGCGTATGCCTTCCACCGATTCGCCAGATTTGTTTTCATCCCAACGATGGAAGCGTTCGGTTGCGGCTTCAATTTCAGCATTCGCAACTTCCGGCATTGCTAAATGACCTTCTTCTAAAGCTTCGCTCAAATGCGTACCCGCTGCACGACCAAACACCACTAAATCTAATAAAGAGTTAGTACCTAAACGATTAGCGCCATGCACTGATACGCAAGCACATTCACCGGCCGCATATAAACCCGGGATCACTTGATCGCGACCTTGTGCATCAACCGTGATCGCTTGACCATGAATATTAGTCGGAATACCGCCCATCATGTAATGGCAGGTCGGCACAACCGGAATCGGTTCTTTGGTGATATCCACACCCGCAAAGGTTTTGGCGAGTTCCGTAATACCCGGTAAGCGTTCTTTCAACACATCGGGGCCTAAATGATCCAGTTTTAATAATACATAATCACCTTTGGGACCACAGCCGCGGCCTTCATTGATTTCGACCATCGAGCAGCGCGACACGATATCGCGGCAATCTAAATCTTTTAAAGTCGGCGAGTAGCGTTCCATGAAACGTTCACCATTTTTATTCAATAAATATGCGCCTTCGCCACGCGCGCCTTCAGTAATCAAAGTACCTGCGCCAGCGATACCGGTCGGGTGGAATTGCCAAAACTCCATGTCTTGCGCAGGAAATCCGGCGCGTAATACCATGCCGATGCCATCGCCGGTGTTGATGCGCGCATTGGTGGTGGCATGATAAATGCGACCGGCGCCGCCAGTGGCAAAGACGATGGCGCGTGATTTGAAGTAAACCACTTCACCGGTTTCGATGCACATGGCTGTCACGCCCGCTACGCCACCGCTTTTTGATTTGACGATATCCAAAGCTAACCATTCACTGAAGAAAATCGTTTTCGCGGCTAAATTTTGTTGATACAAAGTGTGGAGCATTGCGTGCCCGGTGCGATCGGCCACTGCACAAGCCCGATTCACTGGATTTTTACCGAAATTTTGCGTGTGTCCGCCGAAGGGACGTTGATAAATTTTGCCCTCGGCTGTGCGAGAGAAGGGCATGCCCATGTGTTCCAACTCGATGACAGCGGGACCTGCTTGCTGGCACATGTATTCAATCGCATCTTGATCGCCCATGTAATCGCTGCCATGCACGCTGTCATACATATGCCAAATCCAATTATCTTCCATCATATTGCCGAGTGAAGCGCTGATGCCGCCTTGCGCCGAAACCGTGTGGGAGCGGGTCGGAAATACTTTAGAAACGACGGCGGTACGTTTACCGGAGCTGGATAATTGCAGGGCCGCGCGCAAACCTGCACCGCCACCGCCGACGACGATCGCGTCAAATTCTTGCATAGCGATAGATTTATTAATGTCTGCCACGATTTACACTCCCCACAAAATTTGAATGGCCCAAATGAAAAAGGCTAATAAAGCCACTGCGACGATGACATCGTAAATTAAGCGCACGGCCAGCGGTTTTAAATAATCGGTGCCAATGGTCCACATGCCCACCCAAGTGTGTAAAATCAAACTGATGACGACGACTAAAGAAAATACCCGCATCGCATTGCAGGTAAATAAAGTTTGCCATTGCGCATATTCCAAACCCGGATGGGTTAAGAAATAAATGACCAGAAAAATCACATAAATCGCGATCAGCACTGCACTGACGCGTTGCACGATCCAATCGCGCAGCCCATTGCGCGTTAAACTGGTGACGCTTTTTACCATAACCACACTCCCAGCAAAATAATCAAAATGACGGCCAAAACGATGACCACCCAAGAACTGATTTTGCCGCCGCGTAAGGTTTCGAAGCAGCCCCAGTCCATCAGCAAATGGCGAATGCCGGCTAACAAGTGGTAACACAGCATCGCTAACACGAGCCAGGTAATGATTTTTCCAGCCATATTACCGACAATAATGCTTTGGATGCAGTCAAAACCTTGCGCACTGCTTAAAGAACAGTCTAGTGCCCATAACAACAATGGGATGCAGAAAAATAAAATGAAGCCAGAGATGCGATGTAAGATGGAAATAATGGCGGTGACAGGAAACTTAATCTGAAACAGATTAAGGTGTATCGGTCGGGTGTCTTTCACAGCGAATCCTTTAAAATTTTTACCGGGCGGTATTATAGTCCTTTCATGCATTTCGTGCAATTTTCGTGATTAATGCAAAAATTTATGGCATAATAAATACACTTACTGCCCGTATAGTAAGTGTTTTGCCCTCAACAACATTTTTAAGGTATGGAAAACATGAGTGAAATCAAACAAAGATTAAATGACGCTAAGTTAAAACTGCATCAAATTTTACGGCAACTAATGGGAGAAGTGCACGTTAGCGAAGCTGAGCTGGCACGCCGCACTAAAATTCCACAACCGACTTTGCATCGCATTTTGTCGGGTTCTACTAAATCGCCGCGCGGTGCTTCATTAGCGCCTTTAGCGAACTTTTTCTCGGTGACGATTAATCAATTGTTGGGTGAAGACCCCTTGCCGGCTAATCGCATTCCGGGCACTTATAATCCGCGCATTCAAGGCTGGAAACCCGTGCCGCTTATTAACATGAAAGATGCAGCGCGCTGGTCTGAATTACAAAGCGAAATTTCTAATTGGGATAAATGGGTATCGACTGATGTGGCGGTGGGTGAAACAGCCTTTGGCGTATTGGTACAAGGCAATTCGATGTCGCCGCGCTTTGAAGAAGGCACGATCTTGATCGTTGAACCACAACGTGAACCGAAAGATCGCGATTTCGTGATTGGTGTGGTCGAAAACCAAAGCACTGCTGTGTTCAAGCAAATTTTAATCGACGGCGAAGAGCGGTATCTGAAATCTTTGAATGATGATTATCGCACTGTCGTGATGCAAAACAATAGCAAAGTGATCGGTTGCGTGGTGCAGGCAAGAACGGATTTCTTGCGTTAGGAAATTACGTTCGTCATTCCCGCGTAAGCGGGAATCCAGAGAACTTGCCGTGGCTAATTTGTAAAAAAGCCTGGATCCCCGCCTGCGCGGGGATGACAATGAATTTAAATTTTACGATGTTGTAAAGCCGGTATTTTCCGGCGCACTTCTTTTAAATAATTTAAATCCACTTCGGCCACAATCACGCCCTCTCCTGCTTCTCGCTGCGCAATAATTTTCCCCCAGGGATCAATAATCACACTGTGGCCGTAGGTTTGGCGTTTGGCATTATGTTGCCCGGTTTGCGCGGGGGCTAGCACGTAGCATTGATTTTCAATCGCGCGGGCGCGCAATAATATTTCCCAATGTGCCTGCCCGGTCGGCACGGTAAAAGCTGAAGGAACACTTAGAATTTCAGCGCCTTGTTCACTCAAGTGGCGATATAATTCTGGAAAACGCACATCGTAACAAACTGATAGGCCTACTTTTCCAATCGATGTTTCAACCGTTTTAATTTCTGTGCCCGGTTCAATGAAATCAGATTCGCGATAAATTTCGGTGGTCGTATTGAGTTGCACATCGAAGAGGTGCATCTTGTCATAACGGGCAACGCAAATACCTTCCGGGTTATAAACCAAAC
Organism: Gammaproteobacteria bacterium; assembly: GCA_013285995.1. GTDB lineage: Bacteria > Pseudomonadota > Gammaproteobacteria > JABDGN01 > JABDGN01 > JABDGN01. The sequence continues at coordinate 4,535 of JABDGN010000051.1, forward strand.
ACGCGGCACGGCTTTTGTTGGGGATATCACAGATTAAGGGAATCGTTCCGCCAATCAGCCAAATTTTATGCTGCTTCGCTTGTTCACTTAAAAAAGTTTGAATTTTTCCTACGCCAAATGTTTCACGCGCTGCTTTCTTTTCGGTATCCGTACCAAAAATTACAAACATTTCTGGCAGCGCGATTAACGTTGCGCCTTGCGCAGCGGCTTGTGCAATAAACCGCGCAGCGGTTTGCAGATTAATTTCAACATCATTTGTTGATGTCATTTGTATGGCGGCAATGTGTGGCATTGAATACCTCTTAATTTTTAACTTAGGAAGGAAGGTTTCGCAGCAGCTGCAGGCGCGGCTGATTTTGCTTCCCAGAGAGCGAATGTTTCTATTTTAGAATAACGATTAAATTGCTTTGCAAATTCACGACAATTATCCATCAACCAATAAAAAGCAGAAGGGATTTCAGGTATAAACTGACTATCGCGTAAAGGAACACAGATAGGGAGTTCATACGTAATGCTTTGTTCAATTGCATCCCACGTTAATTGCCAACTGGTTTGAAAACAAACCAGGCTTGGCAGGCGAATCATTGACTGCGGTAAATCATGTTGTGGCGAGGGTGTCGGATCGGCTGTTAAAAAACCATCAATATAAGTGAGTTTACTCATCAAAACTATTTTTTTATGAGCTTCTTTTTTAACCCATATTCGCAAACCACTACTAGCTGTAGTGAGAATATGGGGTTTATAGTTTTTCCTGTCTGGGTGCTTGCACATTACCTTTTCTATGTCGCTTTCATATTTTAAAAACCCATGAGGGTGTAGTAATGCGACAAAAGTTTGGAATAACATAGGGCTATCATGCTCATGGCTGGTCAGGAGGTGAAAGAATTGAGCAGTATTGTCTGGCGTTAAAATAAAACTGATGCCATTTAACATAATCGGGAGACCATTTGGTAAATGATTTTCTCGTGGCGAATTGCTTGATACGAGCTGCTTCCAAATTTCCTGGAAGCCAGAGAGATAAAAACCTCCGGTTTGTCTAGCAGTGTTTTTAATCTTTTGATAATTATCAAATGGAAAAAAATGTGCAGCGCGCGGCAGTTTAAAATAGAATTGATAGCTTGGATCCAAAGAGAGTGGTAGAGAAAAAAATTGATTGGTTTCTTCTTCTATTAGCTTTTGCAAAGATTGTTTTTGGCTTTGTTTAAATTCCCAAATATCCACGATGCGTTTTTCTAAGTTTTCTTCCAAATTTATAATGGAAGCCTGGATAAGCAAATGACGCAACCATTCTTTAAGTAGGTGGGCGATTCTCTCGGGGACCACAACAGGCGATGCGACGGTTACAGGCGCAGATGGATTAGACGCGGCGCGCGGCCGAGCAGCCACATCACACGCATAATTTTTCAGTATCTCTATGGCTTGTTGAGTGTAATTCGTAGGGGATGCAGAGGGTGAGCTGCCGCTAAATGCTCGCAGTACCGGTGGTGTTGGGAGAGGTGGTGGTGATGAAGGTGGTGGTGGCAGCAGTAAATTTGGGTATTCCTCTATGATTGTCGGAGGAATGTACCATTGGGATGCTAGAACATCAAAAAGAATGGGCATAGAGGAGTTGGCAGCTGCATGAAGATTTGGTGAGGAATAAGCTGCGGAACTACTAAAATTCCTGCACTCGCCAGAGAAAGTAAGTAGTTGGTGACCCTTGGGAGGAAGCTTTAATTCGAAATTAGATAACAAGGAAAGCGCGCTTCCTTTTGTGGAGTATAGAAAATAAAATACCTCTTCATCAATTAAACCTAATTCAAATAATTTCAAAACACAAACATCCCACGGTAATGTTTCCTCCAGCATTGCTGTGGGGTTTGGTGTTTGATGCAATTGATTGATAGCTAAAAACTGGTTACTGACTAATTGAGTTGTTTTAGGATCGTAAGCTTGATACATAGGTTTACCCCCGCTATGATTATTTACTCATGTTACTTGCGTACCATGGACTATTTATTAAGTTTCGCTTTTCCTACCCGATCTTCATCTCCAACATCATTATCATACAGATGTTTTTCAGTCAGTAAATAGTAATCCACCACTTGGCGTGCAATACCGGCGGCTTCGTGATTGTTTTGCGTCACGACAGCAATGGCAATTTTGGGTTGATTGACGGGAGCAAACGCAATAAACATAGCGTTATCCCGCAAGTGCATAGCGACTTTTGAATCGACATATTTTTCATTTTGCCCGACGGTAAATAACTGCCCGGTACCAGTTTTGGCCGCGACGGTATAAGCCGGATTACCGAAGCGATATCCGGTGCCTTGTGGATCAATGATCACGCCACGCATACCGCCGATTACCACATCCCAGGTGCTGTCTTTAAACTCGATTTTATTGGTTATTTGTGGGGTAGATTGGCTCAATAATTTTCCGTGTGGATCAGTCCATTTTAAAATTAAAGTCGGTTTATAGTGGACACCGCGATTGGCAATCGTTGCGACCGCTACGGCTAATTGCAATGGAGTTACTAAACTCAAACCTTGGCCGATACTGGTATTTAAGGTATCGCCCGGATACCAGGGTTGGTCGGTCAACTTCTTTTTGCTGGTTGGCGAGGGCACCACACCTGGCAATTCATCGGGCATTTCGATGCCCGTGATTTGCCCATAACCAAATTCACTTAACACTTCAGTGATATCGGCGATGCCCATTTTATTAGACAAATAATAAAAATAGGTATCGCAGGATTGGGCGATGGCAGCGTGTAAATCCATCCAACCTTGTCCTTCGCGTCGCCAATTACGATATTTGCGCGAGCGGGATGTCAATTGAAAATAACCCGGGTCATAAATTTTAAACTCCGGTGTCACAAAGCCTTTATCCAAACCTTCTAAACCTAAAATCGGTTTAACCGTGGAAGCCGGTGGATATTGGCCGCGAATGGTGCGATTGAATAAGGGTTCAGCCGGATCGTTGCGTAATTCGGCATATTCTTTTTGCGGTACACCGCGCACAAAATCGTTAGGATCAAATCCGGGATTGGATACCATCGCTAACACTTGACCATTGCTGGGATCGATCGCCACAATGGCACCGCGATAATTACCCATCGCTTTAACTGCCGCTTCTTGCAAGGGCGCATCGATCGTGAGATATAAATTTTCCCCTGGCACCGGCGGAATTTCTTTTAGCACTTGTAAAGCTTGGCCTTGCGCATTAGTTTGCACTTGGTTGTAACCTGCTTGGCCACGCAAATTATCTTCAAATTCTTTTTCTAATCCGCTTTTGCCAATGTAATCAATGCCATTGTAAACATCAGGATTTAAGTTGCGCAATTCATCTAAGCTGATGCGGCCAGCATAACCAATCGCGCTGACAAAATCGCCATGATAAGGATAATTGCGAATGAGACGCACATTGATATTGACACCTGGGAAGCGAAATTTATTGACGTAAAAAATTGCGACTTCAGTATCAGTTAGTTTTACTTTCAGTGGAATCGAATCGAAAGGGCGGTTTTCATCTAATTGTTTGTAGAAACGATCCACATCATCGGGATCGATGTTGAGTAAATGTTGCAAGTCGGTAACCGTTTTATCTAAGTTGTCGGTTTGATCGGGAATAATGTCTAAGCTGTAAACCGGAGTATTATCAGCGAGCAAAATACCATTGCGATCGTAAATTAAGCCACGTGGTGGCGCGATGGGTTGCAGGCTGATGCTATTGTTGAGTGATAAATCGTTGTAATAATGATATTTAATAATTTGCAGATAAAATAATCGGATCAACAATAAAGCAAAACACCCAAGCACTAAACCTACCACCAGGATCAAGCGAGTTTGAAATAATTTGGTTTCCTGATAAGGGTTGTTAAGCGGTTGATGCTTCATGCTTTATGTTTCATGCGCGGTGATAAGGGTGGTGCGTTAAAATAGTAAAAGCTCGGTACAATTGTTCTAACACCAGCACACGCGCCAGCGCATGGGGTAGAGTTAAAGGCGAGAGTGACCAGCTATATTCAGCTCGTTTTTTACAAGCTGGGGCGAGACCATCGGTGCCCCCTATCAGTAAACAAATACTGTGATTTTCATCCCGCCAGTTTTGCAATTGTTCGCTCAACTCGAGCGTAGTCCATAATTTACCACGTTCATCCAAACTAATCACTTTTTCTTGCGGCCCGATGGTTGCCAACATACGCTCGCCTTCTTTTTCGAGGAGGCGTTTTAAGTCAGGATTTTTACCGCGTTTCTCGGCTTTCAGTTCAATGAGGTCAAAATTAAATTCAGGCGGCAAACGTTTGAGGTAGTCGTCACAGGCAGATTTGGCCCAGGCGGGGAGTTGGTCGCCAATGGTAATAAGTTTGAGTTTCATTGGTATACCTGTCCTCTTCACAATTTGCGCATTCTGACACGGCGCCTTTTGAGCCATATTAAACTTTTTTTGCTCACCATATGAATAACTATGCTATCACAAAAAAAATTTAATCTGACTCAAAATTCTTGGTCAGAAAAGCTCAAATTGTGAAGAGGACAGGTATAGCTACTTTTTCAAGGCCACGGTTAACACCACATCGGCCATGCCAAGAGTTGCATTGGGTTGCGCGCTGAATTGCAGAACGTCCACTTGATATTTTGTATGCAGCATCGCTAGCCATTGCAACAACGCATCGACGGGAACTGCTTTAAAACGAATTTGTACGCCATTATTGCTGCTTTGGCTGAGCTCCGTGACGGTGTTAGCAAAGGCTGTTTGCTTGACCGATTGATCGACAGTCACTAACAAAGCGCTGGCAGAAATAGCTTGACTGGCTTGCGTTACACTTTGTTGGCCTTGCAAAGCTTGTACGCGTGGTTGCATCCAACTCAGTAACTGACGATTGCTTTGCCATTCTTTTTGAACCGTTTGCACTTGGGTTTGTAGGGGGCTTGCAATCCCAAAATACACAATGATGACTAGCACAAACAGCCCGCCCACTCCTAAAATGAAGTGTTCTTGTTGACTGCGTTGTTGCCACCAGTGGCCGATTGGTTGTAGCATATTCAT
>JABDGN010000052.1 GCA_013285995.1 Gammaproteobacteria bacterium
GTTTAATCCCGAAGATATCGATAAAATTTATGTACGTTCTGGCACTAATCAAATGGTGCCATTGGCCAGCTTGATTAAATATAAAATTGCGACCGATCCAGGTTTGATTTATCAATTCCAACAAGCTAACTCGGTCACCATTTCAGCGATGATGAAACCGGGATTCACAGTGGCAGATGGCTTACAATTTTTAAATCAAGATTTACAACAAAATTTCCCGCGTGGCTTTGGCGTGGGTTATATGGGTGAATCGCGGCAATTGGTGCAAGAAGGCAATGGTTTATTGCTAGCGTTTTTCTTCGCCATCATCATTATTTTCTTGATCTTAAGTGCACAATTTGAAAGCTTCCGCGATCCACTCGTCATTTTAGTCAGCGTGCCGATGTCCTTGTGTGGTGCGTTAATTTTCTTAAACGTCGGTTTTGCTTCCTTAAATATTTACACCAGTATTGGTTTAGTAACCCTGATTGGTTTAATCAGTAAACACGGAATTTTGATGGTGGAATTTGCCAACAAGTTGCAAATTAACGACGGCTTAAGTATTCATGATGCGATTATTAAAGCGGCAGGCATGCGCTTACGACCGATTCTCATGACCACGGCATCAATGGTGTTTGGCGTGGTGCCCTTGTTAGTGGCCAGTGGTCCCGGTGCGGTGAGCCGCCACGATATGGGCTTGGTGATTGCAACCGGCATGTTGATCGGCACCTGCTTTACTTTATTCGTCGTACCTACCATGTATTCTTATTTTGCTAAACGCCATACGCATATTCCGGGCGAAGAGCCGCAACAACAGGCCAGCGCCGCGTAAAAGTCGTAGGTCGGCTTCCCGAACTTCGCATTAAGCGAAGTGAGTAAGCCGACATTCGATTGCCACATAATCAAAAGCAGAAGAACTTTCTACCGATCGAAAAATCGCCTCAGCTCGTTTAACAGCATCTCTTAAGTGTGGGTTGGTATAAATTAAGCTATCTTTTTTCATAGCAAACAGTCCCTAAAGTTCCCGCTGCCTTTGCGGCTGAATGGTGGGCGCACCAAATCGAAAAAAATGATTTTTGTGCGGCGTAATTTATGATACGCTGGGCGCACCAAATCGAAAAAAATGATTTTGTGCGGCGGATGTTGTCGCCATTTAGGCGCACCAAATCGTAAAAAATTATTTTGGTGCGGCGTACATTGTGGTATACTGGGCGCACCAAATCATGAGGGAAGGCTATGCCGGACACAGTATTTCTTGGACGTAAAGCAGAAATAGAAGAATTACAAGCCCTGCAGGAACGCAAGTCTGCCAGCTTAGTAGTTGTGCAAGGGCGTCGCCGGGTCGGTAAAAGCACTTTAATTGAAGAGTTTGCTAAAACACAAACATTTTATGAATTTATTGGTTTGGCGCCCGATAAGGATATGACGGCGCAAATGCAACGCGATGAATTTGCCCGGCAATTAAGTGAACAATTTGGCTTGCCTAAATTCATTATGCAGGATTGGGGCGATCTTTTTACCTTGCTATATAAACAAGTAAACAAAGGTAGAGTGATTATTTTACTGGACGAAATTTCCTGGATGGGTTCGTTGGATCCTACTTTCTTGGGTAAATTGAAAACCGCCTGGGACACACAGTTCAAGAGAAATGCTAAATTAATGTTAATTCTGTGTGGTTCTGTTTCATCCTGGATTGAAAAGAATATCATTAGCAGTACCTTATTTTTAGGTCGGCCGGCTTTATATTTAAAATTAAATGAACTCTCTTTAACGGAATCTAATCAATTCTGGGGGAAGTATTATCAGTGACGGGCGGTGTACCTCGTTATTTAGAACTGATTAATCCAAAGCAAAGTGCGGAGCATAATATCCAAGCTTTATGCTTTTCACCTAATGCGCCGTTATTAAATGAATTTGAACGTATCTTTTCCGATATTTTTGGCAAGCGTAGTGCCATTTATAAAAAAATCGTCCGCCGTTTAGTGCTGGGTACTGCAACATCTGACGAAATTTTAACAAGTTGCGGCAGAACAAAAACCGGCGATTTTAGCGAGTATTTAGCGGATTTAGAAATGGCAGGTTTTGTAGCGCGGGATTTTACCTGGCAGCTTGATACAAAAAAACAAGCTAAATTAAGTCGGTATCGTTTAAAAGATAATTATTTGCGTTTTTATTTGAAATATATCGAACCGAATAAAACCAAAATTACTAAAGGCTTATTGCAACATGCATCTGTTACGGCATTGCCTGGCTGGGATAGTATCATTGGCTTGCAATTTGAAAATCTGGTATTAAACAATATAGCGGAAATTCTTAAAGCACTAAAAATACCTTTTAGCACGGTGTTATTTGCTAATGCGTTTTTTCAAACTAAAACCAAGCAAACTGCCGGTTGCCAGATCGATTTATTAATTCAAACAAAATTTCACTCAGTTTATGTTTGTGAAATTAAATTTTCCAAAATGGAACTTGATCTTTCTATTCTTGATGAAGTAAAAGCAAAAATTGCTAAATTAAAATTACCGAAAAATTTTTCTTATCGACCGGTGTTAATTCATGTCAATGGAGTGCGTCAAACGGTAGTTGAAGAAGAATATTTTACGGATATTATTGATTTTGGTTCAGTTCTTAATCTTCAATAGGCAATCCCGCCTCCACCCAGCTGCGAAAACCGCCATCCATCGAAATGACCTTTTTATAGCCCATCTGCTGTAAATTTACGGCAGCGAGTGCAGAACGAAAACCACCGCCGCAATAGAGCAATAGCGTTTGTTCTGGATTAGGTACCACTTTTTCAATATCGCGTTCAATCACACCTTTGCTTAAATGAATCGCATTGGGCAAATGACCGTGTGTCCATTCACTTTCTTCGCGTACATCAATTAAAATGATATCCGGATCTGTTTCTAATAATGCCACCGCCGCTTCGATATCTACTTCTTTAATCTGTTGCTTGGCGGTTTGGCAGATCGTTAAAAATTTTGAATTGTGATTCATAATTCTTCTCCTCTTTATTTAGAGTTAAATTTTCTTTAGTCTTGCGGCATGATGGGTTTGTTACGAGCAATCATCTTTTTTTCTGATAGTATCATTCCCATAAAGATTAATACCGCACCTATGCCAAATTTTAAACTGAGATGCTCATCTAAATATAAAGCCGCAGTAATAGTTGCAAAAATAGGTTCGGCAGCAAAGATAATCGCCGTTTTACTTGCGCTCACAAAACGTTGATAACGTAGCTGCAAAAGAAACGCAATTACCGAGGCAAAGATGGCACAAAAAACAATGCCAACCCAGGCAGAGCCCACTTTAGGAATATTTATTTTGCCCAGCACACAGCCCAACACGGCAGTGATAATAAAGATAGTAAGCAATTGCACGAAGGTCAATGTAATCGGTTGCTCACTTTTAGAAAATTTTCCAGCCAAAATAATATAAAACGCAAAACAAATAGCGCAGAGTAAAACCCAGATAGCGCCTCTGTTGATAACCATCCCATGTGATAGAGTGATGAAGCTAACGCCAATAATAGTTAAGAATACGGCCAATACTAAATACAAACTTGGCCAACGTCTTTCGAATAAACAAACCAGTAAAGTGACGAGTACCACTGACAAGCCAGTAATAAAACTCGCCGTGGAAGCATCGGTATATTGCAGCCCGATGGTTTGAAAAAAAACGGTTGCAGCTAAAAAAAGCCCCAACCATATTCCCTGCAATAGCAATTTTTTATCGGTGAAATGAATTTTTTTAAAAAACAGCACCAGCATAATGAGACTGGCCATTCCAAAACGCCAAAATAAAAAATTGCACGGGCTGGTGGATGTGACGGCGTCTTTAATAAACGCAAAGGTCATGCCCCATATGAGAGTTGCTAATAATATGGCGAGAGTTGCTTTCCCTGTATTTTCTAGCTTCATAGTGAAAGCATCTTGGTTTTAACTCCGATTTGGATTGACTATATCCAACCATTGTTTAGTATTGTAATGGCGTGTCATGCGAGTGATTTTACCATTTTTAATGGTAAATACCGTAGTGGGATAAATTTCGTAATATTGATTAGTGGCCGGAAATAAATTCGGTTTGCTATTATAGTAAGTGCCTTTTACCAAATATTCAGTTGCGATTTTAGATTGATCGGCGTTAGCCATGATCACTAACTCAGATACTTGTTCATCAAAATGCGCCCAAGCCGTTTCTAAAAATGCTTTTAATTTATCTTTACCGACTTGTGGATCGCCTTGGTTTGGATCATTTTGCACATTCTCCACGCACAAAGCCAAAATGGCATCGATATCTTTTTTATTAAACGCCTCATAATATTGTTGTACGACTTGAGTAGACATTTTGTTGCTCCTTACTAGCAATTCTCGCTATCTTTGCGCGATGAGGGATTTTAAAATAATTGGGCGCAAGTTCCCGCTTTTAGCGGGAACTGCTGGCTCTTTATGCAGCTTGAGCTTGCATTTCCAACATGCTAGGCACGGTCAAATATTCTTTAGTATGGAAATAATCTTTTAATTTCGCGTATGCAGGTTTTTTCTCAACATACAACAAAGGTAAATCAATTAAGCCGGGGAAGTGAATACAATCTTTCACCATCCGGCCTTTGCGAATTGCGTTGATGAGCGAGTTGGGGAAGAAGGACCAAATAAAACCGGAAATACAATTTTTGCCGGTGGTTTTGGCTAATTCTTCTGCTACGTTATAAAGCTGAGTGCCATAGCCTTGGCCGCGCAATTCTTCGATGACATAAAATAATTCCACTACCACACTGTCAGACACTGCAAAGCTAAACCAATTAGCAAAGGTTTCCATTACTTTTGGATCTAAGTGCGGGGTGTAATCGGGCATGGTGCCGAATTGTTCAGTGGTGGCGGTAATGATGCAGCCACAAACCGTATCTTCATCGCCTTCTTTGACTAATACAGTGGTAATCGGCAAGCGCGGAGTAATAATCCACTGCAACATAAATTCTTCATAGCTTTGATTTAAGTTATTGCCATAAGCAAATTCTTTCCAGTAACAAGTGGTAGTTAAGTAAGGGAGAATTTGTTTCGCGTGAACGGATTTGGCTTTGATCAGTTTGTACATTGGGCGCTCCATGGGGGTCAAAAAAGAGCACATATTTTAACCTAATTCCGCATTGATTTCTAGCTATCCCAACGAAGTTTGGTACGCATCCCAACCCGCAACGCGATACTCTTCCGCCACAGTGAGTGGGTTATCAGCTTCGATAATGCCGCGGCCGACGATGATAATGTCACAGCCTTCTTTCACAATCGCTTGGGTGGGGTCGCGGTATTGTTGCCCCAAGGCATCACCCTTGCTGGCTAAATTAACGCCTGGGGTGAGATGTAAAAAACGCGGATCTTTGGTTTGTTTATTCTGGCAAATAAAACCTATTACATGTTCAGGATGTTGCTCTGCTAAAGCCACCGTGGCTTGCGAATAATCCTTAGTAAATAAATTCCCTTTCGAACTCATTTGCGACAGCACAATAAAACCGCGCTCAGCTTTACCTTTTGCCGCGATTAAGCCATCTAAAATGCCAGGGCCTGGCAACAAATGAAAATTTACAAAATCCGCCCAGCTGGAAATTTTGAAGGGGCCACTTTCGTATTGTAATTTCACCGTGTTACCGACATCAGCAAATTTTCGATCTTCAAAGATTAAAAAATTATGTTGTTTAGCCAGCGCTGTTAAATCGGCGATAAAAGCGGCATCTGCGTCTTCAATAATATCAATATGGGTTTTCAATAAACACAGTTTAGGGCCGACAATATCCGCTAATCTGAGCGCTTCAGCTTTTGAGGTAACATCGAGCGACAAGCTTAAATTACTTTGTTTGGCTTCCATGATCTGCAATAATTTTTTGGCCGCGGCATTGGTTTGTAATTCGGCGCGTTGCGCGTAAGGAAGTCGTAACATATTAAGCCCTATAAATAGTTTTTACGTTCATAAATTCATGCATACCTTCGCTGGATAATTCGCGGCCAAAGCCCGAAGATTTAGTCCCACCGAAAGGGAGTGCTGGATCAGAAGTGACAAAAGTATTAATTGCGCAAGTGCCAGCCTGTAATTTTTCTCGTGCCAATTTTTCTCCTTGCGCAATATCGCGCGTGAACAGCGAAGCACCTAATCCAAAACGGACATCGTTGGCTAATTTAATTGCTGCGTGAGTATCAGGCACTTTGAAAAAACTGATCACGGGACCGAATAATTCTTCGCAATAAGCCGGCATTTTTGCAGTAATATTTTCTAATGCGGTGATGGGGTAGTAACAACCAGGCCCCTCTGGCAAAGTGCCACCGATTAATAAACGCGCGCCTTGCGCAATCGATTGTTGTACTTGTTGGTGCAATGTGGTGCGCAAATCTTCTCGCGCTAAGGGGCCCAAATTACAATTAGGATCGCGCGGATTGCCGAGTGTATAAGCTTTAATTTTTTCTAACACTAAGCGTTTAAATTCGTCATAGATGCTTTCGACCGCGATAAAACGCTTGGCTGAAATACACACTTGCCCCGCATTATTTAAACGCGATTTCACGCAAATGTCTGCAGCGTGGTCTAAATCAGCATCAGCTAAAATGACGGCTGGATCGCTGCCGCCTAATTCCAAAGTCACTTTTTTTAAAGCAGCACCCGCTGCACTTGCCACACTACGACCGGCACGTTCGCTGCCGGTTAAAGCGACGCCGATAATGTGCGGGTCAGCAATGATTTTTGCACTCGTGGCATGATCGGTGATCACAATGCGAAATATATTTTCTGGGAAACCTGCTTCACGCACTAATTTTTCGAGCATCACTGCGCAGCCAGTGACACAATCAGCATGACGTAATACCACGGCATTGCCTGCCGCTAAATTGGGTGCGAGGCAGCGCAATACTTGCCAAGCGGGGAAATTCCAGGGTTCAATGATAAAAACGGTCCCTTGTGGCTCATAGCTTACATAAGAATTGGGATATTTAGTTTGAATTGCGCGAGGATTTAAAAATTCTTCTAAATGGTCGGCATAATACGCACATAGCAGCGCACATTTTGCGACTTCCGCTTGCGATTGCGTGATGGGTTTGCCCATTTCATCGCTGATTAATTCGCTTAAGGCAGTTTGACTTTTGAGTAATACATCGTGCAAGTTGCGCAGCAATTGTTGGCGCGTGGCTAAATCACCGTTGCACCAGCTTTGATAAGCAATGTGCGTTTGCTCGAGAATGCGGTCAATTTCATCCGCTGACATCAACGGATAAGTTTGCAAGATTGCGCCAGTGGCGGGATTGATAGTTTGGATCATAATGATTATTTTAGCATTAAGCTACCACCGCATTCCACGGTAAAGCAATAATATCTTTTTCTACAGCGCGGCAAGTTTCTCCCGCATATAAAATTAGCCCGCAACCTATGTTTAATTCAGGATAAGAAGTTTTAAAGGCTTTAATGCCACTGCTATCGCGTTTGTTCACTGTGGTTTTACATTTTATTTCGATAGGATAAAAAGTTTGATCATATTCCATGATTAAATCCACTTCCGCACCACCATTGCTGCGCCAATGATAGAGCTTGGGAGGCAAGGCTAAGGTTTGTCCTAAGCTCATGATTAAATTGGCGCAAAAGGTTTCGAAAATAGCACCAAGTAAAGGATGTCGACCTAAACTTTCGGGGCTGGGAATATTTTGCAAATGGCACAACAAGCCGGTATCGGCAAAATAGCCTTTGGTTTTTTTACTGATACGTTTAATCATATTGCGGGTAAACGCCGGTAATTCATGCCATAAATAACTGTGTTTCAATACGTTTAGCCATTTCTGACTGGTTGCAGGGCTGACCGAAATTTCGCGGCCCAATTGACTGTAATTAATTTCTTGCGCACTTAATGCGGCCAGTACACCTAAGAAGCGATCGAAGTGACTTAAATCGCTGACATTTTCCAATAAGCGCACATCACGTTCTAAATAGGTTATTACATAAGAATCTAAATAGAGAGGTAACAAAGTGGGATGTAAATTCTGCGCAGCGGGTAAGTTGCCATACCACAAGTGTTGATACAAAGTTTTACCGGTATCAAGCAAACCGTTCACTGTTTGTGGCAACGATTCTGGTGCATTTAAAAAAGTAGTGAGCCAATGGTTATCTGTTTGTTCTGCCATTTCATAAGGTGTTAAACCGCGTAAATTTAAGATCAATACGCGGCCCGCTAAACTTTCAGCAGCATTGCGCATCACACTTAAATTTTGCGAACCGGTTAAAAAATATTGGCCATTTTCTGTTTGTGCATCGACTTTACGTTTGATGCTCGATAATAATTGGGGTGCATATTGAATTTCATCAAAAATAGTCGGGTGTGGATAATTTTGTAAAAATAAATCGGGATCATCTTGTACGCCATATAAATCGCGGCTGGCGTCGAAAGTGATATGCGGGCAATCAGGAAAGAGATGGGCTAATAATGTACTTTTCCCTACTTGGCGCGCACCGACTAGCATGAGCACTTTAAAATGTTGTGCCGCTTTGCGAATTTGTGCTTCAAGATGGCGTTTGAGATACATAATACCTCACAATTTAATACTATCAGTTTTAAATTGCAAGGTATTTTTATGGTAATTAGCGTTTATGGTTCTCTCGATAATTCGGAAAGTTCTGCTATAGTTACAACGATCAATAATGGGTGTTGCAGCCCTGCAGAAAATGAGCACAAGAAATTTAATAATCATCGCTGTTGTTCTATTAGCTATTTTATTAGGTAATTACTTAATAAATCGTCCTACAGGCGTTCCCAGCTCAGAAATAATCGATGTGATGCAAGATCCTATCCAAACCGATCTAACACTTAATGAGGCACAGCCTTTTACTATTGATGACGGTACAACAGTATGGATGTTGACTCCCAAGGCGCATTATAGTATTGCCGGTCGGGTTTTACACACCAAACATTATACTTTTCTTGATCAAGATTTAGTGGGTAAATTAGCCCCGGCAGATATCGGTTTAGGATGGGGGCAGTTGAGCGATCCGGCGGTTGATAAATCAGTAGATTGGTACGAAACAGGTAGATTTATCCAACCTGTTTTTGATCATTTACCGGTTGACGAAACTTATTTTTATACACATTTTTCTCATACCCATTTAATTCCAGCGGATAAAAATATAAAAAAAGCCCTCTTCGCATTAAGTAAGAATCAAGATGTTTTATTAGAAGGCTTGTTGGTTTACGTAGATGGACCCAATGGTGAAAAATGGCATAGCTCTTTAACACGAACTGATATGGGCAATGGAGCATGTGAAATTATGTATGTACAAAAAGTAGTGGTAGATGGAGAGGAGTATGAGTGAT
>JABDGN010000053.1:0-1652 GCA_013285995.1 Gammaproteobacteria bacterium
ATTTTATTACAGTGCAGCAAGAAAAGTCTTGCCAATTTTTGGTTTGATCCGCGTCCTTGGGATAGAAATGGTGATAATGCTGAAGAACCTGGGCCTGCCGATCAAAACAAAGGGGATTTAGTGGGTATGCAATTACATGAAGTAGAACATGGTTTAGGTTTTGAATCCAACCGTGATCCTCAGTCGGGATCTTACGATGGTAATTTACCCACAAAATTTGATACTTTTCTTCGACAATATATTAGTTACTATCCAGCTTATAATAATGTAATGATCTATTATCCTTTTGAGCAATCTTTTTTGGTAGACGATACCAATCAAACTTTTTTTACTGGCCAGAATGCTTTGAAATATTTAGAAAAACAATCGGCACCACAAATTAATACTTTACCGGGTATCCCTATTGCCAGTATTGCAACTAGCGAGCCCCTCGCTACGCAAAATTTTTCGCACATAGGCGTCATTAAAACAACCTTATCTTACGATCAAAATAATGTGTTCGATCAAGATTGTTCAAGCACCCCTTATCGAGAAGGTATCTATGGTATTTTCGGCAATGATTTAATGACCATGTGTTATATACCGATATTTAATCAAAATTATGGGATTAAAAATAATCGCATGAATATATCGGATTTAGACTATGCAGTTTTAAAAGATCTGGGATACAATATCGTTATATAAGGAGGTAACGATGAAAAATTTATTTAATCTCGGTTTATTACTTGTCATCAGCTTTACCAGCACTGCATTTGGTGATGCCCAACCAACGCAAACTCAGCAATTGCAATTAGCGCAGCAACAGATTTATTTGTTGGAAAGTGCTTTAGCGCCTGCTACATCGGTAGGAGTCGTAAAGCTGTTTGCTAAAGCGATGCAAAGCAGAAATGGTGCCGTGCAGTACATGTTATTTTGCGACACGTTGCAGCAACAGTATTTATCAACCTTTCAACAATTAAATTGGGTCAGTGGTACTTCAAGCCCCAACATTGCTAGCTACACTATTCAACACGGCAAGAAAAATAAATTTACCATCACTTATCAAATGAGTTTGCAAAATAAATCGGCGGGTACCATGGTGGATGAGTTGAGTGTACTGCCGGTAAAACCTACGCCTTATACGACGCAAAATTATTGCATCGCGACTTATACACGCATCCCGCATTTGCTGGGATCAAATTAATGCGATGGCCAATAAATATTTTTCTTCGACTACAAAATCTGTAAGCTGGCAATCGAGATCTTTTACTTCTGGTGTTAAAGTTAACTCGCGCAAATTAGCGCTGGCAATACCGATGCCTAACGCTTTCACATACGCTTCTTTGCGAGTCCAGCAGCGATAAAAGGCGTGCTGTTTTTCATTGTCTGATAAGGCATTTAAATAAGTAATTTCATCGGCACTAAACACTTGTTTAGCCACACCATTAATATCGACTTTGCGGGTGATGTCTTCAATGTCAATTCCCACGATGTGCTCATAGCTCACAACAATGGCGAATGCTGTTTTGGTATGCGAGAGATTAAATTCTATTTGTCGGCTTGCGAGCTTCGTTTGTAACGAAGCTCGGGAAGCCGACCTACATTTTTTAACAAATGGCTTGCCCTTCGCTCCATACTCAAACACAATTTCCTGTGGCTCACAGTGCAAATAC
>JABDGN010000053.1:1662-6203 GCA_013285995.1 Gammaproteobacteria bacterium
ACCTGCAAATACTCAGCTAGAATTTTTCGCAACTGCCCACGCGCGATGATGAAATTATTTTTATCGATTGCAAAATGAAATCTTTCAGCGCGGGCTTTTTCATCTTCTGAAAGATAAGAAGAATAAGTATCAAGATTTTCCAGAAGATCAGTAAATAGAAAATAGAAAATTTTTAGTTTGTTGTTATCTAAAAGAATCATAGTATGATGTAGGTCGGCTTACGCGAAGCAAGCCGACAGTTAAAAATATCTGTCGGCTTGGCGCTACGCGCCGTAAGCCGACCTACGCGCCTCTATCATTATTTTCTTCATCTCCTGCACCGCTTGTGCGAACCCCACCATCACGGCGCGCGCGACAATGGCGTGGCCAATATTTAATTCATTAATTTCTGGAATTTTAGCGATGAGCGCCGTGTTTTCATAATGCAAACCATGGCCGGCGTTGACAATCAATCCTAAGCTCGCCGCATATTTTGCGGCGGCGACAATACGTTGATATTCCAAAGCTTGATCTTCATGGGTTGTGGCATCCGCATAAGCACCGGTGTGAATTTCAATGGTGGGTGCACCGGTTTGCTTTGCCATTTTGATTTGTTCTAAATCGGGATCAATAAATAACGATACTTCACAATTTAAATTTTTCAAACGTTCGCACACTGCTTTGATGCGGGCAAATTGGCCGATGACATCAATGCCACCTTCGGTCGTCACTTCGGTGCGTTTTTCCGGCACTAAACAGGCTTTCGGCGGTTGTAGTTGTTCGGCAAATACCACAATTTCTTCGGTAATCGCCATTTCAAAATTTAACGGCAAGGCCACTTTTTCTTTGACGCGTTTCACATCATGATCTTGAATATGGCGCCGGTCTTCGCGCAAGTGCATGGTGATGCCATCGGCACCGGCGTCGACAGCCAGCAAAGCCGCTGCTAAAGGATCGGGATAAACCGTACCACGCGCTTGTCGCACCGTGGCAACGTGATCGATGTTAACGCCGAGAAGGATTGGTTTTGACATGATTTTTTCCTCTGTCATTCCCGCGCAGGCGGGAATCTAGCATAAAATAAAAACTTCTTTCAATTTTAATTTCAGCTAAAAGATTAAAATTAATTTTTTAAAATCTGGATTCCCACCTGCGCGGGAATGACGCTCTTTATAATTACCCAAACAATTCTCGGCTCTTCAAAGGCTTATCACCTAACAAAGATCTTAATGCTCTGCGCATTAAACGCTTCGCATCCTGCAGAATTTCTATACTCGTAAAATTTTCGTTATGCAACGCTAATAAACTGGCACCTCGTACCGCGAAATCAGTCGCTGCTTGATCTAACACACGTTGCGGACCGGCATCAGGTACAAAAGTATACCAAGCATTCGCTTCAACACTGCAATCGGTGTGATGTTCGTGTGTCAGTTGCAAAGCATAACCCAAATTGAGCAATAACCGTTTTTCAAAAACCCGTAAATGTTGCTCGGCACATTCGCCTTGCACAAAATAATTTAATAAGGTTTCATAAGCTTGGTATAAATCGGCATGCGCTTCACGTACTTTCAATAGTCGGGCCAGCAATTCATTGATGTAAAAACCATATAAAATGGCTTCGCCTTTTAAATTTTGTGTAGTACGTGCCGGTTCAACTTGACGAATGGTGACTAAATCGCCGTGTCCGATCCAATTGATCATGAGCGGCGTAAACGGTTGTACAAAGCCACGCAATTTACTTTTTTCGCCACGTGCGCCACGCACGACGCCATTAACGCGACCATGATTTAAAGTAAAAAAATCGGCGAGTAAACTGGTGTTGCGATAAGGTCTGGCGTGTAGGAGATAAGCCGGTTCAAAAAGGGGAGGAGACATGCTTTAGTCTCCGCGGTGATATTGCACGCGATCGTAATAGGTTTGTAACGTTTTATCGTTGAAAGGCTGACGCTTCGCGTCGCACAAAATGCCGTTTAATTCGCTAGCAATCGCTTTGGCAGTACTCAACATTAAATCAAAGGCCACACTTTTGTTGGGGCCTAAGCGTAAAATAAAGACTAAGCCCTTGGTGTTAAATTCATTCATGCGGCGCACGTCAAAGGTGCCAGGTTGCATGGCAGAGGCGATACTAAAGTAAATTTCACTGCGCTCATCAATGCCGGCATAGCGATGAAATAAATTGCCTTGCCCAAAACGGCAGCCATATTTGACCATGGTTTTAAATAATTGCTGACCCGAAAACATTTCTTGCGGATAAGTTAACACGTGCAAAATTAAAAAACTTTTATTGCTGTCCATAGCAGGCGGGGGAGAGGCTGATAATTTTAAAGGGGCAACCGGTGCGGCTAATAATAAAGGCGCAGCCGGAACTTGCGTTTCAGTAGTAGCGGCTGTAACAGGCGCTGCTTCTTTAGCAACAGGAGCTGTAAGGGGCGGTGCAGTTTCTTCTAAACTCAACGGGGCTGTAACAGTCTCGCTCGGTGGATCAGCCACAGCGGTATTGGTTGTGCTGGGTGTAGCTGTAGCGGCTTCCGCAAATAATTCCAGTTGCAAATTTTCTGATCCTGGGTGAGCCGTATCAGTGGCAACAGGAATATTTAAATCGACCGCTTGTACCGGATCTGAAGCTGGAACCGGAGCAGCAACTGCTGTTGTAGGTTCAAAATGGAGAGGTTCTGGCTCTGTTGCAGCTGACGTATTAGCAGGTTGAGCTGCGGGAGGAGGAGTCGTTTGCGTTGTTTGCGTTTTTTTTGCGGCTGCAGCTTTGGCAGCCATTTGTGCAGCAATCGATTCGTCAATCATGCCCTGCACCATTTTGCCACGCCGCGCGCGCCGCAAACCATCCCATAAAATTAATAGAATGATGATTAATCCGATCAACAGTAGTAATATCCGTAAGCTCATGTCCTTACCTCAATCATTTTTTCCGCCACAAAGTACCTTTCGGCGAATCTTCTACTACAATACCTAAGGCTTCTAACTCGGCCCGCAAGCGATCCGATTCGGCCCAATTTTTAGCGCGACGCGCCTCATCACGCTCCGCAACCAAATGTTCAATACGACCATCGGCCACTCCACCACCTTGCAAAAACTCACTCGGATCAGTTTCCAACAAGCCTAAAATGCTACCTAAACGCCGTAAAATATTGGCTAACAACAAAGCCTTTTTCGGTGCTTTGTTAACATTTTTATTGATTTCATGCGCTAAGTCAAACAATACCGGTAAGGCTTCGGGAATATTAAAATCATCATCCAATGCCGCTTTAAAGCGGTGCTCGTAAATTTCTTCCGTTTTAGTAATTTTACGCGGTCGCGTTATTTTTGCCGGCAGCGGAAAATCGCGTAAGGCTAAGTATAGACGATCAAGCGCCGCTTTCGACTGTTGCAAACTTTGTTCAGTATAGTTGATGGGGCTGCGATAGTGGCTCGACAGTAAAAAATACCGCAATACTTCGGGTTGATACTTCGCTATCACTTCGCGAATCGTGAAAAAATTGCCAAGCGATTTCGACATTTTCTGTTCATCGACTTGTACAAAACCGACGTGCAGCCAATTGCGCATGTAGCGAAACCCCTTGGCACCTTCTGATTGCGCGATTTCATTTTCATGATGGGGAAAAAATCAAATCCACGCCGCCGCCATGAATATCAAAATTATGATCGAGGCAATGGGTGCACATCGCCGAGCACTCAATGTGCCAACCCGGGCGACCAGCACCCCAGGGCGATTCCCAAGAAGGTTCACCTTCTTTGGCTAATTTCCATAATACAAAATCGAGTGGATCGTGTTTTGCTTCCGACACGGCAACCCGCTCACCGGCACGCAATGCGTCTAACTCTTGATGCGATAATTTACCGTAATGTTTAAATTCACTGACCTTGTAATACACATCGCCATTTTTTCCGACATAAGCATAACCATTGACAATCAGTGCCCGAATCATATCGACCATGTGGACGATGTAATCAGTCGCATGTGGTTCATACGTCGGCGGCAACACATTTAAAGCCTGCATATCTTCATGGAAAGCTTTGGTACAACGTTCACTGATCACGCTGAAATGTTCGTTTTCTTCTAAGGCGCGTTTAATGATTTTGTCATCGATGTCGGTGATATTGCGCGCGTAGTGCACGTCATAACCCAAAAAACGCAAATAGCGGGCAACCACATCAAACACTACATACACACGCGCATTACCGACGTGTGCATAGTTATAGGCAGTAATGCCGCACACATACATGCCGACCACATTATCAAACATCGGTTTGAATGTGGTTTTGCGTTTGGTCATGGTGTTGTAGAGTTTTAACATGGTGTTTTTTCCAAGCTTACGTCTGTTTCATTTTACTACTTGTCATCCTCGCAAAAGCGGGGATCCAGAAAAAGACCTGCAAGCTGTTAAAAATCCTGGATTCCCGCCTACGCGGGAATGACGTGTACTTCATCTTACTACTTGTCATCCCCGCGAAAGCGGGGATCCAGAAAAAGACCTGCAAGCTGTTAAAAATCCTGGATTCCCGCCTACGCGGGAATGACGTGTACTTCATCTTACTACTTGTCATCC
>JABDGN010000053.1:6213-9056 GCA_013285995.1 Gammaproteobacteria bacterium
AAAAAGACCTGCAAGCTGTTAAAAATCCTGGATTCCCGCCTACGCGGGAATGACGTGTACTTCATCTTACTACTTGTCATCCCCGCGAAAGCGGGGATCCAGAAAAAGACCTGCAAGCTGTTAAAAATCCTGGATTCCCGCCTACGCGGGAATGACGTGTACTTCATCTTTCATTTTTATTGGCCTGATCGCGCGCCGCACTAAACCGTTGCCGCATCATATCAACGCCTAAAAATTCTGCGACGCCAGCCATTTCAGGGCCATGCAATTCGCCGGTTAAAGCAACGCGCAGGGGTTGAAATAAGGCTTTGCCCTTCACATTAGCGGTTTGCTTAACGTGATCTGCTAATGCGGCAAAATTTTGTCCGTGTTGATCTAAGGCTGCGAGCGCTGCATCAAAAACGACGGCGGGCGTTGCTTGCAATACAGCAAGGCTTTCAGCGCCATAATTTAAATGATCGGCTAATAATAATTCTGCCCAGTGTTTTGCTTCGACCGGAAACACTAAATTCGGTTTCACTAACTGAATAAAGGCGTCCAGTTTAGCAACAGGAACTTGAGCACACACTTCCGCAGGTAATAAATCCTTCAACGCGTGCAAATCAAGTTGCTGCATGGCTGATTTTTGCCAGTGCAATAATTGCTGCGGATCAAAGCGCGCCGGTGAATGGCTCAAATGTTCAGTCGCAAAATGCGCCGCTAATTGGGCGTGCGTCATTAATTCGGTCGCTTCGTAATAATGCCCCAAGCGCGCCAGATAATTTAATACTGCGATCGGCAAATAGCCTTGTTCACGTAATTCTTGCACGCTCAAGCTGCCGTTACGTTTTGACAAAGGCGCGCCATCTTGACCTAAAATCAGCGAAATATGGCCATAAATTGGCACCGGCATTTTGAGCGCATTTAAAATCGCAATTTGACGTGGCGTATTGGTTAAGTGATCTTCACCGCGAATCGCATGCGTGACGCACATCAGCGAATCATCGATCGCATTACAAAACATAAAACTCGCGCCGCCATCGGCACGCCGAATAATAAAATCGCCAATTTCACTGGCTAAATAGCGTTGCGAACCTTTCACTAAATCGGTGAATTCAATCACTTCGTCATCTTGCATGCGAAACCGCAAAGCTGGTTTTAAACCGCTCTGTTTTTTTTCAGCAATTTGTGCGGCGCTTAACTGCCGACAGGTACCGGCATAGCGTGGCGGTTTGCCAGCGGATAATTGCAATTTGCGGCGAATCGCTAATTCTGCCTCGGTGCAGAAACACGGGTAGGCGCGGTTTGATTCAATTAGGCGATCGTAATAAGTCTGATAAATGGCACTGCGTTCAGATTGCCAATAAGGGCCTAATTCGCCACCCACTTCAGCACCTTCTTGCCAGAGCAAATCCAACCAACGAAAATCTTCCATTAAAGCATGTGCGTGCTCTTTAGTAGAACGCGCGACGTCCGTATCTTCAATACGCAACAAGAAACTGCCGTTTTGATTAGCAGCAAATAAATGATTAAATAAAGCGGTGCGACAATTACCTAAATGGATACGACCGGTGGGACTTGGCGCAAAACGCGATTTTACAGCAATAGAATTCATAATTTTACTATACCTTATCTCGTTACAATTTGTGCATTCTGACACAGCGCCTTTTGAGCCATATTAGAATTTTTTTTTTGCTCACCATATGAATAAAATGCTATCACAAAAAAAATTTAATCTGACTCAAAATGCTTGGTCATAAAAGCACAAATTGTAACGAGCTAAGGTATATCATACCAGAAAATAAGCCTTTTTTCAGTGATTTTGGCTGCTTTTTTAGTATATTTTATCACTTCATAATTTAAAAATTTTATTATCCCACAAGCGAGTTAAAAATTCAGCGTAAGGTAAAACTTCAATTTCATGCTCATCTATTCGCATTAAGCGAGGACGAGGCGCTTGGCAAATAAGATAGGCTTGTGCTTGAGGGTGTTCTTCTAAAAATGCAGCGAGACCTTTTAAATCACGTTTATCAATTTGTTCACCCAATTTAACTTCCAATGCGATTTTTCCATCACCTAAGATAAAATCCACCTCATGGCCGTTACGAGTACGCCAATAGTGGATATCCCAATCCTGATCATGGAGCTTTTTATACGCCATTAACTCCAATAAGATGAAATGTTCAAAGGATTTACCCGCCTGTGGACCTGCTAATGCCTCACACTCCCATTTGGCTAAGCGATTGGCAACCCCCGTATCAAATAAATAAAATTTAGGTCGCACAGTGACTAAATCACGTTTTACCTTTTTTGTATAAGGATAAATAAAATAAGCCAATAGCGTATCGATTAAAATATCAAAATAGGTTTGCGTGGTTTTGGCATCGATACCACAATCGCGCGCGATATTATTGAAATTAATCATTTCGGTATTACAAAGTCCAGCCACATCCAGAAAGCGAGCAAATGCCGGCAAATTCCGTACTAATCCTTCAGCTTGAATTTCTTCTTTTAAGTAATCTTCAAGATAACTATTCAGTGATTTCTTTATTTGTTCCTCTTGTAAATAATGGCTTGGCAACAACCCATGATTAAAAATACGTAATAAATTGAGCTCCGGTAATTCTGGCGAAACCAGCGGAAAAAAGTGATAACGCCAGGCTCTGCCGCCTAACAAATTGGCAGCACCGCGTTTTAACTTACGCGCACTGGAACCACATAAAATAAAGGCGATATTCGCATTCTCAATCAACCAATGCACTTCATCTAATAACGAAGGGACTTTTTGAATTTCATCAATAATAACCGGCTGCTGTAATTGATTATTTTTTCTTAAGCGCTAAAATTTCTTCACGCAACAAGTG
>JABDGN010000054.1 GCA_013285995.1 Gammaproteobacteria bacterium
GTGGCATACACAATCACAATACCAAATAAATTAGGGATGATATGTTTATTTACCGTTTTCATGCTGCTTAAACCAGAAATTTTTGCCGCTTCAATAAATACTTTGTGTTTCAAACTCATGGTTTGCCCGCGTACTACGCGTGACATATCCAACCACGATACCGCACCTATGGCTATAAAAATTAAAATAAAATTACGACCGAAAAAAGTCACCAATAAAATTGCTAAAAATAAAAATGGCAAGCTGTAGAGCATGTCGACGACGCGCATCATAAATACATCTAACCAGCCGCCCACAAAGCCCGCGATAGAACCATACAACGTACCGATAAACACACTCACGAGGGTTGCAACTAAAGTGATTAGAAAAGTCGTACGCCCACCGATCATCGTGCGAGTAAATAAATCGCGCCCTAAACTATCGGTACCAAACCAATGTTGCCAACTCGGATTTTGCAAGGCATTACCAAAATTTGTTTCAGCGTAAGTGTAAGGCGAAAACCAAGGCACAATGATGACGAGTAAAATCAAAACCACAATAATACACAGCGACACCACGGCCACTTTATTTTCGATAAAGCGGTGGTAAGCGGCGGCTGTCGCAGATTGTGAGTTTGAAGAGTGTTTGTCTTTCATAATATACAATAATCTCTACTCTCGTCATGCCCGCGAAAACGGGCATCCAGCAGGTAGGTCGGCTTCCCGAACTTCGCATTAAGCGAAGTGAGTAAGCCGACATTGGCTGTCGGCTTGTTCGTTTCACCTAACGGTGAAACTCCGGAAGCCGACCTACAACTAATATTTAATCTTCGGATCTAAAAAGCCATACAAAATATCAACAATCAAATTAAAAATAATTAACAGTGTGCTATACAGCACGGTTAGCCCTAACATCAAACTATAATCGCGATTGGTCGCGGCTTGCACGGTTAACACACCCAAACCTGGCAAGGTGAAAACGGTTTCGATGATCACGGTTCCGGTTAAAGCCGCGGCGGCCGCAGGGCCTAAATACGACACCACCGGAATAATCGCTGGTTTTAAAGCATGCCGCCAAATAATGGTGCGACGGCTCAAACCTTTGGCTTTCGCGGTTTTAATAAACGGGCTATTCAACACTTCAATTAAACTACTGCGCATGATTTGCGCGATGATGGCTGCAATGCCCAAACTCAAACTAACCACTGGCAAGACTAAATGTTGAAAATCACCGCCCCAACCGCCAGCCGGTAATAAGCCTAATAACACCGCGAAAATTAATACTAAAATCGGCGCTAACACTACCGTGGGAACAGAAATACTAAACATCGAAAACGCTGTCACAAACCGATCGATTAAACTATTGCGCTTTAAGGCAGCCCACATACCCAGGCTCACACCCAACACGATGCTGACCAATAAAACCCAAGCACCTAAAATCACCGACACCCAAAAACCACCGGTACCGCTTTGCGGGAAAATTAAACTGTTAACCGATTGGCCTAAATATTTATACGATTGCCCTAAATCCCCATGCAATAAATTGAGAATATAATAGCCCAATTGCCAGGGCAAAGGTTTATCCAAATGATATTCGTGATTTAACACCGCCAACACTTCCGGCGGCAACACCCGCTCGCTATTAAAGGGGCTACCGGGCGCAAAATGCATCATTAAAAACGTAACG
Organism: Gammaproteobacteria bacterium; assembly: GCA_013285995.1. Classification (GTDB taxonomy): domain Bacteria; phylum Pseudomonadota; class Gammaproteobacteria; order JABDGN01; family JABDGN01; genus JABDGN01. Next base: position 1,666 of record JABDGN010000054.1, read on the forward strand.
ATAACCACCGCCAGTAAAGTCGGGATTGCGACAAGAATACGTTTGAGAATATAAAATAGCATTTACAAATCCTACCACAATTAATCTTAAGGGAATATTAGGGCATACAACAAAAGTAGACGTATAAAGAAGCTGTCATTCCCGCGAAAGCGGGAATCCAGAGCGAGGATAAGATGATGATTTTAGACTTCAAGCAAATTTTAACGCTGGATTCCCGCTTTCGCGGGAATGACGTGGCATACTATTTTCCTACTCATTCATAAAGATTTTTAATATCCTTACTTCCCATAATCAAAGTAAAACCATTTCGAGTGCACATGATCCAAATGATTGTTAGTGGGATCATAGCCTTTCACGTAAGGTTTCACTAAACGGAAGTACGTGTATTGCAGCAAAGGAATCACCGGATAATCATTTAGCATCAGCGTTTGCGCTTGTTCAATTAACTTAACTCGCTCAGCTGGATTCGTTGTCGATTCCGCTTCGTTAATTAATTGATCATATTTCGGGCTGCAATAGTGAGACGTATTTTGTGGATTAGCACACATTAATAATTCAGTGAAATTATCGGCTGTGTCAAAATCGGCGATCCAACCATCACGCATAATTTGGAAATCACCTTTATTTTTAGCCTGTATAATCACACTCCATTCCTGATTGTTAAGCTCCACTTTAATCGCACTGCCAAAGGCTTGTTGCCACATACTGGCAATTGCCAACGCCACTTTTTTATGAATATCATTAGTATTGTAGCTAATGGTCACATTAAGTGGATGCGTTGTTGAATAACCCGCTTGCGCAAATAATTTCTGCGCTTCACTCACTTTTTCAGCATAAGGCAAAGATTGCCATTCATAGGGCTTTAAAGCAGAAAATGCTCCATTTTCAATGTCAGAAGGAATCATCGTATACATCGGAATCTGTTCTTGTCCCAATACTTGAGTCGCAATGGCATCGCGATCAACCGTCATCGATAAGGCTTGGCGCAATTTAAGATTATTCTTAAAAGGCGCATGCAACAAACCAAAATCATAATAATAATTTCCAGTCCATGCTACTGTATGCAGTTCAGTGGGATATTCCTTCGCGATTTGTTTGTATTGGTCCACGGGCACAGTATAAGTGACATCAATCGCACCGGATTTATATTGCGACAATTCCGAATTAGTATCGACGATCGGCAAATATTTTACTTTGTCGATTTTTACATCGGCAGCGTCGTAGTAATACGGATTTTTCACTAAATCGATATAACCATTAGGCACCCAGGCTGCCATCATATAAGCACCATCGGTCACCGAATTACCCGGTTGCACAAAAGCATTGCCATATTTTTTAATCGAAGGTGCGTAGACAGGGTAAGTCGCGGGTTGCGTCATCACTTGTAAAAAATAAGACACTGGGCGTTTTAAAGTCACTTGGAAAGTATGCGCATCAATGACTTTTGCGCCCAAACTACTGAGCGGCATTTTACCCGCATTAATTTCTTGCGCATTCACTACGGGAAACAATACAAAAGCATAAGGTGAAGCGGTTTTAGGATCTAGCGTACGTTGCCAGGAATATAAAAAATCTTGCGCCGTTAAAGGCTCACCATTAGACCATTTTGCATTCGGGCGCAAATGGAAAGTGTAAACTTTACCATTGGAACTAATATCCCAACTTTGGGCGATACCAGGGACAGGTTGATTGGATTGATTGAAATCCGTCAAGCCTTCATATAAATCATAAGCAATTTGAGCGCTATTAACATCTTGCATGATGGCGGGATCGAGCGATGGCGGTTCGGCACCATTACCTCTTACCAAGGTATCTTTGCCTGCAGCCGCATATTGATCGCTGCCGGATTTACCGCAGCCACTTAATAAACCAGCTGTTAACAGCACAATAGCTGCTACATAAAAAAATTTTTTCAACATCATGATCTCCCCTCAAAATAATGTAAACTTTACCAACAGTATGTCTATTTTAGATAATACGTCATTCCCGCGAAAGCGGGAATCCAGTTTTTAACCACGCTATTATTTAATTTCCTGGATCCCCGCTTTCGCGGGGATGACGAGTAGTAAAATCAAACAAATGGCGTACCAGCTTTCAACCTTACACGAAAGTTAAACGCAATTCAATACACCAACATAGAAAATTATCATGACCATCCAAACCCTCCCTAAACTAGGTACGCCGAGCTTGTTTCAACCCTCCGAACCCATCGTCGAATTCGACACGCCTGAATTGCATGCCTTAATTGAAGATATGCACGATACCATGATTGCCGCTAAAGGGATTGGCATTGCCGCACCCCAAATCGGTGTCAACCTGCGAGTGATTATGTTTGGTTTTGAAACCAGCGAGCGCTACCCGCAAATGCAGCCCGTGCCGTTTACGATTTTGATTAATCCGGAAATTGAAATTTTGGATGATGAAAAAATTTATATGTGGGAAGGTTGCTTGAGCATTCCTGGTTTGCGGGGCAAATTACCGCGTTATAAAAAAATCCGTTATACCGGTTTTGATCCGCAAGGTAATCCAGTGGAAGGCATCGCGGAAGATTTTCACGCTCGCGTGGTGCAACATGAAGTGGATCATGTCAATGGTAAATTATATTATTTGCACATCGAAGATTTGCACGATTTTGGGTTTGAGGAGGCAGTGATGGAGCGGGCTATTTTAGAAAATAGTAGGTCGGCTTCCTGAGTTTCACCGTTAGGTGAAACTCACAAGCCGACGCCAAATGTCGGCTTGTGCGCATGCTAACGCATGCTTCGAAGCCGACCTACATCGCGCTACGAAAACTCCAACTTATCCACACCCTTCTTCACTTTCACTTTATCCCCCATCGCAAACTTTCCACTCAATAATGCTTGCGCTAGCGGATTTTCGACTTCGGTTTGAATCGCACGTTTTAAAGGCCGCGCGCCATAGACTGGATCGTAACCGACGGCTGCCAAATATTCATACGCATTGTCATCTACGTTCAAATAAATTTCTTTTTCACTCAAGCGTTTAGCTAAGCGCGCAATTTGCACTTCAGCAATACTACGAATTTGCTCTTGCCCTAAGGGATGAAACACGACGACATCGTCAACCCGATTTAAAAATTCTGGGCGGAAATGCGTGCCGGCAATATCCAGCACCGCTTGCTTCATTTTTTCGTACGATTCTTTAAGCTCAGTCATTTTTTGAATGGCAGTCGATCCTAAATTAGAGGTCATGACGATCACTGCGTTTTTGAAGTCGACCGTGCGACCTTGTCCATCGGTTAGGCGTCCATCATCCAACACTTGTAATAAAATATTAAATACATCGCGATGGGCTTTTTCCACTTCATCCAATAAAATCACCGAATAAGGCCGCCGTCGCACGGCTTCAGTTAAATAACCACCTTCTTCATAGCCAACATATCCCGGCGGCGCACCGACTAAACGCGACACGCTGTGCTTTTCCATGAATTCCGACATGTCGATGCGCACCATCGCATCCGTCGTATCAAATAAGAAATTCGCGAGAGCTTTACACAATTCCGTTTTACCCACGCCGGTGGGGCCCATAAATAAAAATGAACCAATCGGTCGATTGGGATCGGATAATCCGGCACGCGAACGGCGAATCGCGTTGGCAACCGCACTCACTGCTTCATCTTGCCCAATTAAAGTTTTATGCAATTCACTTTCCATACGTAATAATTTTTCCTTTTCGCCTTCCAACATTTTGCTGACCGGAATGCCGGTCCACTTGGAAACAATTTCGGCAATTTCATCGACCGTGACTTTATTACGCACTAAGGTCGCCACATTTTTTTCCGCCATGCTCGCGGCTTGCAATTGCTTTTCTAATTCGGGAATTTTGCCGTATTGTAATTCCGACATGCGCGCTAAATCGCCGGCACGATTAGCTGCGTCAAAATCTAAGCGCGCTTGATCAAGTTGTTCTTTGATATGTTGTGCACCTTGCATCGCGGCTTTTTCGGCTTTCCAAATTTCTTCTAAACGGGAATATTCTTTTTCTAACTCGGTAATATGTTTTTCCAATTCGTCTAAGCGTTTTTTCGACGCTTCATCGGATTCTTTTTGCAAGGCGACGCGTTCGATTTTGTATTGAATCAAACGCCGTTCTAACTTATCCATTTCTTCCGGCTTGGAATCAATTTCCATCCGGATTTGGCTGGCGGCTTCGTCGATTAAATCAATCGCTTTATCGGGCAATTGTCGATCCGCAATGTAGCGATGCGATAAAGTCGCAGCGGCAACGATGGCAGGGTCAGTGATATCGACGCCATGGTGAATTTCATAGCGCTCCTTTAAGCCGCGTAAAATAGCGATGGTATCTTCGACGGTTGGTTCATTGACTAACACTTTTTGGAAACGCCGTTCCAGCGCTGCATCTTTTTCCAGGTATTTGCGATACTCATCTAAAGTCGTGGCGCCAATGCAATGCAACTCGCCACGTGCAAGGGCTGGCTTTAACATATTGCCAGCATCCATTGAGCCTTCCGCTTTTCCCGCGCCAACCATGGTGTGCAATTCATCGATAAATAAAATGATATTACCTTCGGCTTTGCTCAAATCTTTTAACACTGCTTTTAATCGTTCTTCAAATTCGCCGCGAAATTTAGCACCGGCAATTAAGGCCCCCATATCAAGCGATAACAAGCGTTTGTGTTTTAAGGCTTCTGGTACTTCGCCATTGATGATGCGTTGCGCTAAGCCTTCGACAATCGCCGTTTTACCGACACCCGGTTCACCGATTAATACCGGATTATTTTTAGTGCGGCGTTGCAACACTTGAATGGCACGACGAATTTCATCATCGCGACCGATGACGGGATCTAATTTACCCGCTTCGGCGCGCGTAGTTAAATCAATCGTATATTTTTCTAGGGCTTGGCGTTGCTCTTCAGCATTGGCATCTTGCACGTTTTGTCCACCACGCACTTTTTCAATCGCCTGTTCAATGGCTTTTTTATTGGCACCGACTTGCTTTAAAATATCACTTAAAGAATTTTTATCTTCCAATAAAGCCAATAAAAATAACTCGCTGGAAATAAATTGATCTTTACGTTGTTGGGCCAACTTATCGGTTAAATTAAGCAAACGGCTTAATTCATTAGAAATATGCACTTCGCCTGCCGCCCCACCCCCTTGCACTTGCGGCAAATGTTCTAAAGCTGCGCCTAATTTATCGCGCAACACCGCAATGTTAACGCCGGCTTGCACCAGCAGAGGTTGCACGCTGCCGCTGTCTTGGTCGAGCAAAGCTTGCAACAAGTGCACCGGCTCAATGATTTGGTTGTCGCGGCCTAAAGCTAGCGACTGCGCATCCGCTAAAGCAGTTTGAAATGCATTGGTAAGTTTGTCCATCCGCATGGGATTTCTCCGGTTAATTATGTACCTTTATATCGGGGTCATAACCTTATTTTTCAAGGTTATGATAATATATGTAGGGGCGGGTCGTGACCCGCCCGTGGGCCGCTCGCGAGCGGCCCCTACATTTCATATTAAAGAACGTAGGTAAAATGAATTCTTTGAAACTAAATCTCAAACCATTGGATAAAGCTTTGACGCAACTTACAAAAAGTTGGGAAGTCTATACGGATATCTCTAATTCAAAATTAGCAGAATTCCTTCGTGCCGCCACTATCCAAGCGTTTGAGTATACCTATGAACTTGCTTTTAAAATAATTAAACGCTATTTGGCCCAAACCGCTGCTAATCCCAATGAAATTGCCAGCATGTCGTTTAACGATTTAATCCGTTCAGCTTGCGAAAAAAATTTATTGTTAAATGATTTGCGAGTATGGCTGAATTATCGTGAAAAACGTAATATGACGAGCCATACCTATGAAGAAGCAAATGCGGAATTAGTAGTTAGCATTGTGCCTGATTTTATTGCTGAAATAAAATTTCTAACCCAACAATTATATGAGCGAACACAACAGACATAGCATCGATATCAAAGCTATTGACCGAAACTTAGTCGTAGCTTTACTGCATAAACACCTGCCAGAGAAAACGAGGGTTTGGGTATTTGGCTCCCGCGCTAAAGGTACAGCGCGCAAATATTCTGATTTGGATTTATTAATCGATATCGGTGAAAAATTACCTGAGCAAACTAAAACCGAACTCGCTGTTGATTTTGAAGAATCAGAATTACCCTATAAAGTTGATGTCGTTGATTGGAATAACATCAGTGATGAATTTAAAGAAATTATTGAAACAGACAGAATCAAATTAGACTATTAGCATAAATAGGCTTCTCCATGAAAATCTGGACATCATCTCCAGATTTTCATGGAACAAGGCTAACATGTTGTTATTAAAGATTTTTTATCCATGAATAAAATGAAAAAGAGGGACGTCAACTCTGAGTTGCAGCAGCCTGCAAAGCATGATCCATCAAAGTAATGGCGACCATCGCTTCAGCGATCGGTACCGCACGAATACCCACACAAGGATCATGGCGACCCTTGGTCACGACTGTTACTGCTTCACCAGCGGTGTTGAGAGAATCAATCGGCGTAGTAATACTGGAAGTAGGCTTCAAAGCAATATGAGTAATGATATCTTGCCCCGACGAAATACCGCCTAACAAACCACCTTCATGATTGCTGGCAAAACCATCGACATGAATCGCATCACGATGTTCGCTGCCACGTTGCCTCACCACGTCAAACCCATCGCCGATTGCAACGCCTTTCACCGCATTGATGCTCATCAAGGCCTTGGCTAAATCAGCACTCAATTTATCAAACACGGGCGCGCCTAAACCCACTGGCACGGATTGGGCAAGCACAGTAACTTTAGCGCCCACTGAATCACCCTCGCGACGTAACTGAGTAATCAATTCTTCGCAAGCAGTAATTTTACTTGCATCGGGAAAGTTAAATGGATTTTGTGCAACCACAGCGAGATCAATTTTATCCGGAATAACGGAACCTAATTGTGCAACATAGCCTGTAATCTGCGTGCCAAATTTTTCCCGCAAATATTTTTTCGCAATGGCACCGGCAGCAACCACCATCGCGGTAGTGCGCGCCGAGGAGCGCCCTCCTCCGCGTGGATCGCGGATGCCATATTTTTTGAAATAAGTGTAATCGGCATGCCCGGGACGAAATTGATTGGCGATATCATCATAATCG
>JABDGN010000055.1 GCA_013285995.1 Gammaproteobacteria bacterium
TCAAACAACGGCTACAACAAGCCGAAATAATTGCTAAAGAAATAAATGATTAGCGGCTCCTGCTGATAGGGGGATACAAATGAGTGAAAAAATCAATTATACAAAAAGCTCCGGTAATGTGTTTAAAGATATAGGGTTGGCAGATCCAGATGAACGCCTCGCCAAAGCTAAATTAGTCATGCGCATCAATGCCCTGATTGAACAAGCTAACTTAAAACAAACTGAAGCTGCAAAAATACTCAAAATCAACCAACCTAAAGTTTCTGCGTTAATGAATGGAAGATTGAACGGGTTTTCTATAGAACGCTTGATTCACTTTTTAAATCTCCTTGATCAAGATGTTAAAATTGTTGTAACACCAAAGCACAAAAAATCTATTTTGCACGGCGGATTAGAAGTTTCTTTGATATAGAGTTTTCTTATGGCTACTCTCTCCCTTCGCCAACGCGCCCTTTATTTGCTCGCCAATCGCGAACATTCGCGGCTTGAGCTATTCAACAAACTCAAACAACGCGATTTCTCGGTAGAAGAAATTAACATCACGCTTGATGAACTCGAACAAGAAAAATTACTAAGCGATGAACGTTTTGTCGAAATGTATATCAATGCGCGTAGCCAGCGTGGCTATGGACCTGAGCGTATCCGGCAAGAATTGCAGCAGAAAGGTGTGGCTGCTAGTCTCGTAGAATGCTATCTCGATATTAAAGCGACGGATTGGTTTGATCTCGCTCGCGAATTAAAACAAAAAAAGTTTGGTGCAGCGCTGCCGAAAGATTTTCCAACGCGTGCCAAGCAAATGCGGTTTTTGCAGTATCGGGGGTTTACTCTTGAGCAGATTAACAATATGTTTAAAATATCTCCAGAAATTGAAAAATAGTTTGCTTTTACGTAAAAATTCCTATGACTCACAAAAAACATTCACTACTCTTCATCATTGCCACGCTCGCGATTTTTCCTTTGCCACAACTGGCGATCGATTTATATTTGCCTTCATTGCCGGCGATGGTGACGCATTTCCACAGCTCGGATACCTTGCTGCAATTATCGCTGACTGTTTACATCTTAACCTTAGGCATCACGCAATTAATTTACGGTCCGGTTTCCGATCGCTTTGGTCGCAAACCGGTGCTGTTAGTTGGTACGGTTATATTTTTATTAGCGAGTCTGGCTTGCGTGTTTGCCACCTCTATTACCGAGTTACTGCTATTTCGTATTTTGCAAGGCATCGGTATGGGCTGTGGATTCACCATCGGCAGCGCGATTATTGGCGATAGTTTTCAAGGCCAACAATTGGCACGCATGACCACCTTTTCATCGATGATTTACGCCATGTCGCCTTTACTCGCGCCGGTGATCGGGGGTTATTTGCAGGATTGCATCGGTTGGCGCGCCAATTTTGCTTTCATTACGATCATCACCGTTTTGCTTTTTTTAGCGTTTATTTTTTGTATTCCTGAAACGCATCTCAAGCCAGATCTGCACGCTTTAAAACCCAAAAATTTGGCCTTAAATTATTTGAAAATGTTTCGCAGTTTACGCTTTGTGGCTTATGTGATGATCGCAACTCTCGCTTTTGGTTTGATGGTCACTTTTAATGTTATCGGTCCGTTTTTATTGCAAAACGCACTGCATGTGCATGCGGCATTTTATGGCGTTTTATTATTATTAGTGGGCCTGGCGTATTTAATCGGCACGAGCCTCAATAGCCACATACTCAAATTTTATAGCACCGTGCATTTAATTATCATTGGCATCGGCGGGATGATTGTATTTTCATTGGGTTTATTGATCGCGGCATGGGTTGGTTGGTTCAGCGTGACCAGCGTAACTTTATTTACTTGCTTATGTATTTTCAGCAGTGGCTTTGTATTTCCCAATAGCTTTGCTAAAGTATTAGAGGTTTTCCCCAACAATTTAGGCACGGCGAGTGCTTTAATGGGAGCGGCTGGACTCATCGGTACCGCGATTATCAGCGTGATTGCTGCCAGTGTAAATGCCAATCACGCGCAGCCCTTGGCCTATTTGTTCATTGCACAATCAGTATTTGCGTTACTATTTTTGATGTTGGCTTTGAGGGCTAAGTGATGAAAAAAATTATTTTACTGCTGTTAACAATCTGCCTCACCGCTTGTGCGACCGAAGCGAAATACGATGCCAAAGTGGCCGCCTGGCAAGGCCAAAATATCAACGCCTTAATCGCCAAATGGGATTATCCAGATTATTCTTTCACGGCTCCCGATGGCAACAAAGTCTACGTTTATTCACGGCAAATGCAATATGATGAAACGCCGGATGATGATGCCTTTGATCCCTTGGATCCATATGGTCAAACGGTTTATGTTTATCAGTCTGGCGACGATATCATTACGTATTGGTGTAAAACCTATTTCGTCGTGAATCCGCAAAATATTATTGTGCATTGGTATCTGCAGGGCAATAATTGTGTGTCGCGCTGAGGACAAGCTCTGCTAACTATTTATCGCATAAAAAAGTTGCTAACCTGGTTTTGAGTATGCAATAATGGCACGACCAAACTTGATAAGGAGCGTTATGCGATATATTCTTCAATGCTTGTTGCTTGGATGTCTTGGTTTCTTCACCTGCAGTGCATTCGCTGTAAATACTTCTCCCACTACTACGCAAACCACCACTCCCTGGTTTGCGCTATCGCATTGGTGGATCACGGTGGAGGGAGGCTATGCTTTCAGCATGGCAGGTAGCCACACCACAGTAGAATCTATGCCGGATGTAGAGCCGCCCAATGATTATTATGTTTCACCCGCTCCTAATGACACGGGTTTGGTGGGAGCCGGCGTGAGCTATCAATTTAACTTACCGCATTGGAAAAAATTATCGAGCCAATGGTTTCCGACCGACAGGCTGGGTTTGTTTTATGACTACTATTTGCCGGCCGATATCGATGGCAGTCAAATTTTCAAATGGGAAGGTCCCACCGTCGGTTATGGTTATCAATATACAGTTGTTTCAAATGTCGTGTGGTTAGATAATCAACTCGACATTATTTCCTGGCAAAATTTAACTCCCTTTGTGGATGTGAGTATTGGTAGTGCATTCAATACTGCCAGCGGTTATAGTGAAAATAACATTGAGCTTCCACCGCGGCCGAGCGCAGCGTTTGCTAACAATACGAATACACAATTTGCCTGGCGAGTTGGTGCAGGGCTTAATTACGCCTTAGCATGGCGAGGCCAGAGCGGCCAAATCGGATTGGAATATCGTTACAGTGATTTAGGTTACGTCACCACGGGCGGAGCTGCAACAGACATCTATCCCACTATTAATCAAGCGCTTTCACAACGCTTAACGGCAAGTGAGGTTGTCTTGGCATTGAATTACAAACTTTAACCAGCAGTTCCCGCTTTCAGCGGGAACTTGCTTCCTTTGTTTTTGATTTGAGCAAAAAGTAAATTTCTGCTTAAATTTAAGGGGGGAAAATCGCGGTTCTCCCCCTTAAAAATCCCCCATCGCGTAATGTGAGTGGGAACCGCTGAACTTTTAATTGAATAAGGAGCTGGCGTATGTTCAAGCGTTTAAGTTGCACTCTTCTCATTTCTTTAGGTTTTTTTCTGCAGGCTTATAGTGCCGGTATGGTGTGTACCAAGCCAACGATGGGTGGATTTAGTCCTCTTTCTTTTAGTTTTACCTGCACGAATACGGAGTTAAAAGCTATCTATAAAGGAGGCTATACCGTATCGCCTTATAACCCGCCTGCTGGAACCAGTTTTAGCATCAGTACCGGTGCCTGTGAAAGTCCAGCGCGCCAAATTAGCCCTGGGCAGAGTTGCACCGTCACGGGTACTTTTACGGCGCCAAGAGGTGCTTACAGTATAGATTTTAGTGATCGTTATGGCGGCGAAACGCATAATGGCATTTTCGAGTCTTACGCTGGAGGTCCTGTTACAGCGCAAGTTATTTCCTGGCATAACTATCATCAGAATGGGCCGGGGACGAGTCCGCAAGGTGTGTTTGTAGATAGCCATAAGGTAATTTATGTAGCAACCGGCAATAGTGGTGGTGGTTTAGCAGTGAGTCACGATGGGGGTACGACGTGGACAAACTACACCATCAGTAATGGTTTACCTTCTAACGTAGTAACTGCCGTTTATGTGGATGGTAATAATATTTATGCAGGGACTCAACGTGGTCTTGCTGTGAGTACCAATGGAGGCAGCAGTTGGACGCCGTATAGTCAGTTTAACAATCGACAGATTGTTGGGATTTATGCCAGTGGTGAAAATATTTACGTTATTCAACAGGGTGCCGGACTGATTATTAGTACAAATGGAGGCAGTACGTGGAGTAGCAACTATTTACAGTTTGATTCTCCCCAAGGAGTTTACGGCTTTGGATCAACAGTTTACGTAGCTACGCGGGACGGAGTTTACATTGGCCCCAATGATGGTAGTAATTGGGTTCAATCTACTAGTGGTTTAGGCTCCAACACTGTGCAAGGCGTGTATATCAGCAGTGACGGTCAAACGCTTTATGCGGCTACGCAGGGTGGCCTTTCGATCAGCACCGATGGTGGTAGTAGTTGGACTAATTACACCACCGGCTTAGCGTCTAGCAATGTACAAGCCGTTTATGCCAGTGGTTCCACGATTTACGCGGCGACCGATGCGGGGCTGTCCGTAGGTGCCATTAGTAACAATAGCTGGGCTGGCACTAATTATTTAACCTCCAATAGTGTTTCAAGTGTTACTGCAAATGGCGCAAATATCTATGCTGCGACAGACACGGATTTAGCGATTAGCACTAATGACGGCACTGCCTGGACTCACATTACCATCACCGATCAAGGCTTAGGTGGAAATGAAGTGAATGGAGTTTATGCTAGTGGTGCTAATATTTATGTCGCATTGAGGGATAATGGCCTTTCCGTTAGTCATGATAGCGGGCAACACTGGACAACTTACACTACCGCTGATGGTTTGGCGGGTAATGACATTTATGGGGTGTATGCCGTTGGCAGCACGATTTATGCTGCGATCAATGGTCAAGGCGTCTCTATCAATAGGAATAATGGCAATGGGGATTGGACTACCGCTTTAGCCGGTTTAACTGCGCAAGGAGTCTTTGCCAGCGGTTCCAATGTTTTTGTGGCAACGTATGACAGTGGAAACGGGGAAATTGAAATTAGCCCCAATAGTGGTGAAAATTGGACTCAATCTTTCTATTTATCTAATGCTTATTTTCTCGGTATCTATTTCAATGGTACCAATCTCTATGCATCGACTCAAGGTGCTGGCCTATATCTTGGTACGCCTAATGGTAACAGTTGGAATTGGAATAACAGCATTAGCACTGGGTTACCTTATAATGGTGTGGGGCCAGAAGTTTATGCGAGTAGCGATGGTTCGCATATTTACGTGCCTGTCGGCAATAACAATGGGCTTTATGTGAGTACCGATAGTGGCAGCAGTTGGCAGCCACTTACGACTGGCTTAGCGTCCAACAATGTTGTAGGCGTGTACGTTAGCAATGGCAAAATCTATGTGGCAACCAACAACACGAGTAATGGAGGACTTTCCATTAGTCCAGATGACGGACAAACCTGGACCAATTACACCACCGCCAATGGTTTAAGTTCCAACGCGGTTAACTGGGTCTATGTTGATGGCTTGAATATTTATGTCGCAACGGAGAATGGTTTATCGGTAGCGCAGTGAAGATGCTGCTGCTGAATTTTTGAGGATAATTCTCGGTGCTGGATCTTTGCACATCAGAATTTTTACTAACTATTCAAAAAATATTCGTCATTCCCGCGAAAGCGGGAATGACAACGGAGTGTTAAAATTTGTTGTGTGCTAAGATTCTGGATAAAGCGGCGGTAAGCTATCTTTATCTTCTTTCGCAGTTTCGGGTTGATATTTTTCTTGCTCTAAAAATGCTTTCCAAAAAGTTATGCCATTATAATTTTGCATTTGTTTTTTATACAGTACTGCAGTTAAGCTTTGCAATTCAGCTGCAAACGTGGGCGCCACAGTTTGCGCAATAATATCGTGTAGATTATGAATTTCACTCTCCGGCCATTTGTCGCGCGCCCAATTTAAAATCGCTGTTTGTAAATCTTTCGGTGAATTTTTTTGACACGCAAGTTCAACTGCAGCGCGTCTATCTTGCGGCGAAACATTACGCGGCTGAGGCGCATTTGGTTTGCGATGTGAACGCCACCATAAAAACAAAGTAATAACCCAAATAATCGCAATGATAATTGCGATCCACAGCCAGATATTGTTGCGATGAGTAGATGTATTGGTAGCAGCAGTTTGCGCAGTAGGTACAATCGATGCTGCAGGCGCTACATTCGTCGGCGTTGTTACAGTGGCCGCACCGGTCGCGACAAAATTTACCGCAGGTAAATTGGTCGTTTGAATCGTTCCCGTTTTCGTGTTGAGCCATTTAAGTTGCAGTGCAGGCAAAGTAAAGTGACCACTTTGCTGTGGAATATAAGCGATGCTATCGGTGCGTGTGCCGACAATATCATTGCTATTGGTTTGTGTATCAAATTGCGCTTGGCTAGGGTAGACATTAATCGGCGCGCTGATCGCCGAATTTAACGCAGGAATTTGATTAGCATTTAAGCCGGTGACCCGCATCGTGATCGTGCGGGTAACGGGTTGACCCACCGGTACATTTTGCGGTGCGCTGCTCCAACTGTCAGACAAGTTTACTGCTTTAGCTGCAAAACTTGCTTCGCCCGGCAAGGGATTTACTTGCAACGTTAAATCCGGTGCGACTAAATGCAGCGTTTGCCCACCTCCCATCGCTAGCAATTGCGCTTGTAGCGAAGCTTGCGTGTTACTCAGGGGCATCATGCCATCAAACGTCGCGCCCGGAATTTTTAAGCTGCCACTTTGCTGCGGAAAAAATAAATAATGTCGTTCCAGTACGCCATAAATTTTGCCATCACGGCGAATTTGATAGTTATTATCTTTGCCAATTTGATTAAAGGCTAATTTGTCCATCGCCGGTGGCGTCACTTGTCCACTTAAACCGTTGACAGAATAATACAAGCGCATAGTGTAGTTTACCGCCGCGCCGACATAAGCAGTTTTTGGATCTAAACTGGTTTCCATAAACACCGGTGCGTTTTTAGAATTATTACTGGCTTTGCCCGCCACTTGCACCGTCAGTGTAAGCGGCGCTGTCATTTCATTGCCGACTTTAAACGCAGGAATCGTCAAAATGCCTTGCTGATTGGGCAATAAAGAAAGCGTCCAACTTAATTCTTGGGTTTGCTGGCCATTCAGCATAGTAATTTGCGTACTGTTGCTGGTGGCTAACACGGTAAATGATTTATTGAGCGCCGAAAAATCCGGCATGTCGCCGCTGCTTTCATCGCTGGTAATGGTCAGGTTTACCGTTTCGCCAAACGCGATCGGATTGCGATCCAGCGTCGCGGTCACCGTCGCAAAGGCGGTGTTGCAGCAGAGAAGGAAAATAAATAAAAAGCTTTTTTTCATACTCGTAGAATAGGTGATTTAAGTCATTTTTTCAAGTTAGATGAATGTAGCGGGAGATGTAGAACTGCCACAAGATAATATCGGTGTAGCAGAAGTCAGTGGCATTATGAATGGCAGCCGTTACCACGTTACCAATTGCGGGCGCTAGTCATCATAGTTAAAATTGCTCGACTTTCAAGCCTTTTTCTGGTACAATTTACCTGCAATTTCACAATTGCAAATAATAAAAAACTCCTGAGGAGGTCATCATGAAAATAACAATGTCTTTAGACCAAAGGATGATGAATGTAGTGGGCAAGGTTGAAATGCCCAGAGATGTAATTCTAATGGATGTCTTATCCGCTCATAGTGTGAGTGAAGTCGTTAGCGCTTGCGCTGGCTGTTAGATATTAAGGCGGACTTAGGTCCGCCTTTTTTATTTAAAATCAAACTGGTGGTATACTATGTCGGCTCGTTCGTCCCGCACTTAAATTATATCATGCTCAACCTCAACGACTTACTCGCAACTCCCAACGCCACCTGGCAAGCCCGCCTCAGCCAACACGAGAAACCCGAATTGCGTTTTGTGGCGATGCTCGCACCTTTGTTTGCGCACGCTGAACAAACGTTTTTAAAGTATTGTGAGCGCGCACCTCTCAATACTATTTTACCTGCCAGCGTGATCACGTCATTAGTACAACAAAATTTAAGCCAATTATTATTGCCCTTCATTAGCCGCGTGTGTGTGTATGAAATGCATGTGGCAGCGAAGAAAAAAATGTTACAAGGTGATACACCTGAAGCGCGCTTTGATTATTGCATCAAGTCCCTTGCGGAAACAGACACTGCGATTGCCATCGTCAATAAATACCCGGTGTTAAAACATTTGATCACAGTGAGTTTTGAAAATTATTTAAGTGGGCAATTAGAATTGCTCGAACGTTTGGCAAAAGATTATTCTGCCTTACAACAACAATTTTTTTCAGGCAACAAA
>JABDGN010000056.1 GCA_013285995.1 Gammaproteobacteria bacterium
CGCCCTACATGATTTGGAATTATTATGCCCAGCCTCAAAACCACCTTAACTAATATTTTTGCAAAAGCCATTCAGGAGTGCTTTAGCATCGCTTTCAATCCGGCGATTCAACTCGCTGGCAAACCGGAATTTGGCGATTTTCAAGCTAATTTTGCGTTGGGCCTTGCCAAGCAATTGCAATTGAAACCATTTGATGTGGCTAATCAAGTGGTTTCAAAAATTAAAACTAATTCCATCTTCGCCGAACTCAGCGTCGCCGGCCCCGGCTTCATCAACATTCGTTTG
This sequence comes from Gammaproteobacteria bacterium, assembly GCA_013285995.1. Classification (GTDB taxonomy): domain Bacteria; phylum Pseudomonadota; class Gammaproteobacteria; order JABDGN01; family JABDGN01; genus JABDGN01. Next base: position 286 of record JABDGN010000056.1, read on the forward strand.
AGCGAAACGTTTTTAAGTGCGCAACTTGATACGCTTATTCACGACTCTGCATTCCAATTTTTACGTGATGAACATCCGCAAACGATTGTGGTTGATTACGGTGGTGCGAACGTCGCGAAAGAAATGCACGTTGGGCATTTACGCTCGGCGGCGATTGGCGACACTGCCGTTAGAATTTTGAGCTTTCTCGGCCACCATGTCATTCGACAAAATCACTTAGGCGATTGGGGTACACAATTTGGCATGTTGATTGAATATTTATTGACTGAACATATTGAAGTCGAACAACAAACTGATTTAAGTGCTTTAAATGATCTCTATAAAAAGTCAAAAGAAAAATTTGATGCGGACGAAAATTTTGCCGCTCGCGCTCGGGCTCGCGTAGTGTTATTGCAACAAGGCGATGTGGAGAGTTTTGCAATTTGGCAAAAGCTCGTTAAACAAAGTGAAATTTATTATCAAGTAGCTTATGAACGCTTGGGTGTATTGTTAAAAACAGAAGATAATCGCGGTGAAAGTTTTTACAATCCGCGCCTTCCCAGCTTAGTGGAAGAATTATTGCAAAACAATATCGCGCAAATCGATAATGGTGCGGCGGTTATTTTTATGCCAGAATTTGTCGATCAAAATAAAGAGCCTTTGCCGATGTTGATCCGTAAATCCGATGGTGCATTTTTATATGCGACAACTGATCTCGCTGCCGCTGAATACCGCATTAAAACCCTCGGGGCAAGCCGCATTATCATCGTTACCGATGCACGGCAAAAGCTGCATTTCCACATGTTATTTGCAGCGCTCAAAAAAATTGGTTTAGCGCATGAACATATAACTTTACAACACTTAGCTTTTGGCACGGTTTTAGGTCCCGATAAAAAACCCTTTAAAACCCGCAGTGGCGAAACGGTAAAACTAGCTGATTTATTGGATGAAGCCGAACGCAGAGCGCTCGCGATTGTGAGTGAACGCAATCCGGATTTGTCTGCTCAAGAAAAACATCATTTGGCGCATGTGATTGGCATCGGTGCTTTAAAATACGCCGACCTTTCTAATGACTTAGTGCGTGATTATGTCTTCGATTGGGATCGCTTATTGTCTTTCGAGGGCAATACGGCGCCGTATTTACAAAATGCTTACGTGCGGATTCAAGCAATTTTTAGAAAAGGAACTGTGGAAACAGAAACTTTGAAACAAAAAACCTTATCTATCACTGCCAAAGAAGAACACACCCTCGCCATTAAATTATTAGAATTCAGTGACGTCATCAACACTGTCGCCAATGATTTAACACCCCACAAACTCTGTACCTATCTTTATGAACTCGCCAGCCGCTTTCATCAATTTTATGAAGCCTGCCCGATTTTAAACGCAGAAACGCAAACTAAAGACAGCCGCTTGTTATTGTGTTTGTGTACTGGCAATGTGCTGAAACAAGGTCTACACTTATTGGGAATTGAAGTGATGGAAAAAATGTAAGCGATTTATTTGCATAATAAAATTTTTAAGCTAAACCAGCATAAAAACAATCCAGGAAAAAATGTTCCCTAATGAATCCGAATTACAGCGGTTTTTTTCACCGCAAGCTTTTGGCCAAAGGCTCCAAATTTCTATCCCATTGCCAGCGAGGGCTAATCCTGGATAAATAGAAGAGCATGTTACTCGCGTAGTACTTACACATCTTCTGGCAAATCACTCCTTACACTTACCTGCTAATCTTGAGAAGGACGACATAGATTTAATCTCTATGAATCGCCTAGATGAAATATCCGATCCGGTGTGGTTATTTAAAGACAATAGAATTTATTCTGAAACAGAGTTGCTTAAATGGTTTGAATCTTGTGAAAAAAATAAAAGCATACTACATACCCCCTTATTAAAACAAAAATTCTCATTTCCAGCAGGTATGAGAACGCCTCAGCTATCTTTTAGACAGTATCTTCGTCAGCAATCAGCAGAGGACTTTGGGAGCGCGGCACTTGTGGGATTCCTATCTCTACTAATGATCGCTATGCTTACCATATTAGGAGAACTTACCTACCGAATATGCACTGGTACTAGGTCTACTCCCGTTCTTTCATCGATGCAGAATTCCTACCAGTCTCCAAACTTCGTATTTTCGTGTTTAGGTTTTATAATAATTGGTACGTGCATAATGGCGGCAGGTGCATTTTATATATTTTTTAAGATGTCGCATCCATCGCTACAAGCGCAAGCGCCGGATGAATTACCCGGCTATATGCGATTAGGTAAATATGGCCTAAAAATATTGCGAGAAATAGCTGACAAAGAACAAAAATAAAATCAACTCCTAACCGAAAATAATTTTAGAAATAAGGCTGAGATTCATTCACCACTGGCAAAAAGATCGCCGAAGCTATCAAGTTGCAAACCGGTAATAGTTTCTTCATTAAAGTCGGGGAATTGCCACCAGCCTTGCTGCCCTCCCACATCATAGCCAGCTAATCCGTTGGGCTCATTTCCCCCTACATAGGGATGTCCTTGCGCATCAAGCTGAAGGTAATTATTACCAAAAATTTGATCTTCTCTCCTCGATGCCAACGTTTGCCATTTTGAGTTAGTATACGGCGCTGGCCCTGGCAATTCATAAACTCCATCCGCACCCGACGCAAAGAGGTTATCATTCTTATCAAGGGCTATGGCTAGGATGTTTTCACCATAGTTAGGAACTATGGGATCCAAGAGCAGGGGTAATGGTTTCCAGGTTGTTGAACGCGTCGACAATTGTAACTCAAAAGCAGATTGTAAAGATTCATCCGCTTGACCTGCGGCAAACAGATTACCTTGATTATCGAAGCTCAATACATATATCCCCACGCCACTTGGCAATCCGGTCCCTACCAATCCCCACTGTCCACGTACATAGGGGCGTGATAATGATACAACCTGGTTACCATCCGTGGCAAATAAAGTATCTTGCTTAATGATTAACCCACCAACCGGAATGTTCTCTGGCGGTTCACTACCCGCCAACTGCCACTGTGATGTGCCTAAAACTAAGTAGTAAACTGCGCCGACGATAGTAGAAGCGAACACATCTCCTGTGCTATTGGAGACTATATTAAGGATCCTACCGCCGGGTAAGCCAGCTGCGGAAAGAGGTTTCCAAGTATATTGCTGATTGGAGGGATCGAAAGTGGCTTTAAAAATAATGCCATCTGAAGCAGCAAATATATTATTCGTTTGTGGGTCGAGGTAAAGTGCAGTCACGGGATCAGGAGGCGGATTAGTCCCAACCATTTCCCATGCATTATTGGGGTTTGCTCGCGGTAATACCCACACGTTTGCTTGACTCATTGAACTTACACTTAGAGCCAGTATTGTACTTGTTATCAGTAAAGTTTTTTTAAACATATTATTTCCCTCACGTTAGTTATAGCTATGTTTAGAGTTTACTTACATGTTGCTATGTTACAGAAGCTAAAAGACCTCTTATTATACTAAAAATTTACGTTACATGCTGGGTCTGAACGTAGCCGTGGCAGAGTGGAAGAGCTTTAATTTATGGAGCTGAAAATAATTGCTCGTCACTCAAGCGCAGCGCCGTCAACTTTCCACCCCACACGCAGCCAGTGTCGAGGGCAAAAATATTTTCGGTGTTAGCTTTGCCTTCAAGAGCCGCCCAGTGGCCGAAAATAATTTTATCGTGTTTGGTTTTGCGCTCGGGAATTTTGAACCAGGGTAATAAATCGCTCGTCGGGCTCACCGCGGTTTCTTTGGTTTTCAATTCTAATTTGCCACTTCGCGTGCAAAAACGTAAACGCGTAAAAGCGTTGACAATATAACGCAATCTATCAAAGCCAACTAACTCATCACTCCACTCACACGGCTCATTACCATACATATTTTTGAAAAAATCACGCGGATTATTTTTTAATATACTTTCCACTTCATAAGCGAAATTTTGTGCGGAAATCAAATCCCATTGCGGGGGAATGCCGGCGTGTACCATGGTGTAATTTAATTTAGCATCGTGATGCAATAACGGCTGTTGTTGTAACCATTCGATTAATTTGACGCAATCAGGCGCTGATAAAATGTCATCGAGCGTGTCGCTTCTTGCAAGAGCTTGCGTACCATACGCAACGGCTAATAAATGTAAATCGTGATTGCCTAACACCGTGATGGCATGCGGACCTAAATCTTTAATAAAGCGCAACACGTCTAATGATTGCGGACCGCGATTGACTAAATCACCGACCAGCCACAATTGATCGCGCGTGCGATCAAATTTAATTAATTTTAATAAGGCTTGTAACTCCTGGTAACAGCCTTGAATATCGCCGATGGCGTAAATGTTTTGGTAATTAATAATTTTAAAATGTAGGGGCGGCTCGTGAGCCGCCCGATTAAATTTGCGGGCCGCTCGCGAGCAGCCCCTACATGCTAGTTCCATTTTATCATCTTATCTTTCCTTTACTCATATCTAAACAAATTTGCATACTTACTAAAAAATTTTCCTCCGTTTGCCAAGTAGAATACTTGCTATTTGCTAGTCTGTTCTTTAGACTAAAGCTACTTTAAATTTTTAATTTGAAAAAGCATGTTAAATTATAACTTGCTTTTGAAGAATGAGGAATTCTTTATGGACACAGCTATTGAGGCTCCTAAAACGTATAACAAAAAACTGGTATATGTGGTCGGGACTATCGCCGCCTTAGCGGGCTTATTATTTGGTATCGACATCGGCGTGATTAACGGTGCCCTGCAATTTATTAAAGTCGATTTTCATTTGCAAAATCACGTTGGTTTACAGGAAATGATCGTCAGTTCCTTGTTAGTGGGGGCCGTGGTCGGAACACTGTTAAGTAATCCGCTATCACACCGTTTGGGGCGTCGTAAAACCTTGCTAATTAGCGCGGTGATTTTTGCCATTGGTTCCTTACTCTGCGCTGTTGCACCGGATTATTGGACGCTGATCATTTTGCGTTTTATTTTAGGCACTGCCGTCGGCATGGCTTCTTTTACCGCCCCGATTTATCTTTCCGAAGTTTCTCCCAAACAAATTCGTGGTGGTTTGATTTCACTGTATCAATTGATGATCACCATTGGGATTTTATTATCCTCCTTAAGTAACATGTATTTTAGTGCTCGTGGCGATTGGCGTGCGATGTTCGGAGTGATTTTTATTCCTGCCGCAATCATGTTTTTCGGCGTGCTGACTTTACCGCGTAGCCCGCGCTGGTTGATGTTAAAAGGCCAAAAAGAACATGCGAAAAATGTATTGACTAAAATTTTAGTGGTCGATAAAGAAGTAAAACGTGAAATGCAAGAAATCGAAGCTAATCTTGCCCGTACGCAACAAGGTTGGAGCGTATTTAGATTAAAATATTTCCGTCGCGTTTTAGCCTTAGGTATGATGTTACAGTTAATTCAAATTATGACCGGCATGAACACGCTGATGTATTATTCTACCCATATTTATGAACTCATTGGTTTTAGCGTTGCAGAGCAAATGTGGGGTGCCGTCGGTTTAACCACACTGAACGTGTTAACCACTTTCATCGCCATTGCGGTAATCGATAAATGGGGCCGTCGTCCGCTATTATTTTTTGGTTTAATCTTTATGACTTTAGGCATGGCGTTTTTAGGGTTTGGTTTTCATATGGGTGCCAACACAGGTATATTAAAAGATATCATCGTCGTAGGTATGTTAGTGTTTATCTTTGGTTACGCCGTCAGCATTGGCCCGGTGATTTGGGTATTGTGCGCAGAAATTTTCCCGCTTAAAAGCCGCGACATCGGCGTGATGTTCACCACGGCCACTAATTGGATTTGTTGCGCGATTATTGGCGGCTGCTTCTTAACTTTATTAAATTCACTGGGCCCTAATTTTACTTTTTGGTTGCTAGGCTTAATTTGTATTTTCAGTATTATCTTTGTTTCGATCTTCGCACCCGAAACCAAAAACGTACCGCTGGAGATTATTGAACGAAATTTAATTGAAGGCAAACGGTTACACGATATAGGGCAGGTTTAGTTGTTAGATTTTTGGGGGTCGTCATCCCGGAAATTGCGCAGCAATTATCCGGGATCCAGACTGCTCTCAATTCAGTCTAGATTCCCGCTTTCGCGGGAATGACGAAGAAAATTGAACCCCATAGTAAAATAAGTAGCAAATACACATGTTAAACGACAATCTCTCACTAACAACTAACAACCAACAACTAACAACTATCCTCATCGTCGGCGGCGCCGGTTACATCGGCTCGCACATGCTCGCTGAATTACTGGCGCAGAATTATAAAGTCATCGTGCTGGATAATCTTTCGACTGGTCATCGCGATGCGGTCTTAGGTGGTGAATTCATCGAAGGCAATTGTGGCGATGCCACTGTATTAAAACAAATTTTTACTACGTACAAAATCGACGCGGTGATGCATTTTGCCGCTTCCATTGCGGTGGGTGAATCGGTCACCAACCCTGCCAAATATTATCAAAACAATGTCGCCAACACTTTGCAATTACTCAAAGCGATGTGTGAACATGCAGTAAAATATTTTATTTTTTCATCAACCGCCGCGATTTTCGGTGAACCAGATTATGTGCCGATCGATATTCAGCATCCGAAACAACCGCTTAATCCTTATGGCCGTTCGAAATTAATGGTGGAACAAATCCTTGCGGATTTTGATACAGCTTATGGTTTGAAATCGGTGTGCTTGCGTTATTTCAATGCGGCAGGTGCCGATCCACAAGGTCGCTTAGGTGAGCGCCATGATCCGGAAACTCATTTGATTCCCTTGATTTTGCAAGCGGCCAGTGGTCGACGCGATAGCATTACGATTTTTGGCGACGATTACGACACGCCCGATGGCACCTGCATTCGCGATTACATTCACATCACCGATTTAGCCAGCGCGCATTTATTAGCGCTCGAACATTTATTTAAAACCAATGAAAGTTGCGCGTTTAACTTAGGCAATGGTAATGGTTTTTCCGTGAAAGAAGTGATTGAAACGGTGAGGCGGGTGACTGGTAAACAATTTGCGGTTAAGAGTGCTGCCCGTCGTGATGGCGACCCCGCGCGCTTAATTGCTGATAGTCAACTCGCTAAACAAACTTTAGGCTGGCAACCGCAGTATGCCGATTTAGCCACGATTATTGAGCATGCCTGGCGCTGGGAAGCTAAGTAGGTCGGCTTACGTGAAGCTTGCGTCAGCAAGCGTAACAAGCCGACATCAACTGTCAATGTCGGCTTGGTCGCCCGTATTCTTCCCGAATGCTTTAAATCGATTGTAGATTTAGAAAAATAAGTAAGATCTACATGGCTCCCGTAAGCCGACCTACGTCACTGGCAACCGCAGTATGCCGATTTAGCGACGATTATTGAACATGCGTGGCGCTGGGAAGCTAAGTAGGTCGGCTTACGTGAAGCTTGCGTCAGCAAGCGTAACAAGCCGACATCAACTGTCAATGTCGGCTTGGTCGTCCCGCACTCTTCGCGGGAATGACATTTTTTTTAAGTCAATAATTGATGTAAAATAACCGTTTACTACTTTCATATTGAGCAACTAAATCTTATGCGTACAACCCCTCAATCCTCAATCCTCAATCCCCAATCCTTTACCCACCCTCACCGCCGCTATAACCCCTTACGTGGCGATTATATTTTAGTTTCGCCACACCGCACGCAACGCCCTTGGCAAGGCGCGCAAGAAACCGTTGCCAATGAACAACGGCCCCAACATGATCCAAATTGTTATTTGTGCCCCGGTAACACGCGTGCCAATGGTGAAAAAAATCCTGCCTATCAACACACTTATTTTTTTACCAATGATTTTTCAGCATTATTACCCGATGTAGGGGCGGGGCTTGACCCGCCCGTTTTTGATGCGGGACGGTCAAGCCCGTCCCCTACAGAAAATATTTTATTTCACGCAGAAGCCGTCAGCGGCGAATGCCGCGTACTCTGTTTTTCGCCCCGCCATGATTTAACTTTGGCACACATGTCAGAAACGGAAATTGAGCAAGTCATCACGCTGTGGCGCGAACAATTAACTGAACTCAAAGAAAAATATCAATGGGTACAAATTTTTGAAAATAAAGGCGCGATTATGGGCTGCTCCAACCCGCATCCGCACGGACAAATTTGGGCCAGTAATTTTTTACCGA
>JABDGN010000057.1 GCA_013285995.1 Gammaproteobacteria bacterium
ACTCAGCGAAACCAATAAAAAATCGCTGCTTGATTTAGGTTGTGGAACAGGCATTGCTACGCGCGCATTACAACAGTTGGGCTTCTCTAAAATAACCGGTTGCGATGTTGATGCCGATATGCTCATTGAAGCCAGGCAACACGGCGACACTACGATTGAATATCATTGCTCGCCTGCCCATCACCTACCCTTTTCACCTGAGGCTTTTGACGTTATTACCAGCTTCGGTGCATTTCATTGGTTTTGCGATACGGCATCCGTCACCGAAATAAAAAGAATTTTGAAGTCCAGCGGAATTTTTTTCATCATCAATAAAAATGATGTTAGCAATTTCAGACGCGAAGTCATTGACATTGCTGCGCGTTATACCGTTTTAAAGCAAGCCCATCAAAAAGCAGATTACTTCCCAAACGCTATTTTAACTCAACATCATTTTAAAGATGTTCAAAAAACCAGCTTTCAAGTAAGCGAAAAATACGATTTAGTTCAACTTGCTGCGCTGGTGCAATCGATGCAATTTTGGAGTCATATTGAGCCTGAAATAAAACCTGAATTATTGAAAGCGTTGCACGACCATTTTGAAAAACAATTACATAATGGTTATTATGAACGCTTCATTAGTGTTGATTTAGTATGGGGGATAAAAGCATAGATAAGAATATCATTCAACTTGGCTTAGCCGCTGAAATCGCTTTTTGCCGTGCCATGGCGACTGATTGCTTTGAGCGTGATGGGATTTTAGCCATAACCATTGGCTTACACGATCCGATTTTAAATTTAGTGGTTGATGCACAGCTGAGTGAAGAAGAACTGGATGAGAACATCCAACAAGTTATTGCGTTTTTTAAACAGCATAATGTCATATGGAATTGGGTAGTTGGCCCTTTATCAAAACCTGCGACCTTAACTAAGCATTTAGAACAACACGGTTTAGTATGGCAAGAACGTTTCCCAGGGATGCATTTTGATTTTCTGCAAAACATTCCTGATTCATCAATAGAATATTTCAAAATAATTGAAGTACCTGCAATAGAGGATTTATCAGTATGGTCCGAAGCCCTGGCTGAGGGTTTCCCTACTGCAGATAATGCAACGGGATATTTGCAAGTCAATGCAAACCTTCCGTATGGAACAGGCGCTGCGTTGCGGCATTACGTCGGTTATTATAAAAAACAAGTCGTTAGCTCTGTCACTTTATTTATATCTGATGAAGCCGTGATGATTCATAATCTGGCCACTAAAACGGCTTTTTTAAAACGCGGCTTTGGCACTGCAATGACTTTACATGCCATGCGGGAAGCAAAAAAGTTGCGCAGACAACATTGTTTTCTCGATGCCTCAGCCAGTGGCGCAAGCTTGTACAAAAGAATTGGCTTTCAGCCTTATTGTTATTACGATGTTTATGGGCTTTTAGATTAGCTACTTCTCTTTTTTATTCTCAACCACAATATCAAACAGCTTTTCATTCTCAACCACAATATCAAACAGCTTCAAAATATTAGCGCATTGATCAAAAGAAATCCGCAACCCTGGAAAATTGCAGGATTGCAGCGTTAGGTTAGTACAGCTTGCACCTTGTAAATTCAACTCTTTCAAGCTGCAATGCTCAAAGCTCATACCGTTTAGGACGCAATCAGTCATATTTGCTTCGTCTAAATTAGTATGGTCAAACAGTGCTTCAGTAAAATCATTATTAGACAAATTGCAATTTGCTAAATGCACATAAGAAAAACGGCTGAATCGACAATTAGAATCAATTATTTCAGCATTGGCAAACATAACTTTGTTGCTGATCCGATTACTAAAGCTAGATTTTTCAAAATCACAACCGACGATTTTACAATTTTTAATATTCAAACCAAACAAATCAGCTGCTTTGAATTTTGCTAAACTTAAATTGCACTCCAAAAACCTAACGAAACGCAAAGTCGTGTATGAAAAATCACAGCCACGATCTTTTTCAGCATTATAAAAAATACACCCATCCAATAAACAGTCTTGCCATTGCGCATGTGAAAACTGACAGTCATCAAATTGGCTGTTGTAGAATTTTAGGTTGTCAAATTTAGCTGCACCAAATCGATTGTCTTCAAATAAACAGTTTTCAAACTCGACATCATTAAGCTCAACTTCACTCCACTGAATCTTTTTAAAATGAATATTTTTTAAGTTGGCTTGAGCCAGAGTGTCAGCAAGATCGACTTGTTCAACCAGCTTACGTACCAACGTACATTGCGTATTCATGATGATTCTGACTCCATATTGCACTCTATTTTAAATCAGTAAATTGGCCTTACCTTATATCGGCTGCTCGAGTGGTAATATCTACATCTCCCCAATCAATAACGACTGCTAATTGCGTTATTAAATTAGCCTGATCACGATAATGGATAGCATTCCAACCCGCTTTTTGTGCAGCATCAACATTAATTTTTGTATCATCAATTAATAAACACTCTTCAGCTTTTTATTGTGGTGATTTTTTTGCTTTGCGAAAAGAAATGTTACCCCCTATTACTGCCGTCTATGACCGTGCCGCATTGATAGCATTACCGGCTGAGCTACGCCAATCTTATACACGACATTTAACAGATTTATTGGTGCTTCATTGCCAACTGTTATTGATAGTTTATGATTCACCCAATCAAGCTGATAAACCACCGTATCCTGTGTCACGTACAGAAATTGAAAAAATATTTGCTGGTTTTTCTATCACAGAGCTTGAAAAAATTATCAACCCCCTTCTCCCTGTTCACTTGGGTCAACAAGGTTACAGCAGGACTAATATGGCTGAAATAATTTATCAGCTAGAGTACACTCGTAAATTGATTAGCAAATTGTAGCCTTTCCCTGTATCGCTATATACAAGAATAAAAAATTTTAAGTATTTTTGGCAAATCACTTTTACAACTTCTCCTTGAGCAATCCTTGCCAATAAGGCTAGTGGTGTAAGCCAGAAATATTCACTAAAATCATCCGGATTGTAATTAGGTTCATTCTAAGATATTGTAATATCTACAAACATTAACCGTTTTGGCAAACAAGTCAACGCAAAAATAAAGGCCACTAAAGCAAAGATGCCTGAGGCAAAGATACCATATCTAAACGCATGAGTATAAATTTCAGCATAGGTTTGCGTTACGCCTTGCGCTGCTAATTCATGTGAAGTAATCACGGCACCAATCACCGCTAAACCAAAGGCTGCGCCTATTTGTCGCAGGGTGTTTAATGTGCCTGCGGCCATGCCATGTTGGTTGGCAGGTGCGCTGGCTAATACAGTGGTGATAGCGGTTGGCATAAGGAGTGGTGTCCCAATCCCACAGCACAATAAACCAAATACTATCCATTCATAACTATTTTTTCCAGCGAAGAAAGCGATCCAGAATGTACCTATCAAAATTAAACCCGTGCCTAAAATAAGCGGTAATCGTGGACCCCATTTATCTAACCACACACCGCCTATTCTTGACATGATAATAATGGGGCCGGTAGTGGGCAATAAAGCAAGCCCAGCAATCAGCGGTGAAAACCCAATCGATTTTTGTAACCAAATGGCCCAGAAAATCATTGATATCACACTTTGCTGACCGCAAAATAAAATAATGTTACCCGCTAAAAAAGGTTTGTCACGAAATAGTGCAAAATTAATTAAAGGATATTGCGTGTGCGTTTCGATGATGACAAATACAACAAGCCCTAGCACTGCTACTAAAAATAAACTTAATGCTAGAGGACTCAGCCAACCTGAATCGGTCGCCGCCGTTAAACCAATAATAAGCGCGGCTAGGCCTATCGCAAAACTAATGAGTCCTAGCTTATCAAAACGGCATGACGCGTGCGGCGGAATATCGTGCGGAATGGCCAGTTTGATAAAAATGAAGCTGATAATGGCGAGTGGAATATTGAGTAAAAAAATCCATCGCCAACTTAAAAATTCAGCTAATACCCCACCGATGAAAGGTCCACCTGCCATACACAGTGAACTTAAACCTACCACCGTGCCCATCGCTGTGCCACGCTCACTGGTGGGAAAGCTTATATTAATAATCGTCATACCAGTCGGCACGAGTAAACTCGCACCGATACCTTGCAAGGCTCGGGCAGCAATCAACCAATCTTGCTGTTGCGCGATACCGCACAACAGTGATGCAATCAGAAATATCGTCATACCCATTAAAAACACGCGACGATGCCCAACATAATCGGCCATCCGGCCACCCGCTAAAACAAATAACGCTAAGCATAATAAAAAGGCATTCATCACCCACTCTATGCCGAGCGATGACAAGCCGATTTCATGTTGAATGCTAGGTAATGTCACGCCGACTGCAGATTCATCTAAAAACACCATCATGCTCGATGCAGCGAGAGCGATGAGCAACAAGATTTTTTTCTTGGCTGATGTCAGTACGCGTGACTCAAGCTCATTTTCCATGTCTACTTTCCTAATTTCTCACGCTGATGTGACTCATGCAATTTTAATTCTGGCCCTTTGGGAATAATGCCGGACGGATTAATGTGTTTATGACTCAGATAATAATGTTCTTTGATGTGCGCAAAATTTACTGTCTCAGCAATGCCGGGATGTTGATACAAATCACGTAAATAATTTTGTAGGTTGGGATAATCAACAATACTTCGCCAATTACATTTAAAGTGCACATAATAAACCGTATCAAAACGGATGAGAGTGGTGAACAAACGCCAATCGGCCTCAGTGAAGTGATTGCCGACTAAATAACGTTGCTGACTCAAACGCTGTTCTAATTGTTCTAATTCAGCAAATAAAGCGCTAAAAGCGGTGTCATAAGCCGCTTGCTTAATGGCAAAACCACATTTATACACACCCATATTCACCGCTTGATAAATCCGCTCATTGATGGCATCAATTTCGCTGCGCAAATTTTCTGGATATAAATCCAGCGTTGATGGTGTGAAGGCATTAAATTCCGAATTCAACATACGAATAATGTCGGCTGATTCATTACTCACGATGGTTTGGGTCTGTTTATCCCACAATACCGGCACGGTTACACGGCCAGTGTAATCCGGTTTGGCTTTGGCGTACACTTCATACAGATACTGACAATGATTGACAGTGTCGGGGATGCAATCAACTCGCTCGCTAAATGCCCAGCCATTTTCAGCCATCAGCGGGTCGACAATCGAAACTGAAATAATCGATTCCAGTTGTTTGAGTTTACGAACAATCAGCGTGCGACTTGCCCAGGGACAGGCTAAAGAAATGTAAAGATGATAACGATTTTTTTCCGCTTTAAAACCGGAGGAGCCATCGGCCGTAATCCAGTTGCGAAAGCTATCCGTTTTGCCAGTAAATTTTTTACTGTCGATACTGGCGTCCCACACACCGTTGATTAACATGCCCATATTAGAATCCTAATTTTTCTTTCACTAAAATAACCGTAATGCGACCTGCGACAATTTCTTTATCCAAAATAAACAGCTTATTGACGGAGCTGGCTGGCACGCCATAGGCTTTATGAGCACGCTCGCTTTCTAAAACCAAGCAGTGTTCATAAATTCGTTTAAATCCTTCATCTCGATTAGCCACAATTTTTTGTGCCCCGACAACCCAAATCACATGATCCGAGCCAAAACTATACGCCGCCAGTTGACTACCAGATTGTGAAGCGACCATCACCGAGCCCTCTTCCGTGACCGCATGCACGCTGCCAATGGTCCAGACTGGAATAGAACGCAAATTGTGAATTTCCTTTTGTTGGGTTTTCAAATCTAAAGCATAAGAAACTTTACGAGCGGAAATATAATCGCCTGATTCTTGAATGATTTTTGAAACGCCAATCGTATCTAAGGTTACTGACGTCATATCCATCACTTCGGCACCTTTGGGAATTAAACTTAATGCCATTTGTTTGGCGGCAATGCCATTGGCGACAATATGCGTCGTCATACCATTCGCTGTCAATGCTGCCGCGGTCTTTTCGATAATAGCATCGGAAGGAATAGTTTCATATTTTGTAGTGCTCATAAAGTTTTCTCCAGTTGGTTGCTTAATCCTACTTTTTTACAAAGTCGTTTTAATTCTGTCATCTCTGTCAGCGTTAACGCTGACATCATGCTGATAATTTTCTTTAAATGACCAGGGATGATTTTACCTATCATTTTTTTGCCAGTGGGGGTTAATTGGATAATAGTGGTTCGTCTGTCATCGGGCGAAGCAGTACGCTTGACGAGAGTTTGTTTTTCAAGATTATCAATAATCATAGTAATATTGCCTTTGGAAGACAAAATCTTTTTAGCCAACGTTTGTTGTGACAATGGGCCCAAATGAAACAAAGCTTCTAAAATACCAAATTGCCCGGCCGTTAATTTATGTCCGATAATATCACGATTTAATTTGGCAGCAATTGTATTACCCGCGCGGCGCAGAGTGATGTAAGCATCGAGCGCTTTTATTTCTTGAGATGTTCCGGAGTGTTTGGCGACCATAATAAACAATGCTTCCATTTGAAACGGTTCAATATTAAACTATATTGTGCGACCTGTCAACTGCATGCCTTAATAGAAAGTTAAAATTGGGGATTTCAGTTGAGCGGCTTACTTGTTATGGCTTGAAAAAACCGTGTGGATAATGATAAGCTTTTAAAAACCAATCTGGGATTGAGTATGATAAATTTTTTTAAAGGGTTCTGTTTTATAGGGCTTTGCGTTATATTCTCAAGTGGATATGCTGGTGGAGTCAGTTAAAATCATATCAGCACATTTCTCTGCAATAGTTAATGCTGTCACCATGGTATTCACACTGACAATAGTTGGCATGATAGAGCAATCGGCGATACGCAGATTCTTTATACCATGCACACGTAATTTATCATCGACTACCGCCATGTCGTCATGACCCATTTTACAAGTGCCTGCATTGTGAAAACTACGTACAGCCGTTTTTCTTATATGGTTTGCAATTTCCGCATCCGTTTTAATAGCAGACCCCGGGATTTTTTCTTCAATCACTAAAGGAGCAAGCGCAGGAGTAGCCATTAATTGACGTGTTATTTTCAAAGATTGAATTAAATTTTTTAAGTCATTCTCACAAGCAAAAAACTCATAGTGTATTTTTGGCTTGTCGAGAGGATTGTTTGAATTTAAGCTAACATAACCACGTGTTTCTGAATGACACAAAATAGGTGCAAGCATAATAGAGTATGGGGGCTTTTCATCAGTTGCTTGGTTAGTTAATCTAAATTCTAAAGCGGTGCATTCTAAAAAAACAGTGGGCGATTTTGCATTGGGTTGTGTGTTAAGAAATGTGATAGCTTGTGAAACAGGTGTCGTTAACGGCCCCCTACCTTTTAAAAACCAACGAGCAAAGTTACTTAAAGCGTTGCCGAAAGTCAATTCACTATTGATAGTGGGAACAGAAGTTTCATAAGTAATTAAAAATGCCGGATGCTCTTGTAAATTTTTTCCTACTCCATTTAAATTATGAATCGGTTTAATACCATGTTGCTGTAACTCTTCTGCTGGACCAACACCTGAAAGCATTAAAATTTTAGGAGTTGCCAAAGTTCCTGCCGAAAGAATAACTTCTTTAGTACAAAAAATTTGTTTATATTGCTGATGTTGTAAATATTCTACTCCTGTTACGACAGCATTCTCTATCAGTAAGCGAGTAACCAATACATCTGTTAAGACGGTTAGATTGTTTCGATGTTTAATCGGTGTCAAATAGGCTTCGGCAGAGCTATTGCGCCATCCCTTCTTTTGACTAACCGTGCGAATTTTAGTGTCTAAATTTAAGCTTTGGCTGGCTTCGATAAATGCTGTGATTAAAGGATGCGGATATCGAAGCTCGCCAGCCATTTCGCCTAACACCATGGCACGAACTTTTTCATCATACGGTAAAATATCTTGGTAAGCCCAACCTTGATTGCCAAGTTCAGCCCAATGATCATAATCAGAGGCCAAGCCTTGAATAAATAACATACCATTGACCGCACTTGTGCCACCTAAACCCTTGCCTGTGGTCCATTCTT
>JABDGN010000058.1 GCA_013285995.1 Gammaproteobacteria bacterium
TAATAGTACAAACAATTTTCTTCTGCTTCTGATAATTTAATAGTTAAGCCATACAAATATTGGGCGGTTTTTAAATGCTGTAAAAATTCAGTTTTAGTCTTTTGATTCATCTCGTAAGGTAACATATGCTTCTTAAAATTCTTATTGGTCAACGTATAAGGGGGCGTGTTATCTCCATCATAGGTGGCCCATATCTCACAAATCTTACCGTCACGGAATTTATAAATACCAAATAAGGTTAAATTATTAAAAAGCCCATCATCAATAGTCACCCAACTTTGCTTAACCCGGAAAGCTAACATATCCCCGATAACAAAAAATTTCTTTACCTCAAATTTACACCGTTTGGTATTATCACGAATTGCAATTAATCTTTTTTCTATATCATCGAAGTGAATTATTTCATCATCGAAATGTCCAATAACATCACGAGCATAAAAATCTTTAGCGCGCTCTACCCGACCATTAGGGAAAACATCTTCTAACAATGTTTGTAAAAACTGCTTTGCGGCTTGAGGGGTAAAGCAAGCAACAGCTTGTTTAGGTAATAAATCACTCAGTAAAGCGGGTTGCAAAATCAATTGTAATTTCTGAGCACGCGATAATTTTTTAATAGCTGCTTCTACTTTCATAGCTTCTGATTTTGTGCCATTAATCTCCCAGCTTTGCGCAATCCTTATTGGTTTAAAACTACGGGTATATTTACAACTGGCTGTACCCGTACAATGCGCTTGATAGCGTTTCATTAAATCGGTTGTGTAACCAGTGTAATAGGTATCATTTTCACAATGTAATATGTATACCCAATAAATAGTTTTTGTCATATAGTCTCATTTAATCTATGGCTATAGCGCTTGGTATCGCTAAGCAAGTCATACCGTAAGCGCTTGTGAAATGGGTATAGATAAGCTTGCAAATATTGCCCAGTTAAGGAATCACTATTTGCAGCTACTTCGTGCGGCGTTCCTGTCGCAACAACTCTGCCTCCAGACATCCCAGCACCAGGACCAAAATCAATAATGGTATCGGCTTGTGCAATAACATTTAAATGGTGTTCGATCACTACCACTGTATTTCTCTTAGCGACCAACTCTTTTAAAATAGTGAGCAGCATGCCAATTTCCTGCGTGTGTAAGCCAGTAGTTGGTTCATCCAATAAATATAAAGTATTTTCACGGTTGGATTTTGCTAATTCAGCGGCCAATTTAATCCGTTGCGCCTCTCCACCTGATAAAGTTGCGGTGGATTGCCCCAGCGTCAAGTGCTCCAATCCTACCCGCGCCATTAATTTTAACAGTTCATAAATTTTCTTTCTACCAACAAAAAAAAGCAGTGCATCGCTGACCGTCATAGTTAAAATTTCCGCAATATTAAAACCTTGTAATTTGATCGATAACAAATTTTCTGTAAAGCGCATGCCATTGCAAGCGGGACATTCCATCTCCACTTCTGGCATAAAGGCTAAATCAATTTCTATCGTACCTGCTCCATTACAATTATCGCAACGTTCATCCGAGGCATTAAAAGAAAAAGAATTAGCAGTAAAATTTTTTGTTTTAGCTTCAGGTAAAGCCGCAAATAAATCTCGGATCCAATCAAATAACTTTGTGTAAGTGGCGACATTCGAACGCGACGATTTGGTTTTACCGAGCGTGGTTTGATCGACCGTGACCACTCGCTCAATATATTCCAAACCTTCGATCAACGCATGTTTTCCCGGTATTTCACGGGCGTGATTAAGCTGTTTTCTGGCTGCCTTATCTAAAACGTCAAATACTAAAGTGGATTTGCCCGAACCCGATATGCCGGTCATGACCACAAAGTGATTCAGTGGAATGCTCACATCGATATTTTTTAGGTTATGCTCTGCTGCACCATAAATTTTAATGGCTTTATCACATCGTCTTAATTGTGGTTCGAATGTTATTTCACTGGCTTTTGCTAAGTGTTGCCCCGTTACGGAATGTTTACACGCTATCACTTCGGCGGGCGTTCCAGCAATCACAACTTCACCACCCTGCGTACCTCTGCCGGGACCCATATCGATAATATAATCCATTTGCTTAATTACATCCAAATCGTGTTCAATCACCAACACCGTGTTGTCCGCTGCTTTAAGCTTGTGTAATGTGCTTAATAACTTTGCTGTGTCGTGCGGATGCAAACCTGTGGTTGGCTCATCCAAAATATATAACACCCCGGTAAGTCCGCTGCTCAATGCTGCAGCAAGTTTAAGTCGCTGCGATTCGCCGCCGGATAAAGAAGGTAATGTTCTATTCAAAGTGAGATAATCTAAACCCACTTCAATTAAATTGGCGGTGCGTTCTTCGAGTGCGTTAGAAAACGCGGCAAGCACAGCTAATTCATCTGTAGCAACACGTTGTTCCAGCATTTGAACCCAGTTTATAAATTCGCTTAAACTTAAATTGCTTACTTCTACAATCGTATTGCTCCCGACAGTAACAGTTCGCCCCAATTTTCCCAAACCAGTATTTTCACACGCAGAACAGGGTTGCTGGATAATATAAGCTGAGGTTTTATCCGGGTCAGTTTTATATAATTCCATGAGATAAGGAATGAGGCCTTCGTAGTTTCCATCACCGACTTTTTTAGGTGGTTTAATGCCAACATGTTGTTTGGCAAAAACGGGACATTGAATTCCATACAGCAAAAAATTTTTTTGTAACTGCGTATAAGAACCGATGGGTGAATTAGGGTCAAATGGAAATTGATAATGGCGGCTCGCTGCTAAAATAATAGTCTGCTTATACTTTGCAATGGCAGCATCCCAGGCTTTGACACCACCCTGAGCCAATGACTTGGTTTCATCAAACAGCTGAGCAATATCGACTGAAACCACTTCACCCGCGCCTTTACATACTGCACAGCTTCCTGCCAGCGCATTCAATGAAAAGTGTTCCATCTTCAATTTTTCCAATAATTCACCACAATGTGAACAGGAGAAATAATTTTTTTCGATTTGCTTTGTGTTGAAACTTGTTTTTAATTTTTCTTCGACGATAACAGTCGTTAACTTATGCGCATCTTGCAAAGGTTGTTTAACTTTATTTCCACAGCGCTCACACAGTTGATACCCCATCGCTGCAAACATATTTCTTAAAATAGTTAGAATGCCGGTTTTGGTGCCAACTGTAGAGCGTGGATTAAAATCGGTCGCCCGTTGCGAAATACAAATGGAAGGCGACAATCCTAAAATAGTGCCAACCTTGGCTTTTGGCACATGGTCGGTCGTCATACCAAGCGATTCCAAATATTGCCTAACACATTCTTGCCCTAAAATACCAAAGGCAATCGAAGACTTGCCGGAGCCGGATAAGCCGGTCAATGCGACTAATTTCTTTTTAGGAATTGCAAAGCAAATGTTTTTTAAATTGTGTTCCCGAGCATCGTGAATAATGATACGGTCTGACTGCAGAGCAACCGGTAACTGACAATGGGGAGAAGCACAAACAAAATGTTTAGCCATTTACATGCTCTCTAATGCCTGCTTTTAACCATTTTATTTCTAAGGCAATATGCGCCATGCCATATTTCAGCATTTTAAGGCGCATAGCTTGGCTGGGAGAAACAGCCAAGCTCGCTAATCGTGCGGCAATTTTTTTGTATTCTGCGCAGCTCTTTTCAACACTTGCTAATCTTTCCCGAAACAAGCGTACCATTTCCTTGGGCTCCGTCACGAAAAAAAGTTTGAGCAGAAATTCATTGCGGGGGATTTCCGAACTGGTGGAACTTTTTAGCCACGTCTTAAATTCCGCGCGCCCAGTGTTAGTAATCGAAAAAATTTCTTTCTTCTTTTTACCACAATAAGCGATTTCAGAAAGTACTTTACCTTCCTTCGCCAACACCTTTAACATCGGATAAATAGTCGAATCAGACTCACGCCAAAAATGCATCGTCGAGCGCTGCATCAGCGACTTAATTTCATAGCCCGTGCTCGGACCATTAAGCAGTACGCCTAAAATAGCGCATTTAGTTTTGTTGATTGGTTTCATATATGCCTTGCCCCATAGAAATACCCAGCTTCTGGGTATTATACCAGAAGATTTATTAATTGCCTTAGAGCTTGAGAACTTAGGCTTGTGACACAATATAATTATGAAATTAGTATTGCAGCAGTTAAATAAGAGCTAAAAGTAGAACTGCTCATGCAAATTAACACCATTTAATTTTGCTAGGTTAAATGAAAAGAGTTATTTTTCAGTAACCATGTCAATGCTTCTTCTGTAGAGGGATTTTTGCTGGGGGTTGGTTGGAATTTGATTCGTTCGCAAGTACTCGCAAATACAGCTTCAACGGCAGAAAGTAGCTGGGTTGACAAACCAAAATCACGAAACTGTGCGGCAGCATCAGCAACCTCCTGGCGTTGCCGACAAGCATGCACTACGTGACTGCGTAATAATCTATCCAGTAATTCGGTAAAAGGATTTTTGTCTAAATCAGAAAGCAATTCATAAAATACGGCTTTGACGCCTTGCGATTCTGCCGCAACTACACATTCAACGGTTAAAGCCATCAATCCTTTGGTAAAAGCGCTGCGCAATAATTTAAGCGCGGCAGCCTCTCCTACTTTTCCATTTGCTAGTACTTTTATAGGTGCATTCACTGTACGCATCAACGCTGCGACAACTTCACTACCCTTGCCTGCGCATAACAAAGGAGTGGCAATACCCCCTGCATCTACCGAACCCATGATAACAACATCGACAAATAATATTTCGTTGGCTTGTGCCAATGCAGCCGCCTCACGTTTACGTTCGGCAGCTGCAGAAGAGAAATCGGCAAACACAACACCCGACTTTAAAAAAGGTAGCGCTTCTTGCGCGACAGTGAGCGCGGCCGTGTTGGGAGTGCAGCAAATAACAATATCTATTTGACTTAACCATTCACCTAGCTGTAGATGCAAAGGCAACTGATACTGATTTACTAATTGTTGTACTTTTTCAGTAGGTCTAGGTGCACATAATGTTAATGCCTGGCCGGCATTGGCAAATGCTGCTGCATACATACACCCGACTTCACCACAACCAATAATTGCGATATTCATTATCTACCTCCAACCATATATTTTCATACTAAGCTCATCATTCTGCAATTGGATATAAATAGTTCGGTTCGAAGGGATTTCTAGACAGCATTATTTTGACTTTCTAACTGTAACAAATATTCTGCCGCAGCCTCCAGCTGCTCATTACTAAATACTCGAATATCATGACTACGCAACAAAGCCGCTGTCACACCTTCCCCCGCTATTTTTTCACCGCTAAAGCTGCCATCATAAATTTGATTGCTGCCACAGGAAGGGCTGCGCTCTTTTAAGATAGCAAGCTTAATGTGATGTTGTTGTGCTATTTGTAAAGCATTTTCAGCACCACGCACATAAAAGTCAGTGACATCGCAACCTTCTTTATCTTTCACGACAGCTATTTTTTTTAATACGGCTTTGCCCCCGCCCTTGCCGACAATTTGTGAAGGAATCCGCGGAATAGACATACCGGCACTAACTTCGGGGCAGACAAATACCAAACGGCCCTCTTCGCGCCATTGTTTAAATAAAGGATGCTCGCATAAAGCATCTTCGCCGCGATAATTAACTTTGTATCCCAGTAAACATTGACTGACTAAAATTTTTTCCATCATCCCTTACCTTTGATCACCTTAACTACCAACAACGGCGGCCGAATTTTATGAATCGCGAAACGAGATTGCTGTTCAATTTGCGCATCTGTTGGCATCGGCTCTAACACAGCTTGCAAGGTAAAACCCACTTCCAACAAAGTATTTAAATAGGTTTGCAAGGTACGATGATATTTTATCACCCCCTCTACAAACCAGGTTTGTAAGATTTTTTCTTCATCACGATAATTTTTAATCGGCCAGATATCGGTTTGGGTGACATGTACACCACTTGAATAAGCGGTGCAAATGGGATGTTCAACTGAAAACACCAAGGTACCATTGGGTTTTAACCAACTAAACAGCTTTTTGCACAAAGCGACATAATCTTCTACATAATGAAAAGTGACTGAGCTGACAATGATGTCAAATGTCTGTGCCGGAATAAATTTTTCTATCGGGATACATTGATATTCAATATTGGCAGCTTGGGTTTTTTCTTTTGCAACAGCCAGCATTCTTTCAGACACATCAATACCAACAACATTTGCCGCATCCTCGCTTCGCGCATAACGACAAAAATCACCAAAGCCACAACCAATATCTAAAATAGTTAAATCTTTTAAAGCCGGCAACAGCGAACGCATTGTAGGTTGTTCAAGCACAGCATTAAAGCCTTGTTCATTGTTCCGCAATGCTGAATAACCTGCAAAGAAATCTGGATTGTCGTAAATGTTTTGAATGTTTGTCATCGTTTAAATCACTATTCAGTTACTTCTTTAAATCGGGGTACCTGCTGTCCTTCATACATCACTGTTTCAAAAAACATCGCCTTAGGCCGCACCCAAACTTGTTTATCTTCCATTTGTTGATAAATAACCATTTCTTCTAAGGTTTCGCTATGGCGAGCAAAATCGATGAGCTTATAAAGCTTACCCGTTTTATAGTGTTGAAAGCAATGACCGCGCAGTTCTTCCATCGTGGGCTTTCCATCATATAGGGATTATTTATTTTAAATTTACCATATTTTCTAATTCTTTTCACCACTGTCCTAAAACCATATTGTCCACCTCTGTTTTAAAGGCTATCTCCACCACACCGTTAGGTTCAAACTGGGCAATGAAATGTTGGTAGGAGTCAAGCTTGATTTTATCACTTGCTGAAGTTAATAGTATTTGCTGCCCCAAGATCGCTATATCTTCGACGATTCGTTCATGCCGGTAATAGGCCAAGATTGTCCTATTGATTGCAGTTTTTCCGTAGCCCTGATAAAAAAGTTTTTCCTCATCGGGTTTATTCCAAACATTAGCAACCCCTCCGCCAATAAACATGAGGTCACGCTCTTTGAGTGCCATGATAGGCTCATCCCAGTCTACAATATAGATTCTGTTATTTCTATCTATCAATACATTGCCACCGTGAATGTCGGAATGACACAATACGAATTCGGGTACTTGATCTTGAATTTGTTTAGCTAACTGCTCAGCCCTGTCTACTAATCGGTAAATGACCGCGGCATGCTTTTTCATAAATATGATTAGCTGTAATGAAATTTCGTCAATAGCTGGCTCAGATTCAATATGCGCATAAAGCGACTGAACAGCTTCTCGCCATTTAGATGAATACTCTTCGCACCTGATGCTGCGTTGCAACGATGCCGGTACTTTAATTTCATGAATTTGTCGCATCACTGTGCCAAGAGTGACCCATTGCTC
>JABDGN010000059.1 GCA_013285995.1 Gammaproteobacteria bacterium
TGAACTAAACTTTTAAAAACCTGGATTCCCGCTTTCGCGGGAATGACAACAAACTATTTTTCAACTTCTGTGGATAATTGTGTGTGTGTGTCGTGTACAAAGCATATTATTAAGGGGGAAATCACCATGTCTGACTGTCTATTTTGTAAAATCGCCAATGCAACTATCCCGGCAAAAATTGTTTATCGCGATGAAACAGTACTGGCCTTCGAAGATATTAACCCGCAAGCACCTACGCATTTATTAATTATCCCGCGTGAACACATCGCCACGCTAAATAATTTAACCGATGACAATCAACATCTGGTTGGCCATATGGCAGCGACGGGTGCGAAATTAGCGAAGGAAAAAGATCATGCCGAAGATGGCTATCGCTTGGTGATGAATTGCAACGCTGACGCTGGACAAACGGTATTTCACATCCATATGCACTTGTTAGCGGGCCGCCAAATGGATTGGCCGCCAGGTTAATCAATAGGTTTATCAACTAAAATCGGTTTATTAGGATCGCGACCGGTATCAAAAACATATTTAACACCTAAGGAAAAAAAGTTAATAACCGGGGTATCATAACTAGCAATAGAACTACTATTAACATTGGTTACAAGTTCCTCAGAATAAAGAGCTGGCCCCGAGCTACTACCCATAATATGAGTCCAATCTAAATTAAGGCTAAAATTATCAGTCATTTTAAAATCTAAACCCGCCCCATAAAAAGGGTGGATTTGGTTTCTACTCTGAGTGCCGGAAAAAGCTTCCCCGTTGTCAAATGGAGTACCTGCCGCTACATCCGCTGATATCGCACTCATCACATAAGCAGCGCCGCCTTTAACATAAATATTTACAGCGCTTAATCCATGTGACAATAGACCTAAAGGCAAAGTAAAGCGGGGATTCAACATCACCGCATCGGTATTTTTTTGTGTCCAGCTGACGCCGGAAATAGGTATTAAAGATTGTTCGTAACGATTAAAGGTATAAAGATATCCTACCTCAAGACCCAAATAAGGATTGAATTTATAACCGATTACTCCCATTAGTCCTATGGGAGATTGATTCGTTCCTGGAGTAAAGAAGCTTGAATCAAGATAAGGCGGCAATGTTACGCTTTGATAATTTATGTCAGAATAACCGCCATTAAAACCAAAATAAAATTTGGAAATAATATCGCTGACTGCGGGTTGGCTAGTGTTTGTCACATAATTTTGTGCGTATCCTGTCGTAGCATTATCAGAAATATCATCTGCCAAAGCATTACTCACTACCAATGTTAGAGTACTGAGTACAATTATTTTCTTTAGCATGATGATGTTTCCCCCACTATTTATAGGCTTATTCTACATCTTTGATGGACAAACGCACGCGACCCTGGCGATCGATTTCCACCAATTTTACCCGTACTTGCTGTCCTTCGTGTAAAAAATCTTCAACATTATTGACGCGTTCTTTCGAAATTTGCGATACGTGCACTAAACCATCTTTACCCGGCATGAAGTTCACGAACGCACCAAACTCAGCTAATTTGACGACTTTACCATCGTAAATGCGGCCCACTTCAGGCTCTGCCACAATCGCTTCGACGCGTTTTAAAGCGGCTTCAGCGTTTTCAGATTTTACTGCAGCAATCTTCACTAAACCATCATCGCTGATGTCAATTGTTGCGCCGGTTTGTTCGGTGATCTCACGAATCGTCACGCCGCCTTTGCCGATCACTTCGCGGATTTTATCGGGATGAATTTTAATCGTGACAATGCGTGGCGCGTGTTGCGATACTTCGGCACGTGAACTACTAATCGTTGCATTCATAATGCCAAGAATATGTTTGCGGCCCGTATTCGCTTGCGCTAAAGCGATGCGCATAATTTCTTCGGTGATGCCTTGGATTTTGATATCCATTTGCAAAGCGGTGACGCCTTTTTCAGTACCGGCCACTTTGAAATCCATATCGCCTAAGTGATCTTCATCACCCAAAATATCAGTTAACACAGCAAATTTATCGTCTTCTTTAACCAAGCCCATCGCAATGCCTGCAACGGGTGCTTTAATCGCCACACCCGCATCCATCAAAGCTAAACTCGCACCGCAGACACTCGCCATCGAGCTTGAACCATTCGATTCAGTAATTTCAGAAACCACGCGCAGCGTATAAGGATAATCTTCCATTTCCGGCAATACGCCGGCAACCGCGCGTTTTGCTAAATAACCATGGCCCACTTCGCGACGTTTTGGGCTACCCATCATGCCGCATTCACCGACTGAATAAGGCGGGAAATTATAGTGAAACATGAACGGCTCATTGCGTTCGCCATCGATAGCATCAATCATTTGCGCATCGCGTTCGGTGCCTAAAGTCGTCACCACAATCGCTTGCGTTTCGCCACGGGTAAACAAAGCAGAACCATGGGTGCGCGGTAATACACCGGTTTTCACGCTAATCGGACGCACGGTTTTAGTATCGCGACCATCAATCCGCGCTTCGCCGGCTAAAATACGGCCCCGCACAATCGCGCTTTCTAAATTGCTGAAAATTGCCGCGACGGTATTTTCACTCGGGCTGCCTTCAACATCGCTTACACATTCTGCAACAACACGCGCGCGCAATGCATCAACTTTTCCATAACGGGTTTGTTTTTCTTGAATGCGATACGCTGCTTCCAATTCGTTTTTTACACTGGCGCTGATTTTTTCAATCAACGCATTATTCGCTGCTGGCGCTTGCCAATCCCACGCGGGTTTGCCAGCTTCGGCTTTCAATTCATTGATCATGTTGATCACGGCCTGCATTTCACGATGACCATACATCACGCCACCTAACATCACATCTTCAGGTAATTCTTTGGCTTCTGATTCCACCATCAAGACGGCATCTTTAGTACCTGCTACCGCAAGATTTAATAAAGAACCTTCTGATTCTTGAAAGCTCGGATTTAAAATAAATTGGCCATCTTTATAACCGACGCGCGCCGCGCCAATCGGTCCTTGGAAAGGAACACCAGCTAAGGCCAACACTGCTGAAGCGCCAATCATGGCGGGAATATCAGCTTCTACGGCAGGATTCAAAGACATCACGGTCGCGACGACTTGAATTTCATTGTAAAAACCTTCGGGAAATAAAGGCCGTAAAGGACGATCAATTAACCGAGAAATTAAGGTTTCGCGCTCCGTCGGGCGACCTTCGCGTTTGAAAAACCCACCCGGAATGCGACCCGCGGCGTAAAAGCGCTCTTGATAATTCACGGTTAGGGGAAAAAAGTCTTGCCCGGCTTTGGGTTCTTTGACAGCAACGGCTGTCACTAATACCACGGTTTCATCTAAATCGACCATCACCGCTGCGGTGGCTTGGCGCGCAATGGCACCGGTTTCGATTGTTAAGGTACGGCCACCGTATTGGATGGTTTTTTTAATACTTTTTAATTCGCTCAATTTATTTAATCCTTAGTGTAAGGACGGGGCTTGACCCGTCCGTTTTTAATCTGTTTCAGAAAGGGCAGGTCAAGCCCCGCCCCTGCAATGGTGAGAAAAATTATTTACGTAAACCAAGCGCAACAATTAATTTATCGTACGCTGGTGTATCTTTTTTCTTTAAATAATCTAATAAAGAGCGACGTTGGCTGACTTTTTTCAATAAGCCACGCCGTGAGTGAAAATCTTTTTTATTGATTTTCATGTGTTCAGTTAAACGATTAATCGCTTCGGTTAAAATCGCCACTTGCACTTCCGGTGATCCGGTATCGTTGGCTTGACGTTGGAATTTGGTGACAATAACTTTTTTGTCAACAGCAGAAATAGACATGGTGTTCTCCTAAATAGTTTGCTATACAGTTTAACCAAGTCACCGCGTTAGGAGCACGGCCAACCTCGTTAAACTAGGCCAGAGATTGTACCAGAATAGGCGGAAAATACAAGATTAATATTTCCTTAACCTGCCTTTAGTAGACTATTTACCTTATGTTTTATACTCATACTTCTTATGAAGAGCGCTTGAAGCTACTTTACTATTCCGCTCGGGCGAACCAGTCTGAAACATTTTTTGCGGCTCACCCTCCCAGCAGCGAGCCAAAGGCTGAGCGGGTGGTCACAATGCGCCCTGCCTTCCCGCGGATACGGCCCGCCAGCACCTGGCAACCCAAAACACTGATCATCACCGCTCCTATTTTGAATGCAGAAGCATTCCAGCAACTTCAAGAACTCTATTTAAGGCTGGAATCTCACCAGAATCGCATGTATCTCTGGCAAAATACCGGTGAATTAATACAGCTGCAAGCAGCCATGTTTAGCTCTTCTTTAGCCTGGACGCAAACCAATTTCGCTCCGCCCGAACAAATCCGTAGACAAGTCTCTCAGCAATTAGGTTTAGCGTTTAAAGAGTATGAACTGCTGGATAACGTAAAATTATCTCACCTAAATGATCTGCTTAAGTCATTCGTAGATGCTCACGAGCCTCCTTATTTAGCATTAAACGCTCTACGTTATCTCCCACAAGAACAATGGGAAAGCTCCCTAAGACACAACTTAAGTGCTGAACCTCCCCCTATTTTGAAAATGAGCGTTGCCGATTTTAACTGGCTCACTGCCCCCGATCGCCAATTACTCGATTATTTGGAATTGCTGTTGCAAACGCTACCCGAATTTACCCTGCATTTTTCCCTGCGAATTCAACCCAGTACGACACAAAGACAAACCGAGACTCCTTATGATTTTTTGCTAAAGTTAACTGACGCACTCATGTTTCGTCATTCGCCACAACAACCTTTACGCTTATCTCGCTTGCTTGAAGACACCACTCTTATCAGTGGCATATTCACCAATCAGTATACCGAATCAAGATCGGTTACCCGTGCAAAAGATGAGCTGTTAAAGTGGCTAAAAACATGCTCTCCTCTCACCGAGGTGGCGACAACCTCAGGCTTACTGGAAACCCTTGTTCAGCAACAGCCATTAAGTCATTTGAAAAAATTGCAGCTATTTGATTTTAATTTCAGCGCTGCCGGGTGGCAAAAACTGACATTTCCAGAGCTGGAAGAATTGGTAATGACGCTTCGGCTACATCCTCCGAAGCAGATTTTTCCTAACTCGCAACAGCTTACCTTTCCAACGCTGCCCCAGTTAAGCAAATTAACACTCTCTTTAGATAATGGAGAAAATGCCGAACTCAAAATAATAACTTCCCTCCCTTCATTACGAGAGTTAACGGTTCATTATTCTGCAGGGCTTTCTTTCCCCATATTGGCTGATTTGTTAAACGCGTGTCCCAGATTGGAAAAGTTAATCTTGCTAACCCACTACTGTGCACCTGGTGGATTCAAGAACGATCTACCTGCTAATTTTGCCGCGAATACTCCCCATTTAAAGCAAATTTTTGCCTCTCACAACGTGCTTAACCTGCCCTATTTTACTGAACGCTTCCCCACTTTTTGCCGCAGCAAGGAATTTCCTCCTATCGCATCCCTCTCATTATCAGCTCAAGGGAATAGCAGATTAGAATATTCAATTCACGATGAGACTAGTTATCAGGAATGGAAAATAAAGGACTCAACCCAGTCGGGTAATACAGAGCTTCGGATTAAAAACTGTCAGCCACATTGGCAATTTACACCTTTGTCTTACATGCATGAATTATCGATTACAAATGCTGATCTGTGCTTATCGCCTAATTTAATGCCTTTGCTGAATTCCCCTTTTTTAGAGAAGCTTACATTCGAGTACTGCACCTGCAGTCAAACAATGGCATTAGTTCCTCCTGAGATAAGATGTTTAAAAGAGTTGACCATTTGGGAAAGCGAATCGGAAGAAAGCAGCCTTGCCTTTAAAGACTATATTTCTCAGCTCTGCGAAAAAAATAAAGCCTCTCTATTAACCATAAAGTTGCCCTCCTCATGGCCGCGCAATCGCGCTCTGGCTGCATTACGAAAACCTCTTTATGATGACCATAGCAGTCAGCTGGATGGGTTGCTTTCCCTAATATTTCCATCAACCCGTTCAAGCGTACCGATGGGTAGCTCTGCAATGCAGGGAGCTGGTAGCCCATTATCAGGCTCATGGCCAGTAGGGCTTTCTACCGCATTCTCATCATTCCCCAGCTTGCCCTTTTCCGCAGCCGCCAGCCCTGCAATGCAGAGAGCTGGTAGCCCATTATCAGGCTCATTCCCCAGCCCAGCCTTTCCAATGGGTAGCCCTGCAGCGCGGGGGGCTAGTGGCAACTTATCGCCTGCGGCTGGCAGCCCTCTACTAGCTCCTCCTTCTACCGCCGTATCGTCAGCACCTTATCGCGTAGACATGGACACGCGTGATGGGGTGGGCAACACCGCTAGCCAACTTTATCTTCGACCTCTCTTTGGTGAGGAATTGGATCCGCGCCTGTATCATATCCATGTCTATCACGATTTACTGGATCCGAATCAACAAAAAGAAATTGAATTGCGTCCTATTAATCCTGCCACACTGATACGCTGGCCTGGTGCCTTGCAAAGAGGAGATGGCAAAAAATTATTAGAGATCGCAGATGAGTGCCGCAACGTAGATAAGAGAAAATATTATTATTATCATGGCTGCATAGAATTAGGCATGGTGCCGCAGCAGTTATCAGTATTACCCGGTTACGATGAATGCGAAGAATTCAAAGCCATATTTTTGGAGCAACATCATCCCAACTCGTTCGCCTGTCACCGCAGCCCTGAAACCAATTTACATTACCTGCAAAATATTTCGCCCGAGCAGAAAAGTGTGAAAGTACATTATTTACTGGCGCTGCCCCCTGAAGCATTGTTCACCTGGCCGCAATCCCTATCCCCAGCTTTAGTAGCTGAATTAAACGAAAACAAAGAGTTACTGAAATTATTAACCCATTTGTCCAGCTTTACCGGCAAAGAACTGCGCAAACCTTTTTTTTCCTCTACTTTTTCAAATGCGGCTAAAACGTTACAAGCGATGTATGATCAACAAGCCGGCTCCTGCCGGCATCGTATCGCAGCATTTGTGTATCAACTCTGTTTTGGCAAACATCAAGCCCTTGCTGAAATTTATGATTGGTACATTTGGGGAAGTAACTCGCATGATTTTTTAAGCTTGCGGAAAAAAGGAAAAGGAAGCGGCCGATGGCATCGTTTCGATTTAGGCGGTACTACTCCCGCTGCTCACAGCACCTTTGACTTTGCCGGTGATAAGCCCAGTGCGCCGCCTCCTACGCCACGCGCGCTGGTTCCTGCGCCACACCTGTTGCCTCCTGCGCCGCCGCTTAATC
>JABDGN010000060.1 GCA_013285995.1 Gammaproteobacteria bacterium
TTGCGCTTTCACACAATTAAGCTGCGAAGATTTACAAACTGCCTATCACACTTCCTGCATCGACGAAGCTTTAGAAACCGCTAATATTTTATTAGCGTTAAATGCCGATCATGAAGCTGTTTGTACCGCTTTATTACGCCCTGCTCTGCTATACGCTGACATTCCATTAGAAGACGTTCAAGAACAATTTGGCGAACGCCTCGCTCATTTGCTCGCTGGCGTGCAAAAGATGGGAGCAATTGAAGCAGCGGGCAATATCAATAGCCAAGCTAACGTGGTCGAAAACTTACGCGAAATGCTTTTAACCATGATCGACGATGTACGGGTCGTGTTGATTAAACTCGCCGAGCGTTGTTACATGCTGCGCAATCTCAGCCACTTGGATACCCTGCAACAGCGTCAAATCGCGCGCGTCACCTTAACGATTTATGCACAGCTCGCGAATCGTTTGGGGATCCACGAATTGAAATGGGAATTGGAAGACTTAGCCTTTCGTTATTTAGAGCCGCAAATCTACAAAGAAATTGCTAAACATTTGAATGAAAAACGCCTCGATCGGGAAAAGTATATCAACGCTTTTATGGTTGAATTGAGTCGCTTATTAAACGCTGCAGGAGTAAAACATGAAATCTATGGACGCGCTAAACATATTTACAGTATTTATCGAAAAATGCAACGCAAGCATACTGATTATTATGGAATTTACGATGCAATGGCCTGCCGCGTGCTAGTCCATAATGTGGAAGATTGTTACAAAGTATTAAGCATTGTGCATGCTGAATGGGAACACGTGCCAGCTGAGTTTGATGACTATGTTGCTACTCCAAAACCCAATGGTTATCGCTCCATTCATACCGTTGCCGTACCGGATAAAAATAAGCCGGTCGAAGTTCAAATTCGGACTTATGAAATGCACGAACTTAACGAACAAGGCGTTGCCGCGCATTGGGCTTACAAAGAAGGTGCCGTTGCTAAATCCAGCATGGAGCAAAAAATTGCTTGGCTACGGCAACTGTTGGAATGGCAGCAAGAGTTGGCCAGCGAAGAAGCTTTGCCCGCCGCTTTGCAACAAAATATCGTTGCCGATCGGGTCTTCGTTTTCACCCCGACGGGAGACACCATTTCTTTATCAGCCGGCTCAACCCCACTCGATTTTGCTTATCACATCCACAGTGAAATTGGCCATCGCTGCCGCGGCGCCAAAATCAATGGCACCATCGTCCCTTTAACGTATCAACTACAAACCGGCGATAAAGTTGAAATTATCACCGGCAAAGAAAGTAAACCAAGTCGCGATTGGTTTAATCCGGCCAGTGGTTATCTCAAAACGCCACGCGCGCGCGCGAAGGTTCACAATTGGTTTAAAAAATTAGATTATGACCACAATATCAGCGAAGGTAATATTATTTTAGAGCGTGAATTAAAACGCTTTAATTTAAAAAATGTTAACGTTGAAGATTTAGCCAAACAGTTTCATCTCAAAAGCACCGATGATTTTTTAGCCGCACTGGGCGCAGGCGATATTCGCTCCAATCAATTGGCGAACATTTTGCAACCACGAGTTGAGAAAGCCGAAGAATTTGCAGCGCCCATTACGCCGCGCAAGTCTGATACAACTCATTCCAGCATTTTAGTTGCTGGCGTAGATGATTTATTAACTCATATCGCCGGTTGCTGCAAACCTTTACCCGGCGATGCAGTCATTGGTTATGTCACGCAAGGTCATGGCATCACAGTGCATCGTAAAGATTGTGAAGTCGCTGCTACACAACAGAGTGGGCACTCAGATCGCATGTTGGAAGTGAATTGGGGCAGTAAAAAAGATACTTTGTATACCGTCGATTTATTTATTGAAGCGCTTGAAAACCCCGATTTATTGCGGGAAATTACCAGCTTAACCAGCATTGAAAAAGTCACTATTGTCGATCTGAAATTGCAACGCAATCATAAACGACTCACCACTGCGATTTATTTGACGCTGGAATTAAGCGATATCGAAAAGTTAGCGCAAATTGTAGCGAAAATCTCGCAATTGCCGAATATTTATAAAGTGAAACGTTTGTGAAAAATCCCTCGCCTCAATATTCACGTTATCAACTGTTTATATCCTACACGCTTACCACCTGGATTTTGTTAATTATTTTTTTAGTATTTTGTAGCACTTTACGGCTCAAATTTTTATATCACTACGATATATTAAGTAATGACCATCTCTACGCAAGTGGATGGTTTAGTTTTTATAGTGTGTTTTTCTCGAGCAGTTTACCAACCGATTTAGTAGTAGCCGCTTACTTGCTGTTGCCTGCCTATGCAGTTGGCCTCTGTGCCAGCCTCTTAGGTAAAAGTAATTCCTTTATTAAAAATTGCTATCTAAGTTTAATCTGCTTTTTACTTTGCATGGGCGTATTGATAATGTTGGCCAATTATTATTACTTTAGTGCCTTTGCCAATTATTTTGATGCTAATTTGTTTAGCTTTCAAGGGCAAGCAAATGCGGTTATGGCTATCATCTGGCATGACTATCCTTTCCTGCGGATATTAGTAGGAGTTGTCTTCACCGGTGTTATTAGTGTATTAATCGGCAAAAATTTATTGCGAATTTTTCTTAAAAGAAAATCATTGGTTTTACTGCCACTCCGACAATTTTTTATTGTCTGTATTTTTTTAGTTGTTTATAGCTTTGCCATGGGGCTTGCTTTAGGCCCTTTGCAGCTTAATATTAATCAATATCGTTTTGATAACCCACGCTTGAATATAGCAACCTCAAACGGCATTTTAGCTTTTTATCAAGCTCTTACAACCTATACGTTTCCGCCGATATTACCTGTTGTCACTGCTGAAGAGGGTATGGCTGACTATAATACTTATTTTGGCACGCATTTAACGCCTAAACAATTTTCCTTAAATTCACTCTTGACGCATACATCGGTTAACCCATTTTTAGCAGCTCATCCACCGAATGTTGTGTTTGTACAAATGGAAAGTATGGGACGACATTTTTTACTCTACGATCAACCTGGTTATAACGATATGCTAGGAAGCCTACGACTTTATACCAAGAGCGATTTTCTTTTTACTCATTTTCTTTCCGGCGAAAATGCCACTACAACCTCTTTAAGCCGTTTAACGATCAATGCTAATTTTTTATTTACATCACCTTACAATACGGTGGATTATCCTACTACGGTTGCGGCTGTTTATAAGCAAGCGGGCTATGAAACAGTGTTCGTTAATGCGGGGCGTTCTAATTATAATGATTGGGGAAAAAGTTTACTGCATCAAAGCTATGATCAAGTATTTGACGAAGCGGATATTCGAAAATTATACCCACATGCACAAACAGAAGTTTGGGGTGTTTATGATCAATATGCGTTTGATTATGCTTTTCAGCTGCTAAAACAAGCTAATCAACAACACAAACCCATTTTTATTTATCTTAATACTATCACTAACCATCCACCTTTTTCTTTGCCAGCTACTTATCATCCTGCTCCTTTGCACCTTCCGGCAGACTTAGCTAATCGTATAGATGCTTCATCTACCACTGCTTTCAAGATGCTAGCTACCTATCAATATACCAATACTAGGTTGGGTAATTTTATTACTGCGGTGGACAAAACTTCTTTCGGTGCACGAACAATCATTGCTGCTTCCGGAGATCATAATCAACAATACATGATTGGCTCTTATCATGACGACCAAGAAGCAGCTCTGCAATATGGCGTGTTTTTCTTTTTACACGTTCCGCCTGCTTATCGTCAAGGTACCCATATCGATACGAATCAAGTAGGTTCACATAAAGATATTTTTCCCACTTTATATAATTTATCTTTATCTCATGCTGCTTATTTAAATTTAGGTAATAATTTGGCGGGACCTGCTCATCACTCGCTACTTGAATTTGGAGTGAACCAAGGGAATCTAACTATTTTATTACCGGATGGCTTAATTACTCAAACAAAATTGTCAAACGACCTTATTAAATACAATTTTTATCCTTGGCAAGATAATAAGCATATTTATGTAAAACCACCCCTTGCTTTAACAAAAACACAGCAACAATTAGTGAACCGTATTAATGCCTACTCGGCTTTAGCCAATTGGCAGCTTTATTGGCAATATCAACTGGCTCAAGCTAAAAAAATTTCACCTTCCCAACATTCAAAAATTGACTCGCGCGATAAGTCCTAGTATGATATGCGTCCTTTTCGGGGTATAGCGCAGCCTGGTAGCGCACCTGCTTTGGGAGCAGGGTGTCGAGAGTTCAAATCCCTCTACCCCGACCATTCTTGAGTCATCAGTTGTGGGTTGTGAGTTATGAGAAAAGATGGTGAGTGTAAGTGATAAGCTTACTAGCAAAAACGCTTTTGCTTTTGCTCACAACTCATAACTGACGACTCACAACTGCCAAGCTTGCTTGGCTTGCTGCGCCCGTAGCTCATTTGGATAGAGCATCGGCCTTCTAAGCCGAGGGTAGCAGGTTCGAATCCTGCCGGGCGCGCCAATAAATTACTAATAATCAACAGCTTACAAAAGTAGCCTTCAACCTCTGTGTGGTTCGTGGACACTAATAGGACAGTGAGAAAAAAATCCTATTCTGTGGACGTCAGTTTTTTTTATTTATCAATACTCCTCTCAGTGAAAATCAACTCGCTTAACCAGCGAAATTTTTATTATTATTCGGCATAACAACCTTCTCATTTCCGGAAAAAATTTTCTTTTTTTCCTTCCTCGAAATGGAGAACGGGTTTTTGTATCCTGCTGGCAATAATAAAAAAAGCAATGAGAGATTTTCCATGGCTACGATTGAAAAAAGGCAGCGGGAGAAAGAATCAGTCTCCTATCATGTCAAAGTACGTCTAAAAGGCTTCCCCACCCAATTTGCCACCTTTAAACGTTTAACCGACGCTAAGCGTTGGGCACAGGAAACAGAAACAAATTTGCGTGACGGGCGTTTTTTCAAAACCTCGGAGGCGAAAAAACATACACTCGCTGAGGCGATCGTTCGTTATCTGGATTACATTACAGCAACTTCGACCCGCTTATTAGCACTTAATAATTATTTTGAGTGGTGGAAAAATAAAATCGGTTCGTGCACGCTGATTGATGTAACTCCGGCTTTAATCACTGAATACCGCGATAAATTACGCAAAGAAAAATTACCTGACAATAAAACCCGCGCTTCCTCCACCATTAATCATTACATGAGCGCCTTGAGCCACCTATTCACCATTGCGATGAAAGAATGGGGCTGGGTGGAAGATAATCCCTTTCGTAAAATCAGCAAACTAAAAGAGCCGCGTGGACGGGTGCGTTTTTTATCCGATGAAGAGCGGGAAAAATTATTGATCGCTTGCAAAGAAAACCCCAATCCCTATTTGTACATCGCCGTCATTCTGTGCTTATCAACCGGTGCCCGCAAAATGGAAATCATGAGCTTAACCTGGGATGATGTTGATTTTAATCGTGGCGTAATCACCCTGCATCAAACCAAAAATGGCGAACGTCGTTTATTGCCCTTAACGGGCAAAGCTTTTGAATTACTCAAAGAACATGCCAAAGTAAGACATATCAGTACGAAATTAGTCTTCCCAAGTCTCTGCCAGAAAAAACCTGCATACATCCGCTTTGCCTGGCAAGCGGCTTTAAAAGCAGCAGGTATCCCTGATTTTCGTTTTCACGATTTACGCCACAGTGCTGCGTCTTATTTAGCAATGAACAATGCGAGTCTTGCTGAAATAGCAGAAGTACTGGGGCATAAAACTTTACAGATGGTCAAACGCTACGCCCATTTATCAGAAGCTCATACAGCAAAAGTCGTCGCCAGTATGAACCAAAAGATATTTGGGTAAAACACTTAATAACAGGAGAACATCACCATGTCAGAAAAACCTAATCAAACCCAAACTAAACGCTTTGCAACCGTGCGGCAGGCAGCCGCACTTTACCCGGCTTTTACAGAGTCCTCTTTTCGTTGGTACATCTTTAACGCCAAACGACTTAACTTCGATAAATGCATCCGCCGGGTTGGTAGAAAGATATTGATCGAACTCGATGAATTCGAACAATGGCTTGATGGTAACACAGCAACAGGAGCAATCAAATGAACACTATTACTCAAACCAATTTAGCAGTAGCTGATAAAATTATTGAATTACGTGGCTACAAAGTCATTTTAGATAATGATGTCGCTGCTTTATATGAAGTTGAAACCAAACGAGTGAATGAAGCTGTCAAAAACAATCCAGATAAATTCCCCGATGATTACCTCATCGAATTAAGCAAAAATGAGTGGGAAGGATTGAAGTCGAAATTTTCGACTTCAATCCCTAAGGGCGGGAAGGTCAAAATTCCTAAGGCTTTTACGGAAAAAGGGCTTTATATGCTTGCCACCATTTTAAAAAGCCCTAAAGCCACTCAAACGACTCTGGCGATTATTGATACCTTTGCCAAAGTCCGGGAAATGAAGCAAGTAATAGGCCAATTACCTTCTGTAAAAGAAGACTCCCCTGAATATCAAACGCTGCTGCATAAAACCGGCGAAGTCCTTTCTGATTTGATTGTACCTGACTCGACGGACTCAAATGAAGAAACAGCAAGCATTGAACTTAATTTGGCGCTGGTAAAATTTAAATATTCAGTGAAGCGAAAAACCAAACTTAAGCAAAAAACGCCTTAATATTAGCTTAAGCTTAGCCCTGTATAATGGCCGATATACAAAATAATAATAACATCTAAATAATAAAATTAACGGCGCATCCCAGCATATGGCATGTGCCGTTTTTATTTTAAAGCGAAAGAAAAAATATGAGATTAACGATTAGTTTTGGTAAACAGCATCAAGGTGAAGGTATTGGCTTTTTAGGCTTGCTGACGATTGTATTTATTACCTTGAAACTCTGCCATGTTATTAATTGGTCCTGGTGGTGGGTACTTGCGCCACTGTGGTTTATACCCGCTATCTTTATAGCGATCATTTTGATCTGGTTAATACTGGCAATCATTGTTTCTATACTTTCCGCGTTTGGAAAATATTAGTCCCTGTTCAAGGCAGCGGCTTTTGTTTCGACCTTATGCATGCTGAGAGATAAGAGATAACGCGAACCACTGCA
>JABDGN010000061.1 GCA_013285995.1 Gammaproteobacteria bacterium
AGTGTTTGCCTGGAAGAACAAAGTTCCGTTGCAAAAGATGTAGAATTCTTAACAGCTAAGCAAAAGCAATTATTAAGTGAAATTGCCAGAACACCTGGCTTAAAAGAGCCTACAGCCAAAGATTTTGTTAAAAAAGTGAATCTGACGCCGCGTGGTATTAGCCAGGGTTTATATGTCCTATTAAAACATGATTTAGTGGAAAAATTAGCGACCGGTGAGTTCCATGTTATTGATCCCGTGTTAGCTTATTGGTTGAAGCGCTAAAAAATTTATGACTCCTTCTTTTATTCATCTCAATGTTCACAGCGAATATTCTTTGATCGATGGTTTAGCGCTGCTGCACAACAACAATCGCCTGCCATTGCCATCAGCGATCAAATGAATTTGTTTGGCTTGGTGAAATTTTATCGCGAATGTTTGCAGCATAAAATAAAACCGATTGTCGGTGTGAATGTTTACCTCGACAATTCCGAGCAAGCCAATCAGCCTTTCACTGCATTAGTATTGTGCCAAAATGCTGTGGGTTATCGGCATTTAGCCGAACTCATTTCTTTAGGCTACACGCAAGGGCAACAAAATGGCAAAGCGGTTTTAAAACGCGAATGGATCGCTGAAAAAGCGGAAGGATTAATTTTATTATCTGGCGCACAAGCAGGCGATATTGGACAAGCTTTGCTAAGTGGGCACACCGAACAAGCTCACGCTTATCTGGAACAATGGTGCACGCTATTTCCCAATCGTTTTTATTTGGAATTGCAACGGGTGGGACATCCCAATGAAGAAGCCTATATTCAAGCTGCATTGTTGCTTGCTGAACATCATCAAGTGCCAGTGGTTGCTACCAATGCAGTGCGATTTTTAGCAGCCGACGATTTCGCCGCGCATGAAGCGCGCGTAGCGATTCGTGAAGGTTACACACTCACCGATCCACGCCGCCCGAAAAATTACACTCGCCAACAATATTTACGCTCGAGTGAAGAGATGACAACGTTGTTCGCGGACATTCCATCGGCGCTGCAAAATACGGTAGAAATTGCCAAACGCTGCAATGTGGAATTAAGTTTAGGCAAAGTGTTTTTACCGGATTTCCCGGTGCCGGCAGGATTGACGATTGGGGATTATTTAAAGCAAGTGACGGAACAAGGATTGGAAGAAAGATTGGCGAAAATAAATCCCCCTCAATCCCCCTTTACGAAAGGGGGAAGCCTACCAGCAACAACATTAGAGAATCTCTCCTTTGAAAAAACGGGAAGCCAGAATGAGTCATTACCATTGAACGAAGAGATCCCCCCCTTTCAAAAAGGGGGGCAGGGGGGATTTTCTATCCAATACCACCACCGCCTCCAAACCGAACTCTCCGTTATCATCAAAATGGGTTTCTCCGGTTACTTTTTAATCGTTGCTGACTTTATTCAATGGGCCAAAGATCAAGGTATTCCCGTCGGCCCCGGGCGTGGATCAGGTGCTGGATCACTGGTGGCTTACGCATTGAAAATTACGGATCTCGATCCCATCGAACACGATTTACTCTTCGAACGTTTTTTAAATCCCGAACGGGTTTCCATGCCGGACTTTGATATCGACTTTTGTATGGAAGGACGCGATCGCGTCATCGATTATGTCGCGCAAAAATACGGCCGCGATGCGGTGTCGCAAATTATTACCTATGGCACCATGGCAGCCAAAGCCGTGATCCGCGATGTCGGCCGTGTGTTGGGTCACCCATATGGTTTTGTCGATAAACTCGCCAAACTCATTCCCTTCGAATTAGGCATTACGCTCGATAAAGCCTTAATGGATGAAGCCATATTGCGCGAGCGTTACGAGCAGGAAGAAGAAGTTAAAGGTTTAATTGATCTCGCCAAAAAATTAGAAGGCGTGGTGCGCAATGTCGGCACGCATGCCGGCGGTGTGGTGATTGCGCCTTCCAAGCTCACCGATTTTGTGCCAATTTATTGCGAACAAGGCTCGCAGGATTTAGTCAGTCAATTTGATAAAGACGATGTCGAAGCGGTTGGTTTGGTGAAGTTCGACTTTTTAGGTTTGCGCACGCTCACCATTATCGATTGGGCGGTACGCGATATCAATGCGCGTTTAAAGCTGGAAAATAAGCCTTTAATCGACATTACTGCCTTACCGATGGACGACCAAGCAAGTTTCGATTTATTGAAAGCCTGCAACACCACCGCGATATTTCAACTTGAATCACGCGGCATGAAAGATTTGATCAAACGCTTGCAACCGGATCGCTTTGATGAAATCACTGCGCTCGTCGCATTGTTTCGCCCCGGCCCACTGCAATCCGGGATGGTGGACGATTTTATCGATCGCAAGCATGGTCGCGCAGCTTTGAAATATGATGTGCCACAATTGGAACCGATTTTAAAATCCACTTACGGCGTGATTTTATATCAGGAACAAGTGATGCAAATCGCGCAAGTATTGGGTGGCTATACACTCGGTGGCGCTGACATGTTGCGCCGCGCCATGGGTAAGAAAAAACCCGAAGAAATGGCTAAGCAACGTTTAGCCTTTGTTAACGGCGCCGTCGCCAATGGTATCGATAATGCCAAAGCCACCCACATTTTTGACTTGATGGAAAAATTCGCCGGTTATGGTTTTAATAAATCGCACTCGGCTGCCTACGCTTTATTGTCCTACCAAACTGCTTGGTTGAAAGCGCATTATCCCGCTGAATTTATGGCGGCAGTAATGTCGTCGGATTTAGATAACACTGATAAAATCGTCATCATGTATAACGATTGCCAAACCATGGGACTAAAAATTTTAGCGCCAAATATTAATGTTGGACACTATAAATTTACAGTCAATTCACAAAACGAAATTGTTTATGGACTCGGCGCAATAAAAGGCGCGGGTGAAGCGGCGATTGAAAACATTGTGCTGGAACGCGAACAAAATGGCATTTATAAAAATTTATTTGATTTTTGCCAACGCATTGATTTGCGTAAAGCCAATAAGCGTGTGTTAGAAGCCTTAGTGAAATCCGGCGCTTTTGATGCGTTTGCCGTCGAGCGCGCTACACTATTTGCTTCTTTAGAAAAAGCGGTAAAAATGGCTGAAAAAACGGCCCATAATGAAAATTTAGGCCAAAGTGATTTGTTTGGTGAAGTCGATAACACTACAGTTATTGAGTATGTTCCAGCCAAAGCATGGACAACGCAAGAACGTTTAAGCTATGAAAAAGCGACTTTAGGCTTGTTTTTAAGCGGTCATCCTTTGCAACGTTACGCGCAAGAATTTTCCCATTTTGTAAAAACTAAAATTGCGAATTTACAAATTACCCGCAACCAATCTTTAACACTGGCGGGCATGGTGACCAGCCTTCGCATTGTACCAACGCGTCGCGGACGCATGGCGTTTGTCAGCTTAGATGATGGCAGTGGTAAAATTGATTTAGCGATTTTTTCCGAATTGTTGGACCAACAACGTGATGCCCTGCAAATTGATCAGGTGATCATCGTTGAAGGTGAAGTGAGTATCGAT
The DNA here is from genome assembly GCA_013285995.1 of Gammaproteobacteria bacterium. GTDB lineage: Bacteria > Pseudomonadota > Gammaproteobacteria > JABDGN01 > JABDGN01 > JABDGN01. The sequence continues at coordinate 3,508 of JABDGN010000061.1, forward strand.
GACTACAGCGGCGGTTTTAAACTCAGTGCTAAAAATGTGTGGGGCATTGAAGAATGGCGCTCGCGCTTAGCCAAAGCTGTCGTATTAGAAATCACGGAAGAACAAATGCAGCAAGGTTTGCTCGATCAATTATCGCAACAATTGCAAAACTATAAAAACGGCTCTTGTCCACTGATCATCGAATATGTACGCGCTGATTATCGCGCGCAATTACCACTCGGCAAAGATTGGCGCATTACGCCCTCCGATACGCTGCTCGATGTGTGTGAAGCACTCGCGGGTGAGGGACGAGTGAAAGTGGTGTATTAAAATTTGAGACTGAAACTTATACTTGTTTCAACTTCTCTTGTTCCCGCCTTTTAGCCTCAGCCTGCAATTGTCGAATGTCACGGTGTGACAAAGCAATTAGATGCTCACCAAATTCCGCATTGAATGCAGCCTGCCGTTTGTCATTTAGGTAAATAACCAATCTACCTATACCGATCCCTATGGCTGCAGCAGCAGCACATGCACAGAAAAAAGGCAAATACGAGGGTTCGTCCGGATTCACTCTTTGCATGCGTTCAAAATACTCTGATGTATGACCTAGTACTATAAGAGCTACAGCACCTCCCGCCGTCCCCATACTTAAAGGATCACTACCAGAATCAGACGGCGGCCTTGCTAATACCTGCAATAATTTTTGGTATTTATCAAACTGCATCTTGCCTTCTTCTCTACTCACAGGAGATACTAAAGGAATCTCATTATTATGTTGCGACGCATAATATTGTTCCTGAAGAAAAGCAGCATAATCAGAAAAATGTCGTTGTGGATGAATATGCTGCTCAGCTTTCCATTTCTCTTCCAATTTTGTTTTAAACCATTTTATGAGGGCGTGTCTTTCATAAATGTAACCATCAAACCGACATAAAACTGGAGAAAGGAGCTTATTTATTTTTATGTTAGTGATGGGGCATTTATCCTCAATACCAAGATTATAAATCCTTTCCCTCTCACCATTGCGATGAGGCAAAGAGGCTGCATAGTGTTGTGGTGTGTTGTGCATAATTTGCAAATCTTTCTAATTATCTGCTTATAAAAATAGCCTAATTCCTCGAGAGTTCAAGTATAATAAACACAAATTTTCCGTATGGAGCCCTTATGGACTTAGAAACCCTCGAACTTGAAAAACCGATTGCCGAATTAGAAGACAAAATTGCCGAGTTGCGGCAGTTAAATAAAGATCCGAATCTTGATATTGTCAAAGAAATAAAAGGTTTGGAAACCCAGCGCGATAAATTGTTAGAAAGTATTTTTAGCGATTTAAGCCGCGCGCAAGTGATGCAATTAGCACGTCATGCTAAGCGCCCGCATGCAATTGATTACATCCAACAATTGTTTACCGAATTTGATGAACTGCATGGCGTTGGATCAACAACGTGATGCCCTGCAAATTGATCAGGTGATCATCGTTGAAGGTGAAGTGAGTATCGATGACTACAGCGGCGGTTTTAAACTCAGCGCCAAAAATGTGTGGAGTATTGATGAATGGCGGAGTCGCTTAGCCAAAGCTGTCGTATTAGAAATCACGGAAGAACAAATGCAACACGGTTTACTCGAACAATTATCGCAACAATTGCAAAACTATAAAAACGGCACTTGTCCGCTCGTCATCGAATATGTACGCGCTGATTATCGCGCACAATTGCCCTTAGGCAAAGATTGGCGCGTGCAACCTAGCGATGCACTGCTGGATGTGATTGAAGCGCTGGTTGGTGAAGAGCGCGTGAAGGTGGTGTATTCATAAGCCGACGATTTTATACGGAACTTGCTATCCTTAATTGCCCATCAATAAAATTTCTAAGCTCCGGCCCCTCTTCATCTTGGGATTTATTTTCTAAAAAATAATTTAAAAACCATATAACAATGGCTTTTCCTTCCTCTTTAACATTATATTCTTTTATTTTTTCGTCATGCATATGCTGAGCACTCAAACTGAGTAGCTTAAGTTGATGTTCAAGCATATCAACAACATCGATGAGCTCCTTAAAATTATTTTTTTTATTTTGCAGAGCAGGTATGGAAACATCCATATCACGAAAGGATTGCTTGTTGCGTCGATCAATAAAATCTCTCAAGCTTTTCACCATATTGTAAAAAGCAAAAGGTGCAGGTACTGTATTCGATGTTACAACATCAGGTTGCACATAAGCAGTCCTTTCTCTAAATGATTTACATTTTAACGCTGCAACTGCAAAAATTAAATTTCTGTCGATGCGTGCTAATATAGGTGGCATACTATTCAATCGCTTATGAACAGATTGATTTCTTGCTAATATCTCCGCAGAAAGTCCCTCTAGCGCCTTTGCCAGAGATAAATCTTGTAACTTGGAATAATTTAGAAGATATGCAAAATTATGATCTGGAAAAGGTTTTTGGAGTGTTCGGTCCCAGTAATCTCTTATTTGCCAGTAAAAGCCCTTACATAAGACATTTAGCGCTATCCAGGGCTTTCGAAGGCGACTGCTGTCCTCCCGAAAATAAAAGCGCGGTAGCTTATCAAGCATTTTACCTTTAATCAGTTGATGCAGCACGAATAAATATTGCTGCGCCTCTTCCCCTCGCGCAAGAAATACATTCAAGTGGAAAACATTTCGAAAATCTAAAGTCTGGCTAGTCAGGGTGGGTTTGAAAGGCTGATGATGGCTCTGAAACCACTCCGTAGATTGAGGTGTTTCAAAATTACCAAACCATAGATCAAGGTTTTCGCCATACTCTCTATAGATTTCCTTAAGATCATTGCGCACAAAAGTTCCTCCCGCACGACGTATCCGTTCCTGGTGGTTAAAAATTGCTACCCATGCCACAAAATGAGTCCATTGCTCGTGTCCGAAGCCCCGCAAAGCATGATCTTTAAATACATGATATCCTTGTAAATGCTCAGCAAATTTCTTGTCTGAAGTATTGTCTTCCAATATATGCACAGCAAAGCCATGCTGCTCCGCCCACATATTAGCGTACCCTGAAAAAAATTTATATTGTTTATGAACTTGGGTGGGATCATAATTAACGAGGTTAAAATTGGGTCCTCTACATAAGCCATGCGAAATGGCATACCGCGTTAGCTCCTCATTTAATGGTTGCAAATCCATAAAAACTTCTGCTGGATTGGAGAGATAAAGCCCTATGTTAACTACATCTTGTTCAAGAGAAGTCAACGTATTTTTAAACAATTTTAAATCCGCCTGGATAAAATAAGCCATATTAGCTTTTCGTATCCGTCCCCAACAAGCCATTTGCTCAGCACTAAAATCTGTGAGGTTACTACTTCTACCAAAAAGCGAATCGGCAAACTCTCTCATCAAATCAGAATTCATTTTTTCCAGAGGCAATAGTCTAGGATCAGAAGGGAGCTGGCTGGAATACATGACTGTTAAGTTTTTTAGTAGTAGTTAAGGTAGAG
>JABDGN010000062.1:0-5864 GCA_013285995.1 Gammaproteobacteria bacterium
AGCGATAGTACTTCTGTGTCTTTCCCAAACCCCTAACATCCTTCACGATTTACACCTTTACGTTTTTTCTTTTTTCTACATTTTTTATCAGGAGCTGACTTTATGTCTACTTGGTCAATTCAAAAAGCACGCGAACTTTATAACATCGCCGAATGGAGCGATGGATTTTTTGATATTAACGAACAGGGTGATGTGGTCGCTTATCCACGGGGTCGTGATAATGCCGTCGTGAATTTGCCTAAACTTATCAATGAAATTCAGCAATGGGGCTTGGCGGTTCCGACGCTGATTCGTTTCACCGATATTTTGCACGAGCGTGTTAATCGCATTACCGGCGCGTTCAATCAAGCTATTAGCCAGCATCAATATCAAGGCAAATATACCATTGTCTATCCCATCAAAGTGAATCAACAACGCAGTGTGATTGAAGAAATTGTGCGGCATGGTGGCGAACGTGTTGGTTTGGAATCCGGCAGTAAACCCGAATTAATGGCCGTGTTAGGCTCGGCTTTTTCAAAAGATTCGATCATCATTTGCAATGGTTATAAAGATCGCGAATATATTCGCTTAGCGTTAATTGGGCAGCAATTAGGGCATCGGGTTTATATTATCATCGAAAAATTATCCGAAGTAGATTTGGTGATGGAGGAAGCACGTAAAATGGATGTGCGGCCGCGCTTAGGTATTCGTATTCGCCTGGCAACCATGGGCAAAGGCAAATGGCAAAATACCGCCGGTGAAAAATCAAAATTTGGTTTGTCTGCCGCACAAGTATTTACGGCAATTGAACATTTGCAAGCGAATGGAATGCTCGATACGCTGGAAGCAATTCACTTTCATTTAGGTTCGCAAATTGCCAACATTCGCGATATTTATGGGGGTATGCGTGAATGCGCGCGTTTCTACGCAGAATTGCATGCGCTAGGTGTGAAAATTAAAATAGTCGATGTCGGTGGTGGACTGGCCGTCGATTACGATGGTACGCGTTCGCGCAGTAGTTGTTCGATGAATTACAGCGTGCAAGAGTATGCCAATAATATTGTTTACACGTTGTTTGATGTGTGCAATGAAAAAGATTTACCGCACCCGGATATTATTACCGAATCGGGGCGCGCTTTAACGGCCCATCATGCGGTATTGGTGACCGATGTGATCGATACTGAAAGTATCGAAGTGCCCACTAAATTAGCTGCGCCAACGACAGACGATCCGAGTATTTTGCACGACTTATGGCGTGGTTATAAAGAAGTAGCGCCACGCACGGCTTTAGAAGCTTATCACGATGCATCTTATTGGATAGCTGAAGTGTATTCGATGTATACCCATGGTGTACTCAACATGTCAGAGCGCGCTCGCGCCGAGCAAATTTATCATGCGACCTGCTTTAAAGTGCGTGATACATTAGATCCAACCATTCATGCGCATCATGAAATCATCGATGAGTTAAGTGAAAAATTAGCCGATAAATATTTCTGCAATTTTTCTTTATTTCAATCCTTACCAGACTCTTGGGCCATCGATCAAATTTTTCCGATTTTGCCACTTTCAGGCTTAGATCAAAAACCCAATAAACGCGCGGTATTACAAGATATTACTTGTGATTCCGACGGTCGCGTCGATTGGTATGTCGATGGTCAAGGCTTGGAAGCGACTTTAAATTTAGTCGGCTTCGACAAATCTAAACCCTATTTTCTAGGCATGTTTTTAGTCGGCGCTTACCAAGAAATTTTGGGCGACATGCACAATTTATTTGGCGATACCGATTCAATTTATTTAGAATGTTTAGACGATGGAAAATATCGCTTATTCAAACCCGATCAAGGCGACACCGTTGCTGATGTATTGCGCTATGTTCATTTTGCACCAGAAGAATTGCTCCACTCGTATCGCGAAAAATTAGCCGGCAGCCCACTCACCGAACAACAACGCAAAGAATATTTTCAAACCTTGTCGGATGGATTAGATGGTTATACATATTTTGAAGAGTAGGTCGGTTTACGCGAAATTCCGCGTAGCGGAATGAAGCAAGCCGACAAAACGACCGAAGGTCGTTCATTAGGTTTAAATTTTAAAACTGTCGGCTTGTGAAGTTCGCTTACGCGAACTTCACGTAAACCGACCTACTTAAAGTTGAAGGAAATTTATTATGAATATTGTACGGGATCCTAAATCCTTGCTTCCTCCGGAATGGACGGAACAACACGCCGTCATGCTTACCTGGCCGCACCAACATGGCATTTGGGTTGATCTCTATCTTGAAGCTGATTTAACCTTTGTTGAGATAGCTAAACAAATTGCTTTGCGACAATTAGTTATTATCAGTCATTACGATCAAGCTCATAAAAAACATATCATCACCTTACTGCAACAAGCGCAGGTAAATTTTGATAATATAGAATTTGTCGAAGCCAAATCCAACGACATTTGGGTGCGTGATCACGGGCCTATCATGGTACGTGCGCAAGATAAACTTAAAGTATTAGATTTTGCGTTTAATGCTTGGGGTGGAAAATACGAATATACGCACGATAATGCTTTAATTAAAACGGTTGCGAAGCAAGGCATATTTAATGGCACTGAAATCGAATCGATCGATTTTGTTTTAGAAGGCGGCGGCATCGAAGTCGATGGACAAGGCACCATGCTCACCACTGAAAGCGTTCTGTTAGCTGCTACGCGTAACAAAACGACGAAAGCAGAAGTAGAAGAACACTTCAAACAATGGTTCGGCATTGAACGCACTTTGTGGCTCAAGCACGGCCATTTAATCGGCGATGACACCGATGGGCATATTGATACTTTAGCGCGCTTTGTTGATCCACAAACCATTGTGTATGTCAGCTGTGAAGATAAACAGGATGAACATTATGAACCTTTACAAGCCATGTTGGAAGAATTACAAAGCTTTAAAAATTACCAAGGTAAGCCATATAAATTAGTGGCCTTGCCATTGCCTATCGCGCAATATTCGCCAAGGGGCGAACGCTTGCCTGCAACCTACGCTAACTTTTTAATTATTAATGGCGCGGTATTAATGCCAATTTATGGTGACAAAGAAAATGATTTAAAGGCACAAAAAATTTTGCAAAGTTGTTTTGTAGATCGCGAAGTGGTGCCAATTAATTGCCGCACGCTGATCAATTTTTATGGCAGTTTGCACTGTGCTACAATGCAGATGCCGGTTTAGGATTCAAGGCTCAGGCTTTAGGGTTGAGAGAAAAGCAAAAAGACTTAGGAAAGGTCCGTCATTCCCGCGTAGGCGGGAATCCAGATCGAAAACCAAGTTTGTTTCAATTTATTCCGTGCATATTCCTTAGCCATTATTGGAAACTGCGAGGCTTGTAAGTTAGATATTATTTAATGCTAGATTCCCGCCTACGCGGGAATGACGACAAACTATTTTTATGCTAACAGATAATGCAGTTGTGTTGTGCACAAAGAAAACTCTGGAGAATTAAATGAAAACACTAAAAGTCGCCGCTATCCAACAAACCTGCGGCAATGATCGCGCCAAAAATTTACAAGACACTTGCAATTATATTCGTGAAGCCGCGAAAAAAGGTGTGCAATTAATTTTGTTGCAAGAGTTACATAATGGCGTATATTTTTGCAAAAACGAAGAGCATAAATTTTTTGATTGGGCGGAATCTATCCCGGGGCCAACAACCGATACGATTGCAGCGCTGGCGAAAGAATTAAAAGTTATCATCGTATCTTCTTTATTTGAACGCCGTGCCGCGGGGATTTATCACAATACCGCCGTCGTGTTGGAAAAAGATGGCACGATTGCCGGTAAATATCGCAAAATGCACATTCCCGACGATCCTGGTTTTTACGAAAAATTTTATTTCACACCCGGTGATTTAGGATTCACTCCGATCGAAACATCGGTTGGCAAATTAGGTGTGCTTGTATGCTGGGATCAGTGGTATCCGGAAGCTGCGCGTTTAATGGCCTTAGCCGGTGCGGATTTATTATTGTACCCGACCGCAATTGCTTGGTTAGCTGGCGAAAATGAGGATGAAAATCAACGTCAGCGTGATGCATGGATCACGGTACAACGCGCGCATGCGGTAGCCAATGGCATACCCGTTATTGTTGCCAATCGCGTGGCTTACGAAGAAAATGATTTATTTCCCGGCAAAGGTTTAACTTTTTGGGGCAGCAGTTTTATCGCCGGCCCGCAAGGCGAATTTTTAGCGCAAGCGAGTACCGATAAACCCGAAATTTTAATCGCCGAAATTGACATGACACGCAGCGAAAAAGTACGCCGCTATTGGCCTTTTCTGCGCGACCGTCGTATTGATGAGTTTGGCGATTTAACGAAACGATTTAGAGATTAACAGCGACTATTTATAGCATTGCGTAATACCTTGCAGGAGTTAGAACATGGCGAAAGTGCTTAAAATGCGTTTTGGGCTTAAATCCGCGACGATTATGGCTATTAATGGTGTACTTGCCCAATATCCACAAATTGAACAAGCTATTATTTATGGTTCTCGTGCAAAAGGTAACTATCGTATAGGTTCAGATATTGATTTAACTTTGGTAAGCGATGAGTTAACGCCTCAACATCTTAATCGTATTGCAACTCAATTAGATGACTTATTATTACCGTATTCAATTGATTTGTCATTGTTCAAACAAATTGATAATGCTGATTTAGTTGATCATATCAAGCGGGTTGGCAAAGTTTTTTATCAAAAAACTATTGCTAATGCAGCTTAACCCGCTGGTTCTGGTTTCGTACTTTTTTGCTCTTGTTTCAAGCTAAAACTCTCGCCACAGCCACACAAATTTTCCGCTTTAGGATTAATGTAAACTAATTTCCAGCCTAAATTTTCTGTGACGTAATCAATTTTTATGCCAGCCAGTTTTGGTAAGTCTTCTTTAGTCACCACAACACAAGCTTCACCTTCGGTAAAAATTTTATTTTCTGGATTATCCAAATCATTTTGCGTGGCGGGTTGTGGATTATATTTAAATCCTGAACAGCCGGATTTTTTCACATGTAGAAATAATCCTGGCGCATGATTTTTTTCCATATAATGTTTAATATGTTTCGCTGCAGCGGGCTTAATGGTAATTAACTTTGTTGAGTGGATTTTAACGGTCATTTTGGTTCATGATTTCAAGTAAATTTTCTTTTTGATGTAGGTCGGTTTACGGGAGCTATGCATATTCTTGCTTATTTCTCTACTTTATCAATATTACGAAGCATTGGAAAAAAATGCGGGCGACCAAGCCGACACATCGCTCAAATATTATTATAGCATTCATTAACTCTTCAAGAGGGTGATTACCCGCTTAACCTCTGCGATTACCTGCTCAATTTCCTCAAGCGTCGTAAACCTACCCAACGAAAAACGCACAGCTCCTGCCGCGACTTCACGCGGCAAACCCATTGCGGTGAGCACATAAGATGGCTCTGGTGATCCGGAGGTACAGGCAGAACCCGTAGAAACTGCAAGATTGGGTAACTGTTGCAACAGTATTGCATTATCAATGCCAGCAAAACTTACATTTAAAATATTGGCTACAGAATGTTTCGGATCGCTATTTAACATCACGCCGTCTATCTTTTGTAATCCTTGCCACAACGCAGTGCGGCATTGCGTAGCATGTTGTTGATCACGACTCAAATTCTCTTGCACTAATTCATAGGCTTTCCCCATGCCAATGATTTGATGCGTGGCAAGCGTACCCGAACGCAAACCTTGTTCGTGCCCACCACCGTGCAATTGTGGCGTTAAACGCACGCGTGGTTGTTGTTTGATATACAGCGCACCAACCCCTTTCGGCCCATAAGCTTTATGCGCCGATAATGACATTAAATCGACATCGAGATCTTGCACATCAACAGC
>JABDGN010000062.1:5874-6804 GCA_013285995.1 Gammaproteobacteria bacterium
AGCAATTTTACCGATCGCTTGCGCTGCATCGAGATGACAATAAATACCACGTTCATGCGCAAGCGCAATAATTGCTTTGGCATTTTGTATGATGCCGGTTTCGCTATTCACCAAAACTAAACTAATTAAAATCGTATCATCGCGTATAGCAGCCGTTAGATCTACCAAATTAATTAAACCATTTTTATCCGGTGTTAAATAACTAATTTCATAACCGTGTCGGCTCAAATATTCGCAAGGATCTAAAATAGAATGATGTTCCGTTTTCCAAGTGATAATATGTTTGCCACGCCGCGCATGAAATTCCGCAATGCCTTTGATCGCCAGATTATTAGCTTCAGTGGCACCTGAAGTGAAAATTAAACTGTTAGGTGTTGTTGCGTGAATAGTTGCTGCGATTTGTTCACGCGTTGCTTCAATTAATTTTGCCGCGGTGCTGCCATAAGTATGGGTACGTGAAGCGGCATTGCCAAATTCTGTGGGTGAGCGTAAACAAGCTGACATGGTTTCCGCAACCTGCGGGTCGAGGGGTGTGGTTGCGGCGTAATCGAGATATACTTTGAATGGCCATAAATTGTGGGAATATGACCCACCATTTTGAGTCAGATTAAATTTTTTTTGTGATAGCATAGTTACTCATATGGTGAGCAAAAAAAATTGTAATATGGCCCAAAATGGGCCGTGTCAGAAACCGCAATTTATGGCTATTCAAAGTATATATCACGGATGTATAAAGGCTTTGGCGATTAAAACGACAATGCCAATCCACAGACCAACTGTCCATTTAAAATTCGCATCAATTTTTTTATTGAGTTCAGAAAATCTATTTTCAAAGATATTACATGTTGCTACAAATTCGTTCCTTATGTGGGAGAAATTGTTTTCAAACTTTCGTTCCATCGTTTCAGATTTGTTCTCAATTTTTTGACT
>JABDGN010000063.1 GCA_013285995.1 Gammaproteobacteria bacterium
GGCCATCAATTGCTGAACATCCATCGTGTCATGTCGCTTCATTAATTCCAAGATGGCTTTTTGCCTCGTAGTTAAAGCAGAGTTTTTGATAGCAATTTTTTCGCCACCCAAAACCGTTTTGAATTTAAAAACAATTGCCAAACCACCCGTATATTCTTCAAAAAAAGGAGCCGGTAAAGCATCTTCTTTACAAAGATCCATAATTTTATTAATCCCAGTTCCCCAACTTTCAATTAATCCTCGCGCATAAAATACGCTGGAAATAAGTTTATTTCTGGGTACTGAGTCGTGCTGTCGTTTTAAATCAGCTATTTTCAAGCTGGGTGGTAATAAACCATTATTCCAGATCTCCACTCGATCATCATAAATAGCCAAGGATATTGAAGTAGAGCGATTTGAGTAATCCCGGTGACAAATAGCATTAATTAAGGCTTCTCTAACTGCCATCACGGGTAAGGCTGGTTTATCAATTCTTTTAAATTGATCAGTTTTGAAAAAGCTTGCGATCGGTAAATGGCGACTAAGAAAAGCATCTGCTGTTTCCAAAATTTGGAAAGCATTGCCTTCAAAGCGTTGATTATCAATATAATTACCCAACTTATTTAAACCGACAAATCTTGCCATTTTAATCATGCATTGGGGTAAATTTAAAGCTTCTTGTTTAGCAAACAATACAACCGCTGCAAAATTTAATTTATTTCCTTGCAATAACTTGAAGCGTTTTAAAATTTGGTTAATAGATTCTTTTAATGCGATTGCCGGAATACGCTTTTCTTGTATTCCTTCGGCTACCGTACGATAAATCTCTTCTTCGTCTAGTGATTTAATGGTGTAACCTTTAGCAGGTAATTCTTCCCAGGTATGATTTAATTGGCCGCGTTGCACCAACAATTGTTCATAATGATGCTGTGGCATTCGCATGGTAGTTGATTGATTACGATAAAAAGCACGGCCATCGTATACATACGGAATATGTTTGCCAGTGGGAACAGTAACAGAAATAATTTGCTTATTATTTTTGAAGGAAACGTACTCAATTACCAAATCGGCGTGGGGTTCAATTTTAGCAAATTCTTTGGCAACTTCTTGCCTAGTATTGTCGGTTATATCTTGTCCTTTGATTTCACCTTGATCATTTACTCCAATTAAAACTGTACCCCCTTTATTATTTAAAAAAGCACAAAGGGTTTCACATGCGCCACGCAGCTGAGCAGTTGAAGCTTTAAATTCAACTGTTTCAGATTCTTTTTTTGCAAGCAGCGTTTGTAGTTGTTTAATATTCACAACGGTCTCGAGAACCCATAAAAAAGAATGTAAATTGATTGCAACAAAAACTAATTAATCTTTCTTACTCTTCGCCTTTTCTTCTTCCTTATTCACTTGCCGCAGCATCCACCATTGTTGCAGCGCACCGATCGCAGTATTGGTGATCCAGTATAAAACCAATCCCGCTGGGAAGTTTAAGAAAAATATGGTAAATATCACCGGCAAAAACATCATCACTTTTTGCTGCATCGGATCGGGCGCCGGTGGGTTTAAGCGTTGTTGCAAAAACATTAACACACCCATGATGATCGGCAAAATGTAATAAGGATCAGCGACCGATAAATCATGGATCCAGAAAATAAACGGTGCTTGCCGCAATTCCACACTTTCAATGATCATGTAATACAAGCCGATAAAGAAGGGGATTTGAATCAAGATCGGTAAGCATCCACTCAAGGGATTTACTTTTTCTTTTTTATACAATTCCATCATCGCTTGGCTGACTTTTTGTCTGTCATCGCCATAGCGCTCTTTCAATTGCTGCATTTTCGGTTGCAAGCGGCGCATGTGTGCCATCGAGCGATAACTTTTCGCGGACAATTGATAAAACACAGCTTTAATCAACAAGGTTAAAATAATAACCGACCAACCCCAGTTGCCGACTACTTTGTAAATGTAACTCATGACCCAAAATAAAAACTGCGAAATGAACCACAACCACCCATAATCGATGGTCATACTCAAATGCGGCGCGACCGCATCGAGATTGGTTGCAATCGCGGGCCCACTGTAAAAAGCTAAGCCTGTCGTTGCGTTTTGATGTGGCGCAACATTTAAAGCTTGGCTCATTACACCTAAAGTATATAAACCCGTGGTCGAGTTGTAACTGGAATAATAATGATAATTTTGTCCGGCCGGAGGCACCCAAGCGCTCAAGAAATAATGCTGCACCATCGCCGCCCAACCGTCGCTAATATCTTGATTAAGAGGCGTTGCACCCAAATCACTGAAACTTAATTTTTGATAATGCTCATCCGGGCTGGAAATGGCAGCGCCGACAAATAAACCATAATGAAATAAAGAAGAATGTGAAGGGGGTTCAATGCGTTGCATTTGCGCATAAGAATATAAAGCGGCCGGTTTGGCACCATTATTTTGTACATTGTAATTTAAATCAACTTTATATTGGCCGCGATAAAAAGTATAAATTTTAGTAACCGCTAAACCTTGTGCATTATGCCAAGTCAAATTTACCATTAATTTATCTTGGCCTGGATCCAAATTGTAAGTATTGCTGGTGCTTTGATAAATCGCTTGACCTTGTTCGGTATCTGGCCCACTAGCACCCGTTAAACCACTTTGCGTAACATATAACTGTGACGGATCATTATTTAATAAAATAGTGGGGTTGGGATCATTTAATTCTTGCGGATAAGCCAATAAACTGTTTTGCACAATATTGCCGCCTTGTTTATCGATGACAACATCTAACACATCGGTTTTAACCGTGATGTAACCCGCGGTATTGGTGGGCGTATTAGCAGCAACGGGTTTGGCGCTAGCACTGGGCGCGGTTGGCACAACATTATTATTACTTGAATTACTCGGCGTTGGCACCGTGGTATTGGTGGTATTAATTGCGGCAGGGGTTTGCACGGCCGGTACATGTTCGCGCTGCCAAGCATTCCAGAGTGCTAAAGCAATCACGACAAAACCGACATAAGCAATTAATTTACGAAAATCCATCAGAAGATACCTATTTTTTGGGAACCGGATCGCAACCGCCTTTACAAAAGGGGTGACAGCGACTTAAACGTTTGAGTGTTAACCATATCCCTTTACCAAAACCATATTCAGCAAAGGCTTGTTTAGCATAACATGAACAGCTGGGGAAAAATCGGCATTGTTGCCCCAACCACGGGCTTAACACATATTGATACGCACTGATTATGGCGATGCAGATGCGAGCGACACTGGAACTTTTTTCTTGAGTAGTTGTTGCCATAAAGAATCAATACTGCGACGTAATTCTGCTTTATCCAATTTCACAATCACAGGGCGCGACATCACTATCACAGCAACAGCGGGTAAATCAGGATAAATTAAACGAAAGCTTTCGCGAACAACACGCTTAATTATATTGCGGTGGGAAGCTTTTTTTACCTGTTTTTTCGCAATCGCTAAACCTAAACGCGCATGCGTATCCGGCTTGATATACAACACAAAAGCACTATTGACGAGTTTATCTTTCGATCCTAAAACGTCTTTAAATTCTTCTGGTTTTAATAAGCGCTGTTGTTTGGAAAAAGTATACTGTATCACGCACTGAGTCTAACGCGACCTTTTGCCCGACGACGGCTTAATACTGCGCGGCCGCTTTTGGTCGCCATGCGAGCCCGGAAACCATGATTGCGTTTGCGTTTTAACACGCTGGGTTGAAATGTTCTTTTCATAATTTAACTCTTTAAAATAAAAACTTACAGCAGTTCCCGCTCACATTACGCGATGGGGGGTTTTTAGGGGGGAGAATCGCGATTCTCCCCCTTAAATTTGAACATAAACTTTGTTTATGTTCAAATTCAAAACAAGGAAGGGGTTCTCGCTGTTTATAGCGGGAACCCCTGAAAAACTTATTATGCCTACCGGCAATAATAAGCGGGTCGCGTAGTCTACGCGGATCGCCAGGATTTTTCAAGGGGGCTGGTAGTATTTCCTGTTAGTACACCATCTGTTTAAATTTGTCACATTCGTCCAGAATTGTGTCATTCCCGCGCAGGCGGGAATCCAGGCTTACATTAGATGACGGATGACAAAATTAAACGGTTCTTGTATTAAGCTAAAGTCTTTTGCTCATCATAATAATAAAATATTAAATTAAAGATTATGTTTATTATTAAGCAAAGAAAATCTGTTGGTTATGTTTTTATACTTTTAAAAATCAAATGGTTATTAGGAATAAAAGGTGTTGATAAGGTGTTGTTTTACACACCTCTGCATGGGGGTAAAAAAAGAGGCAGTTTTTTAGTCTTAGCTTACTAACAAGATCTGAAAGACTTAACAACAAGTTACTACTAGAGATTTTCAACTAGAAACGCTAAAGTATGCTCACCAAACTAAGGTTTAATAAAAAAACATCTAAACCCTGGATCTAAACCGTAAATCCATATAGAATCAATACCCCTTTTTCAAAACGACTATGATGCTGACCACAATCCCTGCCTGGCAAAATTGCTTAAGTTATCTCCAGGATGAACTTTCATCACAGGATTTCAACACCTGGATCCGTGCTTTGCAAGTCGAAGAGCATGCGCAAGAAGTTGTTTTACTAGCGCCGAATCGGTTTGTGCAAGGTTGGATTAAAGATAAATATTTTCCGCGTATTAAAGAAATCATCGGACAAAACCATCCGGATTTAACGGTTAATTTAGTCATCGGCACTCGCACTCAGCCGGTTGAAATAAAAGTAAATATCCCCTCGCACCCAGCAGAAAATGCACCGATTAAAACCGAAATTACCCATAAGAAACCGGCTTCGCAATTAAATCACACCTTAAATTTTGCTAACTTCGTCGAAGGAAAATCCAACCAATTAGCCCGTGCGGCGGCGCAACAAGTGGCAGAAAATCCGGGCCATGCCTATAACCCTTTATTTATTTATGGTGGCGTGGGTTTGGGAAAAACTCACTTGATGCATGCGATCGGTAATTACGTATTAGAAAAAAAACCGCAAGCCAAAATTTTGTATTTACATTCCGAACGGTTTGTCGCTGATATGGTGAAAGCTTTGCAAAGCAATTCCATTAACGAATTCAAACGTTTTTATCGCTCGCTCGATATGTTGATGATCGATGATATTCAATTTTTTGCCGGCAAAGATCGATCCCAAGAAGAATTTTTCCACACTTTCAATGCGTTGCTAGAAGGGCATCAACAAATTATTTTAACCTCCGATCGCTACCCGAAAGAAATCAACGGCATGGAAGAGCGTTTAAAATCGCGCTTTGGTTGGGGGTTAACCGTTGCGGTCGAGCCACCCGAATTAGAAACCCGCGTCGCCATTTTAATGCGCAAAGCGGAATTAGCGAAAATCAATTTACCTTATGAAGCAGCATTTTTTATTGGTAAACGGATTCGCTCTAACGTGCGCGAATTAGAAGGCGCGCTCAAACGCGTGATAGCCAATGCGAATTTCACCGGCAAAGAAATCACCTTGGAATTTGTCAAAGATGCTTTAAAAGATCTGGTTGCTTTACAAGACAGATTGGTGACGGTTGATAACATCCAAAAAACCGTGGCGGAATATTACAAAATAAAAATTGCCGATTTACTCTCCAAACGCCGCAGTCGTTCGGTGGCGCGCCCGCGCCAAATCGGCATGACCCTCGCTAAAGAACTTACTAATCACAGCTTGCCGGAAATTGGCGATGCCTTTGGTGGTCGCGACCACACCACCGTGATCCATGCCTGTCGTACCATCAATGAAATGAAAACCACCGATAAAGACGTGTTAGAAGATTATAATAATTTGATGCGGACGTTGACGAATTAAGTCACAAGCATCTAATAATTCTAGTGAAGATTTCTTTTTCGTCAATGAAGATACAAAACAAACCAAAACGCGTCACTTTTAAACTAATACTAAATCGATCTCTCGCTTTAAAATCAGCATCATTAACATCAAAAGATATTGTATTATGGCCAAAAAGGCTACCAGCCTCTACAATGGGGCGCTCAGAAACAGAAGAATTTTCACAATTGTAGGCAACCAGAATCAAACATCCTCGCACTATTTTTACGTAATAAACAATCATTCCATCTAAAGAAAAAACCGGTTTTACCATTATGTCATTACCATTTTTTTGGGTAGGCTGTGAAAATAAGAAAATTTTTGTCGGTCTTGGCGTAGTTGTATTGAAAGAATCAATAATTAAAAGCTCAATAAAAAGCCTTTGCTGCTCTTTGACTATCGTGGCTAGCTTAATTTGATCAGGTAAAGCTGAATAACAACAAGTTTGTGGAAAACAACCTTTTTCAGAATTTAAATAATAATAAAAAATATTACAGGTTTGAAATGAATCAACCAACAGTATTTCTATATAGGCAAGCTCATGGTGAGGGTTGAATGTATACGCCCCATCTGTTGTTTTTCTTCGTACTACATGCACCGATACAAAGCCTTTTTG
>JABDGN010000064.1 GCA_013285995.1 Gammaproteobacteria bacterium
ATCTTTATCCAAACCATCTTTTATTTTATCTGCGACACTATTTTCGCCATTATCCCGAGCGCCAAACCCTCACCTGAATTATTAAGAAAAGCGAAGATCGTTGCGCATCGTGGTGAACGCGATAATAAAACCGTGTTTGAAAATACCATCGCTGCTTTCGACAAAATGCAAGGGACGGGCGTGTGGGCGATTGAGTTGGATATCCGTTGGACTAAAGATTTGCACCCCGTGGTGCATCATGATCCGCGTTGTGATCGCTTATTCAATTGTGCTGATGCCATTGCTGATTTGGATTTGGCGACGCTGCGCCAAAAATGCCCCTTAATTCCCACTTTAGCTGAAGTGCTGGAACGCTACGGCAAAACCTTTCATATCTTTATCGAACTGAAAGAAGAAATTTATCCGGATCCCGCTAAACAAAAAGCGATTTTGCAAGATTTATTAAAATCACTTGAGCCTATTAAAGACTATCACTTTATTAGTTTTTACCCGGCCTTATTTACCCATGTAGATTTTGTCCCTTCACAGGCCTTGATGCTCATCATGTACGCGAAGGGTGAAGCTTTAAGCAAATTGGCGATCGAAAAAAATTATGGCGGTTTTCTCGGTTATTACGCGTTGATTTCCCAGCAACGTATTGATCGGCACTTGCAAGCAGGGCAAACGGTGGGCGTCGGTTTTATCCGCTCTAAAAATAGCCTGTGGCGCGAGATTAACCGCGGCGCGACTTGGATTTTCACCAATGAAGCGCGTAAGTTGCAGAAATATCTCGACTGAAAAAAAATCTTTCCTTCAAAGAGGAAGTAGGTCGGCTTACGAGAGTTTCGCCAAAGGCGAAACGAACAAGCCGACAGCCCATGTTGATTTTCTGGATTCCCGCTTGCGCGGGAATGACAACACTGAAAAAACTTTTCCCCTCTGGCAACAAAAGTATTATAATACCGGCCCATGTTACAAGCGTATTTACCCATCCTGATTTTCTTAGGCATTGCAGCCGCAATTGGCATCGCGCTTATCATAGGTGGTAAATTATTAGGGCCACGCAATCCTGATCAAGAAAAAGATTCTCCTTACGAATGCGGTTTCCCCGTCTTTGATGATGCCCGTTCACCTTTTGATGTAAAATTTTATTTAGTTGCCATCTTGTTCATTATTTTTGATCTGGAAACCGCCTTTTTATTTCCCTGGGCAGTCGTCGTCAAGCATGTTGGTTTATTTGGCATTATTGCCATGGGCGTGTTTGTCGGTTTATTAGTCGTTGGATTCATTTACGAATGGAAAAAAGGAGCCTTAGAATGGGAGTAGCAGCTACTTTATAACATGAAAAAATGGCTGAACCCATGCTGAATCAGCTTAACAAAAAAGGCTTTGTTGTCACTTCTTTAGAAACTCTTATCAATTGGTCGCGCAGCGGTTCGATGTGGCCGATGACTTTTGGCTTAGCTTGTTGCGCGGTGGAAATGATGCACAGCGGTGCGGCGCGTTATGATTTAGATCGTTTTGGTGTGGTGTTTCGCGCTTCGCCTCGACAATCCGATGTGATGATCGTTGCCGGCACTCTATGCAATAAAATGGCACCGGCCTTGCGCAAAGTGTATGACCAAATGCCGGATCCTAAATGGGTGATTTCCATGGGCTCGTGTGCGAACGGTGGCGGTTATTATCACTATTCGTATTCAGTAGTGCGTGGTTGTGATCGCATTGTGCCAGTCGATGTTTACGTGCCAGGTTGCCCGCCGACTGCGGAAGCCTTGTTATACGGTATTTTGCAATTGCAAAATAAAATTAGGCGCGAGAGTAAAATCGATTTGTCGAAATTTAGTTTCTTTAAGAAACGTCCGTCATCCCGGCCAAGCGAAGCGCGAGCCGGGATCCAGGCTGTTCATGATTAAGTCTGGATCCCCGCCTTCGCGGGGATGACGGAGAGTATAAATATTAGGAATTATGTTGATTACTGAATTATCCACCTTACAAGAAAAACTGCAAACGCGTTTTGGCGATGATATTACTGCCGCGATGATTCATGCCGATCAATTGACGATCGAAATTCCCAGTGAAAAAGTTTTAGAAATTTGTTCTGCTTTGTGTGATGAAGCAGATTTTCAATTCAATCAACTCATTGATGTCTGCGGAGTGGATTACCTCTCTTATGGTGTCTCCGAATGGGAAACCGAAAGCACGACAACCACCGGTTTTGATCGCGGTGTTGAAACCGGCATTGAACACAAAATTAACTGGACTAAGCCGCGGTTTGCAGTCGTTTATCATTTGTTGTCTACGCTGCAAAATCAACGCCTCAGAGTGCGCGCTTTTCTAGATGAGAATAATTTATTGATTGATTCGGTCATCAAAATTTGGCCGGTGGCTAATTGGTTTGAACGCGAAGCCTTCGATTTATACGGTATTTTATTCAAAGGTCATCCGGATTTGCGCCGCATTTTGACCGATTATGGATTTGTGGGGCATCCCTTCCGCAAAGATTTCCCTTTAAGCGGACATGTAGAAGTGCGTTACGATGCCGAGAAAAAACGTGTCGTTTATGAACCCGTGGATATTGAACCGCGGGTGTTGGTGCCGAAAGTGATTCGGCAAGATAATCGTTACCAGGCACCGGTGCCTTTGCCACCGAAAACTTAGTTGTGAGTTGTCAGTTGTCAGTTGTGAGATCTCACAACTCACCCCTCACAACTCACAACTGTAACACCACGAAAAAACGATAGAATGAATTAACTATGACAGAACTGAAAAAACTACACCGTCAACTTCGGACCGCAGCATCCTGCGGCGCACGGTGTATTGCGTTTAGTTTTGGAATTAGATGGCGAAGTAGTGCAACGTGCCGATCCTCACATTGGCTTATTGCATCGTGCCACGGAAAAACTCGCTGAAACTAAACCGTTTAATCAAAGCATTGGTTACATGGACCGGCTTGATTATGTCTCGATGATGTGTAACGAACATGCCTATGTAATGGCGATTGAAAAATTGCTCGGCATCCAAGCGCCTATTCGCGCGCAATATATTCGCGTGATGTTCGATGAAATTACTCGTATTTTAAATCACTTGATGCAGCTTGGTGCGAATGCACTCGATAACGGCGCGATGTCGATGTTTTTATATTGCTTCCGCGAACGCGAAGATTTAATGGATTGTTACGAAGCGGTTTCCGGTGCGCGCATGCACGCGACGTATTATCGTCCCGGTGGTGTGTATCGCGATTTACCGGATTTTATGCCGCAATATCAGCCTTCCAAATGGCATAACAAAAAACAAGTGCATGACATGAATAAAAATCGGCAAGGTTCCTTGCTGGATTTTATCGCCGATTTTGTTGAACATTTCCCGAAAAAAATTGATGAATACGAAACTTTATTAACCGATAATCGGATTTGGAAACAACGTACTGTTGATATCGGCGTGATTGCACCGGAACGGGCTTTGCAATTAGGCTTTACCGGCCCGATGTTGCGCGCCTCTGGCATCGCCTGGGACTTGCGTAAAACCCAACCGTATGCGGTGTATGACAAATTAGAGTTTGATATTCCAGTGGGATTAAATGGCGATTGTTATTCGCGTTATTTAGTGCGCATTGAAGAAATGCGGCAATCGAATCGTATCGTTAAACAATGTATTGAATGGCTGCGCAAAAATCCCGGCCCCGTGATGCTCGCGGAACATAAAGTGACGCCGCCGTCGCGCGAAATTATGAAATCGGATATGGAAGCGATGATCCATCATTTCAAATTATTTACCGAAGGTTATTGTGTACCTGAAGGGGAAGTGTATGCCGCAGTTGAACATCCGAAAGGCGAGTTCGGTATTTATTTAATTTCCGATGGGGCCAATAAACCCTATCGTTTAAAAATTCGCGCGCCGAGCTTTGTGCATTTATCATCGCTGGATGAAATGACGCGTGGCCACATGATCGCCGACGTTGTCGCATCATTGTCGAGTATTGATGTGGTGTTTGGAGAAGTGGATCGGTAGAGGGCGTTGTCATTCCCGCGAAAGCGGGAATCCAGGCCTTTTTAGATTTTAGAGAATGAAATTGCTATTTAATGCTGGATTCCCGCCTACGCGGGAATGACGGGTTGTGAAAATTATGACAGAATTGTTGACTGAAAAAACCCATGCCACCATCGACGAATGGTTGCAAAAATACCCCGCCGATCAAAAGCGTTCGGCAGTGCTAACGGCTTTGCATGCGGCGCAAGAACAAAATGAAGGCTGGCTCAGTGTCGAATTGATGGATGCAGTAGCAGAGAAATTAGGCTTGGCGAAAATCCAAGTCTATGAAGTCGCTACATTCTATGACATGTACGAATTAAAGCCTTGCGGCAAACATAAAATTCGGGTGTGTACTAACGTGTCGTGTTGGTTGCGAGGCTCTGATGAAATTGCGGCACATTTGAAAAAACGGTTAGGGATTGATTTTAATGAATCAACGCCCGACAATAAATTTATGCTGAAAGATTCCGAATGTTTAGCAGCCTGTGCCAGTGCGCCGATGTTGCAAATCGACAATAAGTATTATGAAAATCTCACTACGGAAAAAGTAGATGAGGCTTTAGCAGAGTGGGAAGCAAAATAGTACGTCATTCCCGCGAAAGCGGGAATCCAGAAAATAGAAAGATTTATATAACGAAATAATTATTTAATGCTGGATCCCCGCCGGAGTTTACCCTCATGAAGACGGGGGCGGGGATGACGGTAAAGCAGAATTATGGCAAATATAGAACTCAATACAGTCTGTTACCGCGGCATCGACCAACCCAAGTCGTGGACGCTGGACGCCTACAAAAAAATCGGCGGCTACGTGCAATGGGAAAAAATGTTGCGCGAAAAAACGCCGCGTGGTGATATTGTCAATATTTTAAAAGCCTCTACGTTACGTGGTCGCGGAGGTGCCGGTTTTGCCACGGGTGTGAAATGGAGTTTTATTAATCCGGAAAAACCCGGTCAAAAATATGTACTCTGCAACGCTGATGAAAGTGAGCCAGGCACTTGTAAAGATCGCGATATTTTGCGTTTTAATCCGCATCAATTAATCGAAGGCATGTTGATAGGTTGTTATGCGATGGGCGCAACCGTTGGCTATTGCTATTTGCGTGGTGAATTTGGTGATGAACCCTTTATTCATTTTGACAATGCTTTAAAAGAAGCACGCGCAGCGGGTTTAATGGGCGAAAATATTTTTGGTTCCGGTGTTGATGCGGTGATCCACTCGCACTTAGGCGCCGGCGCGTATATTTGCGGTGAAGAAACTGCATTGATGGAATCATTGGAAGGCAAACGTGGCATGCCACGTTTTAAACCGCCGTTCCCCGCGAACTTTGGTATTTATGGCAAACCTACGACGATTAATAACGTCGAAACTTTTGCTTCTGTTCCCGTCATCATGGAAAAGGGTGCCGAATGGTTCTTGAATATCGGCAAACCCAATAACGGCGGCCCGAAAATTTTCAGCGTCAGTGGTCATGTTGAAAAACCAGGTAATTACGAAATTCCACTGGGCACGCCCTTCAAAGATTTATTGGAATTAGCTGGCGGCATGTTAAATGGCAAAAAATTAAAAGCGGTAGTACCAGGCGGTAGCTCGATGCCAGTATTACCTGCGCATATCATCATGGAAACTGAAATGAGTTTCGACGGTATTCAAAAAGCTGGATCATTTTTAGGATCAGGTGCGGTGATCGTAATGGATGAAACCGTGTCGATGGTCAAAGTCGCCCGCCGGTTTGCCAAATTTTATTATCACGAATCCTGCGGTCAATGTACGCCGTGTCGTGAAGGTATGGGATGGATTTACCGCATTTTATCGCGCATCGATGAAGGCCAGGGTAAGCGTGAAGATTTAGATAAATTATTGAGTATTTGCGGCAATGTAGAATTTAATACCATTTGCGCCTTTGGCCCCGGAGCCGTGTGGCCAGTGCAGGGATTTTTGCGGCATTTCCGCAGCGAGTTTGAAGAAAAATGTACGGCGTAGCCGTCATTCCCGCGAAAGCGGGAATCCAGTGTTGAGAATATCGGAGCAATAAACTAATGGCACGTCATTCCCGCGAAAGCGGGAATCCAGAAAAACAAAATGCAACAATCATATGTTTATATTTTAGCAAGTAAACAAAATGGAACTTTATATATCGGCGTAACAAGCGATTTAGTAAAAAGGATTTACGAACATAAAAATGATTTTGTAAAAGGGTTTACGAAAGAGCATCAAGTACATAATTTGGTTTATTACGAAGTGCATACTGAAATAGTAGAAGCAATTAAAAGGGAAAAGCAAATAAAGA
>JABDGN010000065.1:0-4996 GCA_013285995.1 Gammaproteobacteria bacterium
TCCGTTCACTTACTATTCCTATTAATTTTTTAAGTGTCAGTATCACTCTCTATTGGATTTGGTTATTTATTACTCTAGCCTGGACGCAAATTTCCACTATTAGTAATATGCTGGCAGCCTTGTTAGCTATTCTACCCTGGAGTTTCTATTTCGCTTATTGCACGCTAAAAACCGATAAAAGCTGGCATATTATGCTGTTTGGAATAGGAGTGGTATTGTTTGCCTTTGCATTATGGGCGATTGTGCAATATTGGAGTGGAGAAACACCGAATACTTGTTTGCTGTTTAAAAATCTCTTAGCCACCCTGTTGGATTTAGGCATTTTGCCAGTCTGTGCTTATTACTTATACTTGAGTCAGCGGCCATCGAAATGGCGTTATATATTACTCATCGTCATTTTTATCGCAGTCGTTGCAGTTATGGAAATTCATAGCCGCACATCTTCGGCTATCTTAATAGTTTTGTTTGTTGTTGCCTCTATTCTGGCTTGGCGAGTATTGCACAAACGCCATTGGCTGATTTTATTGTTGGTTGTAGCAGTGGCTTGTGCCATTGGCTATATTCCTCCACCCAAAGGCAGTAGTTTTTATCTGGGACCCGCTTCGTATTCCTGGGACCAACGCATGTTGACTTGGCATGGTGCTTGGCAAATGATCACGGAATATCCGTTTAGAGGAATAGGTCTGGGTGGATTTCAATATGCTTATGCGGCGCTGCGGCCGGTGGCCGATACTTCGGCCGGGTACTTTGTGCATAATGATTATTTACAGCTCTGGGCCGAAGGGGGTTTATTAGCTTTAATCTTGATCTTGGCTGTCTTTGGCAGTGCTGTTTATTTAAGCTACAAAATATGGCGCCAGGTAGCAAGTAAACCCATCGTGTGTGAAACAGTCTTTTTATTAGCCGGTATTGGTGCAGTGGCATTGAGCGCCTGTTTTAGTTTCGATTTAATGTTTGCTCCCACTTTAATATTTTTAGGTTTGTTTTTAGGACGTTTACATTATTTAGCTGTGCATCATGTGAAACTGAAGCTGGTTACTGTACAGCCAAGAGCCAAGGTCCGCGCAGTTTATTTGCATGTGTTAATGTTCATTATTCTGATTTGGGTAGGGGCTTTTTTCGGGATCATGGCCAGCACAATTATTTTGGCAAGCAAAGGAGATAAAGCCTATCAAGCAGCTAATTCAGCACAAGCTATGCATTATGGATTAATGATGCAGGCGCTGCAGCCTCGTTATGAAGGAGGATATCTCCTCTCAGCGCGAGTCTATCTCAGTAATTTGGAAGCGTTAGAAAAAATCAATAAAGAACAGTTGGAGGCCAGTTATATTACTATTTCTAACTGGCTTACTAAAGCGCAAGCCACTAATGTATGGGACCCGCAAGCCGTGATGATGCAAGGTGAGTTAAGTATGGTGGCAGCGCCAATGCTAGGCGATAAAGCACCACAAATTATTGCTGCACAATTTAACAAAACGCTGCAATTAGATCCGCGTTTTTACCAAGCTCGTATGATGTATGCTAATTATTTATTATCAAAGCATCAAGTGCAAGCTGCGCATACTTTATTAGAAGCGGGTCTGGCTTATCCTTATATGGCTAGTTATGGTTTATATGAATATTATCAACTCGTGGCGAGTGTACGTAATCAAGTGGGAGATCAAGCTGGAGCTGCTGCAATGGCAGCTGAGTTGCAAAGTATGGTGGTGGAATATCCGCAGCTGCAGCAATATTTTATATCCCACGGAGTTTTAAAGGAAGCGAAAAGTCAATAGCGTAGCCACTACCATGGCAGCGCTTGCAACATACAGTGGCGTACCAACGCTAATCAAACTCAATAAGCCGGTCAATAAAGCTGTTACCGCAAAGGCTAAAGCGGTAACAGCGGCGGTAACACCCATAATCCAGCCTTGTCGTTCTGGGCCGACGGTGTCAGAACAGATGCTCAATAAAAACGAGTATAAAACACCATTAGCGGCGCAAGCAATAAATGTCGCCAGCCAAACAATACTGGCCCACGGACACAGCACACATACCGCCATGAACACGGCGCTCACCACAAAACTCACGCGAATCACGGGCAAGTTTTTAAAATGCTTGCTTAACCAAGGAATAATAATTAAAAATGCCACTGCAAAACCGCAGGCTAGCCAAGCCATGAACCAACCAATTTGTGTCGCATTATAATGAAAGGCATGCAGCATGAATAAGCTGATGTATTGAAAATATAAGCCCCAGGCAAATTCAAACAGTAAAAAAATGAGTGATAGAAAACGCACGGCTTTGTTATTGAAAGCATCAACAAATAAGTGCACGGCACCCATAATATTTAAATGAAGTTTGCCGACTTTAACATGGGTTTCTTGTAGCGTTGCCCACAATAAAGCCGCATTAAACAGCGCTAAAATGCCAGCGAAAAATAACGGCGTCCACAAACCAAACCAACTGATCCACCTTGCATTGCCCAGCAAGGTGCTAAATAAAGGCCCTGCTACGAAACCTAAGGAAGCAGGAAATAATAATAAGCTTAAATATTTGGGTTTTTGATCTGGCGGGCAAATATCAATCACCGCCGCTTGTGCAACCGGCACGCATCCGGCACACAAGCCGGCTAAAAAACGTGACACAATCATTAAGCTGACGGAATCGGCTAATACGGCAATGCCGGATAAAAAATAACTGATGCCAACTAAGCCTAAACAAAATACTAAAATTTTTTTGCGACCGATTTCATCAGATAACTCACCTAAAATGGGCGTGGCGAAAAACATGGCCAAGGGCCACATAGCCAGCGTAATGCCGAATAAAATGCTGCGTAAAGTTTCGCTATCATTGACTGGTAAAATGCCACTGGAGTCGTAAAACAAGGGCGTTAAAATCGGAAACACTAAACTCAAGCCAATGCAATCGATGAATACGGCAAGGAAGAGGGGGAAGATGGCAGAGAGATTTTTGTTGGAGTTCATAGTTCTCAAACAGCGTAGGGGCGGGGCTTGACCCGCCCGGAAAATGAATGTGGACGAAGCGGGCGGGTCAAGCCCCGCCCCTACCGAGCGTTCCCTACGTTAACTATGCAATTCCTCTGCCGCAAACAAGGTATTATGCAGCAACATCGCAACGGTCATCGGTCCCACACCACCTGGCACCGGCGTAATCCAGCTGGCGCGTTCGGCCGCTGCTGTGAATTCTATATCACCGCATAATTTGCCATCGGCTAAACGATTCATGCCCACATCAATCACAATTGCGCCGGGTTTTACCCACTCACCGGGGATTAAATTTGGCTTGCCCACAGCGACGACTACAATGTCGGCTCGCTCAACCTGCGCGCGCAAATTTTTCGTGAAGCGATGACACACCGTGACTGTGCAGCCACCGAGTAATAATTCCAACGCCATCGGTCGCCCGACAATATTAGAAGCGCCGACGACAACGGCATCTTGCTGATATAAATCCACTCCCGTGTTTTCCAATAATTTCATGACACCATAAGGGGTACACGGGCGCAAGATCGGGTTGCGCTGCGCTAAGCGACCGACATTGTAAGGATGAAAACCATCCACGTCTTTATCGGGGCGAATGGCTTCCAAAATCGCTTGTGAATTAATATGCGTCGGCAAGGGCAGTTGCACTAAAATGCCATCGACGCTGTTATCGCGATTTAATTGGGTGATTAACTTTAATAATTCCACTTGTGAAGTGGTATCCGGCAAATCAAAGCTGAAGCTCAAAAAGCCCACTTCTTCGCAGGCTTTGCGTTTATTAGCGACATAAATTTCTGAAGCGGGATTTTGGCCCACGAGAACGACAGCCAAACCCGGTGGGTGTAAGCCGTGTTCTAAACGTTCGCTCACGCGGGTTTTAATAGTGTGACGGATTTGAGCGGCAATTGCTTTGCCATCGATGATTTGTGCCATAAGGGGCATTATACCTTAGCTCGTCACAATTTGAGCTAAGGTATGTGTTATACGGGATTGCTCGTGCAAAATCAAATGTGAGCAAGCGTCGCTAAATTGCTTGTAAAATCCATTGCAGCTGGGCATAATCGAGCGTAATATCCCTTTAAAAAAGAGTCCTGACAATCATGTTTAAATCTATCGCATTAGCTTTACAGACTTTTTTCCGTCGTCTTATCGGTGAAGTTAATTGGAATAAACCGGCTTGGATGCGTGTAACGGGTGGGAGATTGCAGCGTTTTTCCTGGCGCTTTTATCGCATCTTACTCGGTGTGCTGATTATCATCGGCCTCGTAGCGGGTGGTGTGCGCCATTATCTTAATTTACCCCAACCCGTTGCAGTGCTTGCCAGCATTACCGCACCTGATACCAATCCACCCAGCAATGACACACAAACACCCAGCATTTTAGATGTTCAATTCGTTGATAACGTACAAAGCTCGCCACAATCGGTTGCCCCTTTGAATAAAGTCAATCAAGCCGTAACGCAGGGCATTCAATTAAAACCTGCTTTAGCGGGCACTTGGCAGTGGAATGGTGATAATGATTTGCAATTTACTCCGACCCAACCCTGGCCCGCAGCGCAAACCTATGAACTTACTTTTGATCCAAAAATTTTTACCAAAGGGTTTCGCTTCCAAACCTACCATTACAGTTTTACGACTCCAGCTTTCTCCGCCACCGTCAATAATTTAAGCTTTTATCAAAACCCGGTTGATCCCACTGATCAAAAAATCGTGGCGACGGTTGATTTTAATTATCCGGTGGATACCACGAATTTTGCGCAACAAGTGCTGTTAATTCCGCAAACACTGGATAAAAAGGGCCAGTTAAATTTAAATGTGCCATCTTTGCCCGTTACGATTCGTTATGGTATGCACGATCAGGAAGTGTATATCCAATCCGAAAAGATGCGTTTGAGTGACAGCCCACAATATTTTGTATTGGTGATTAAAGCTGGCGCGCAAGCGAGCCTGGGGCACGCGAATTTAGGAAACAACGTGACGCAAACGGTTTTTTTTACCCGATGCGGGCAGTAT
>JABDGN010000065.1:5006-5844 GCA_013285995.1 Gammaproteobacteria bacterium
GTCAATAATACGGGAGGATTTCCGGAACAAATTTTAGCGCTTAATTTTAGCATTGGAGTCACCGATGCAGCTTTGCAGGATGCGATTCAAGCTTATTTATTGCCTTTGAATAAACCGGCGAGCAAAGGCACTCCGGTGCAAACTAATTATCAATGGAATACGCCCGGTGAAGTTGATGCTAGCGTACTGGCGGCATCCACACCGGTTAAATTACAGTTAATTCCCAGCGCGGTGTTGTATCAGAGTTTACATACTTTCCGCTTTAATGCGCCAGGAAATCGTTTTCTCTACATCAAAATTAATGCCGGTTTACCGGGCTTAGGCAATTATCTATTAAAGAATTCTTATACCACGATAGAGCAAGCTCCCCCTTACCCGCGACAATTGCAATTTTTATATAAGGGCTCTTTATTGACTTTACAAGGTGAACACAAAATGTCGGTATTGGTGCGTGGTATACCGACCGTAAAGTTTACGGTAAGCCGGATTTTCTCGGATCAAATTAACCACTTAGTGAGTCAAACAGCAGGGGATTTTAATGATCCGAATTTTATTTCTTATTCGTTTGGCCCAAGGTATAAGTGGCATTTTTATTTTTCACTAAGGAAATCATAAAATTATAATTGCCAGTTAAGCTGTTAGCGGTGGTTTGATAATCAAGCGTTAATAAGCCACTCGGACTTAAAGCTAAGTTCTTAGTTAGCACCGTGTTGCCTTGCGGATCAGTTAAGGTTGCTTGTAAAGGGATATCGGCGCTCGCCTGGAACGCATAAGGATGACGCACCAACATCGCAAAATGCATGTTTTCGCCAGGCCGATATAAGCCGCGATCAGAAAA
>JABDGN010000066.1 GCA_013285995.1 Gammaproteobacteria bacterium
CGCGCGGGCGCGCACTTCAGTCGGGCTTAAGCTGGCTGTGTCATCGATAAATAATTTGGTTTGGGAAAAGAGTTGTACTTGTTGCGGAATTTTGGCCCAGTCTTGATCATCAAGCCGGCCGGTGCGAATGCGTTGTTGATCGATGCGGGCGAGTGATGAAAGCATCCGCATCACTAAAGATTCTGATGGCATTTCCATCGAAAAAACTAATACGGCTTTTTGATTGGGATCCTTGCTCAATTCCAGCGCCGCATTTTCCGCGATATTCATCGCGAAGCTGGTTTTTTCCCATCGAAGGACGCGCCGCGACGATAATTAAATCGCCAGGTTGCAGGCCGGAAGTTCTTTCATCTAAGTCAGTAAAGCCGGTGGTTAAACCGGTAATCGCACCTTTGGCTTTGTGCAATTCATCCATACGCTCAATGGTGTGCGCCATAATCGTATTGATATCACGCGGGCCTTGCCCTCGCACCCCTTGATCACTAATTTTAAAAACTTTTTGTTCAGCTGAATCGATCAATTCACTAATGGTACGACCTTCAGTACGAAACGCGCTATTAGCAATTTCATTGGCGACACTGGCGAATTGCCGCAGCACGGAACGTTCGCGCACGATATCGGAATAAGCGAGAATATTTGCGGCAGTAGGGGTGTTTTTCGCCAGCTCAAATAAATACGCTTCGCCGCCAGCATCTTTTAATTGATTTTGTTGATTGAGAAAATCAGAAACAACGAGTACATCGAAGGGCGCATTACGCGTTGCGAGAGTTGCCAGAGTGCGAAAAATAACGCGATGCTCAGGGCGATAAAAATCATCGCTGGATAGCCGATCGGCGACGCCATCCCAGGCTTCATTTTCCAACATCAAGGCACCCAATACCGCTTGCTCAGCTTCCACTGAGTGAGGCGGAATTTTGAGAGAGTCGAGTTGTTTGTCCATGAGTTTGGGTGGGGGCGTAGGTCGGTTTACGAGAGTTTCGCATTAGCGAAACGAACAAGCCGACATTTTGAACCCGAATCCCTGCTTTCGCGGGGATAACGACCGGCGGTCGTTTTGTCGGCTTGTTCGATTGCTTCGCAATCTCTCGTAAGCCGACCTACATCCTAATTACTTTTCAGCTACGATTGCCAACTTCACCGTCGCAAGCACATCGCTGTGCAATTGCAATTGAATATCATATTCACCGGTTTGACGCAAAGTGCCGTTCGGCAATAATACTTCATGTTTTTCAATGGCAACACCTAAAGCAACAATGGCATCAGCGATATCTTTAGTACCGATTGAACCGAATAATTTGCCATCTTCGCCGGCATTAGCAGCAATCGTTAAGCTCAATGCAGCCACTGCTTCAGCACGGGCTGAAGCTTGTGCCAAATGTTCGGCTTGAACTTTTTCTAATTCGGCACGCCGCGCTTCAAAGGCAGCGATATTTTCTTTAGTGGCGCGCACGGCTTTACCTTGCGGCACTAAAAAGTTGCGCGCGTAACCCGGCTTTACTTTAACAGTGTCACCCAAATTACCTAAATTACGTTGTTTTTCTAATAAAATGATTTCCATTTTTTACACCTCATGTTTTTTAGGATTCAATCGAGCGCGTAAATTCATCACGCTATCCACTAAACCCACTGCAAATAAAATGCCTACCAGGTAAGCAAATAATACAACGATTACAATATAAAACCCAACTAACCAGCGGATGGCATATTTTTTAGTCGCCGCAAAATAATGCATTAAACTCAAACCGGCTGCTATCGCTGGCAACACTAACACTGGCACTACATCTAACATAATGCCATTGTGGCTGAGTAACGCAATCAGCAATACAATGGCCACTGCCAACACAAAACTGCGGCTTAAGCGAACGTTGTGCAATTCCGACTGTAATTGGCCGGGATTAAACAATACGGCTTGCCACCAACGCGCTAATACCAACCAGAGCAAACTCAAGGCTGAAAAAGCCGTGAGTTGAATTCCGGTTGCCACACGCGCGGTTCGCGCTGGAAAATCGGCTGGCAAACTGCTACCAAATAAGGGTTGCGCTTGTTGCACATCAGCGGTTAAGTTTTGTAACCACCAATCGGTGATGCCCGGATAAATCCAATGCACCAACAACAACACCAAAAAACCAATCCCCGCAGCGCTTTGTACCACAACAGCCCAAGATAAACTACGTCTTAAAATAAGTGCTAACACCCAAATTAAAACATTACTAAACAATGCCGTTAGCAACAAAAAAACATTTAAATCCCCCAGTAAAAACACTAACACCCGAGGACATAAACTGGCAATTAGCGCCGCTCCGCCTAATTGCCAACCCTTGCGTAAGGTCACCAGCGCCACGATGATGGCAACCAGACTCGATACGACAGGTAAAACTGACAATATCAACACAATCAGCAACATCGAACGCTGATTGTTTAACAGATAATTGCCAAACCGCTGCCAAACCATTTATTTGTGATTATCGCAATACGGCAATAATGCTAAATAACGCGCGCGACGAATCGCCGTTGCTAATTGACGTTGAAATTTCGCAGCTGTACCGGTAATACGGCTAGGGATAATTTTCCCTGTTTCAGTAATATACGCTTTCAATAAATTGACATCTTTATAGTCAATTGCACCAACACCTTCGGCGCTAAACCGAGAATTTTTCCGATGACGTGGACTTGCCATTATGCTTGCTCCTCTTCATTTCTTTCTTCATTGCGGGCAGGTTTCATGATTGGCGATACTTCAGTAATCGCTGCATCACGACGAATAGTTAAATGCCGCAACACCGCATCGTTATAGCGGAACGCATCTTCTAATTCTTTTAACGTGGTTTGCGCGCATTCGATATTGAGCAAGAAATAATGCGCTTTGTGAACTTTTTCGATAGCATAAGCTAAAGAACGACGGCCCCAATCTTCGACGCGATGGATCTGTCCTTTGGCTTCGGTAACCAGCGATTTATAGCGCTCGATCATGCCGGGCACTTGTTCGCTTTGGTCAGGATGAACTAAAACAACGATTTCGTAGTGTCTCAAGATGAACCTCCTTACGGTTAAATGTCCCCGCCATTATTAGCGGTGGAACAAGGAGACGACCCTTAAGCCTGATGGCAAAAGGGGGGCGAATGATACCCGAAAAGAGGGGAAAGTACAAGAGAAATTTGTCGGCTTGCGCGCTTTGCTAAACGCAAGACGCAGGAAGCCAACCTACAGCTACAGTTTCTGCTTCAACAACTCATTCACTTGCCCCGGATTGGCTTTGCCTTTCGACGCTTTCATCACTTCGCCGACGAAAAAACCGAATAAACGATCTTTGCCGCTTTTGTAGTCAGCGAGTTGTTGCGGGTTATTAGCGATCACGGCATCGATCACTGTTTCAATTTCGCCGGTGTCGGTGACTTGTTTTAAACCTTTCGCAGCAATGATCGCATCGGCATCGCCCTCCCCTTGCCACATTGCTTCAAACACGGTTTTGGCGATTTTGCCGGAGATGGTGTTGTCCTGAATTCTATCCAATAAACCGGCTAATTGTTTAGCACTCACAGGCGAGTGGGTGATTTCTAAACTGTCACGATTTAAAGCAGCCGATAAATCGCCCATTACCCAATTCGCTGCTTGCTTCGCAGGCGCTTGGGTCGCTTTAACAACTGCTTCAAAGTATTGCGCTAAATCTTGATTCGACACCAACACGTTGGCATCGTATTCACTCAAACTAAATTCACTGATAAAACGCGCTTGTTTTTGCCAGGGTAATTCCGGTAATTGCGCGCGTAATTCTTCCAACATGACGGGCTCAACAATCACTGGCAATAAATCGGGATCGGGGAAATAGCGGTAATCATTGGCATTACCTTTGCTGCGCATCGAGCGGGTTTCATTTTTATCAGCATCAAACAAACGTGTTTCTTGAATGATGGTGCCACCCTCTTCAATCACATTGATTTGCCGCTCAATTTCGTGATTAATGGCTTTTTCAACGAAGCGAAAGGAATTCACATTTTTCGTTTCAGTGCGGGTACCAAATTCCTTTTGCCCCACTGGCCGCACCGACACGTTGGCATCGCAACGAAACGAGCCTTCTTGCATATTGCCATCGCAAATGCCGAGATACGTCACCAGCGCATACAAGGCTTTTAAATACGCCACCGCTTCTTTGGCGCTGCGCATTTCTGGCTCGGACACAATTTCTAATAAGGGCACACCGGCGCGATTTAAATCAATGCCACTCATGCCTTGAAAATCTTCATGCAGGGATTTACCGGCATCTTCTTCTAAATGCGCGCGCGTGATGTTGATAGTTTTTTTACGGCCATCTTCTAACACAATATCCAATGCGCCAGTGCCGACGATCGGTGTGTCGAGTTGGCTGATTTGATAACCTTTGGGTAAATCGGGATAAAAATAATTTTTACGCGCAAATACCGCGGGACTATTAAGTTTCGCGTTGATTGCCAAGCCAAATTTTAACGCCATGCGCAACGCTTCTTTGTTGAGCACCGGCAATACACCCGGCATCGCTAAATCAATCGCGCAAGCTTGCGTGTTGGGTTCAGCGCCATAGGCCGTTGCACCGGCTGAAAAAATTTTACTTTTGGTATTGAGTTGAACGTGTACTTCTAAACCGATAACGGATTCCCATTGCATGGTAATTTCCTCTAAATTTTAAAATCCCCCCTGCCCCCCTTTTTCAAAGGGGGGATTTAAAAACCGATTTCCCCCTTTGAAAAAGGGGGATTAAGGGGGATTTAATTTTCACTTATACTCCGGCGCTGTCACATTATGCCAATTGGTCGCTAACTGATATTGATGCGCCACATTCAATAATTTTGCTTCGTCAAAATCTTTGCCGATAAATTGTAATCCTACCGGCAAATTATTTACCAAACCGGCTGGCACCGAAATACCCGGTGAACCGGCTAAATTCGCCGCGACGGTATAAATGTCGGATAAATACATGCTGATCGGATCGTTGGCCCGCGCGCCGTGTGCAAAGGCTACATTCGGTGAAGTCGGGCTTAAAATAACATCCACTTTTTTAAAGGTTTCGGTAAATTCATCGCGAATCAAATGCCGCACTTTTTGTGCTTTCAAATAATAGGCATCGTAAAAACCCGCTGATAAAACATAGGTGCCGACTAAAATCCGGCGCTTGACTTCTGCACCAAAACCTTCGGCGCGGCTGCGTTTGTATAAATCTTCGAGATTTTTCGGGTTATCACACCGATGCCCATACCGCACGCCATCATAGCGCGCTAAATTCGATGAGCATTCGGCGGGTGCGACGACATAGTAAACGGGGATCGCGAGTTTTACACTCGGTAAACTGATATCGATTAACTCTGCACCTTGTTTTTCTAAT
>JABDGN010000067.1:0-522 GCA_013285995.1 Gammaproteobacteria bacterium
AAGCTATTCCAAAATTGATTGTTGGTGACATTGCTGAAGCCTTCGAAGAATCCAATTTACCTTTTAAGGTTGACTTAGTCAATTGGGAGAATTGTTCAGAGGATTTCCGCCAACTCATCGAAAAAGATTTAGTTCCCTTAGAATTCAACGAGAACAACAATGTGGTTTAAACAAATACAAATTTTTCAATTTAGCAGCCCTTTTACTTTAACTAGCGAAAAGATTATTCAGCAGTTAACACCGTTGGCGTTTGAGCCTTGTTTGCCTTCCCTGCCCGTCAGCCAAGGTTGGGTGGCGCCGCGCGCAATGTATTAGAATCAACAAAGGGGAGAAGTTCCCGCAAATTTTTTGTGGCTTTTAATAAAGGCTCAATATCAATATCATACGCAATAAGATGTGCCATAAATTATCTCCGCTAATAGGGATGGAGTCTTCGCTCCAAATAAGGTATTATTTCACAAATTAAAGCGGAGTAACAGATGAACTTTCCCGAATATGAAATTTACGACGGCATGGCCTTGG
>JABDGN010000067.1:532-5291 GCA_013285995.1 Gammaproteobacteria bacterium
ATTATTAGATCCTTACATTCATTCCATTACCCATAAAATGTATGATGCCGCGCGAGCGCAAATTCAACAAGTGCCGAGTGATGCGCCGTTTGCTGGCGTACCTTTTTTATTAAAAGATTTAGTGGTGTCGTATCAAAATGTACCAACCACGGCCGGCAGCCGCTGGTTAAAAAATTACACGCGGCCTTATCACAGTGAATTAGTTGAACGTTATTTGAAAGCCGGTTTAGTGGTGGTCGGCAAAACCAATGTCCCGGAATTTGGCATGGGAGCGACGACCGATTCAGCCTTTAGCGGCTTAACGCATAACCCTTGGGATTTAGATCGCACTGCAGGTGGTTCCAGTGGTGGTTCAGCGGCAGCCGTTGCGGCGCGTTTGGTACCGATGGCTCATGGAGGCGATGGCGCAGGCTCGCTGCGGATCCCCGCTTCTTGCTGTGGCTTATTTAGTTTAAAGCCGACGCGGGGTCGGACGCCCACCGGACCTGATATGGGCCGCATCTGGCAGGGTTTGGTAATCCAACATGCCTTAACGCGCTCGGTGCGTGATAGTGCTGCGTTGCTGGATTTAACTCTAGGAAATGATATTGGCACGCCGCTACCTTTAGAAAACCCCAAACATTCTTATTTATCAAGTTTAGAAAAGGCACCGCACAAATTGCGCATTGCACTGCTCAAGGAGCCGGTGTTTCAAGCGGAAGTGCACCCCGATTGCATTACAGCGGTGGAACGTACGGCGAAATTATGCCGTGATTTAGGTCATGAAGTGAGTGAAGCCAAGTTAGAAATTAATCGCGATGCTTTATTAGAAGCCTTTACTATTTTCTTAGGTGCAGAAGCGGGCGCCATGTTTCATTTTATTAAACAAGTAACCGGACACAAAGCGCGTGGTGCAGATGCAGAACTCAGTAACAAAGCGATTGCAAAATTAGGCCAGTGTTACACAGCCCAACAATTAGCTTTAGCGAATGTCGTGTTTGATCAAGTGACGCGCCAAGTTGGCAAATTAATGCAGGATTACGATTTGATTTTAACCCCTACTTTAGCGCAGCCACCTTTGAAACATGCCGCATTTAGGCTCAGTGGATTTGAAAAATTTATGTTGCGTATCGTATTGGGTTCACATTCTAATAAATTATTAAAACTCACCATGCTGGAAGGTGTGAAAAAAAGTTTTGCGTTTACGCCGTATACCCTGTTATTTAATATTACCGGGCAGCCGGCGATGTCAGTGCCTTTGTATTGGAATCGGGATAATTTGCCGATTGGTTCGCAATTTGCTGCGCGCTTTGGTGATGAAACGACGCTGTTTCAATTAGCGCGGCAATTAGAAAAAGCCCAGCCGTGGCAGCATCGTGTGCCGAGTCGGTCAGGTGCTTAACGTGTGGTGCGGAATTTTTGTAGCCACATTGACAGCCAAGGCCACAAGAGAGTGTTCGTAACAATCGGTACCCAAAATAAGAAGGAATTAGGCGCTGCACTAATAGCACCTTGCACCCAATAAACGATGGCTAGATATAAAATGCTGGCTACAAAAATAACGCCGGCTTGTTGCGAGAGCGGGAACACCCGGATTTGTTTTTGTAATTTGAAAATCAAATAAATTACAATCGTTAAAGCCAGCGCGTGTTCACCTAATAAAGTGCCACCAAAAATATCTAAAATAATCCCCATGATCCAAGCGGTAAAAATACCGCTGCGGGTTTCAATGTGTAGGGACCAGTAAATCAATATCAACAATACAAAGTCCGGCCAGATCCAGCGTAACCACATGGGCAAAGCGAAGATCGTCAACAAGACGGCGATGACGAGCGTTAAAATGATAAATCCTGTGCTTTGTCGATTCATGGTTTAATTGAGTTATGTGGCCACAATAATAATAATAAATTAGCGCCATCTAAATTAGCAGTAGGTTTTGCGCTGACAATTAAAAAGGAGCTGCCGGGTGGCGTTTTTACCGATGTGACCGTCGCAGCTGGATAGCCTTGCGGAAAACGCTCACCTAAATTGGAACTCACTAATTCGTCACCCACCTTGATATCGCTGGTAACGGATAAATTAGGTAACAATAAGCGATCGGTTTCGCCATTGCCAATAGCAATGGCACGCAAGCCATTGCGTAGCACTTGTATGGGAATACCACTGCGTGGATCAGTTAATAACATCACGCGGCTGGTCAAAGGCCCTACTTGCACAACTTGACCAAAAATTCCACTGGCATCTAATACTGGCTGACCCACAAAAATGCCTTCCGGGGTACCTTTGTCAATCACCACTTCATCAATGAAAGCATCGCTATCTACTGCTAAAATACGTGCGATCAAAACTTTTTCATTATGCTCATTAGCTGACTGCAATAAATTGCGTAGTTCTAAATTTTCTTTTTCTAAAGCGAGGGATTTTTGTAATTGCGCTTGCGCGATGAGTAATTGTGCGTTTAATTCAGCATTTTGTGCCAGCAGAGTTTGTTTAAAACGAAAATTATCCTGGATAGCAACCACCACTTGCACTGGCCAATCAACAGCATATTGGATAGGGGCCGCTACCGCAGATAAAACTTTACGCACCGGTACGAAAGACGTTGAGCGATGATCGCAGACGATTAAAACAATCGCTAAGATGATCAGCGTTAAAGTTTTTAAACCTTGAAAAGGAAAAGCTTTGCGAACGAAAATGGGACGAATGACTCTCTCCTTAGTTGTGAGTTGGTAGGTCGGCTTCCCGAGCTTCGTTGTAAACGAAGCGAGCAAGCCGACAAACACGGCTGCAAATTTTTGATGTCGGCTTACGAGCTTCATCGTTGATGAAGCTCGGGAAGCCGACCTACCTACTCAATCACTCACTTGCTAAAAACTCACCGCGATTTTTGTCGAGCATTTCCAAAGCAATACCGCCTCCACGTGCTACACAAGTGAGTGGATCTTCAGCGACGACAACGGGCAAGCCGGTTTCTTCCATCAACAAGCGATCCAAATCTTTTAACAGAGAACTACCACCGGTTAATACTAAACCACGCTCAGCGATGTCAGACGATAATTCCGGCGGTGCCTGTTCAAGCGCGCCGCGCACTACGCCGACGATGCCGGATAAAGGTTCTTGTAAAGCTTCCAATACTTCATTGCTAGTTAAAGTGAAACTACGTGGCACACCTTCAGCTAAATTGCGGCCGCGCACTTCCATTTCTTTCACTTCTGTACCCGGGAAAGCGGTACCGATATTTTTCTTCACTTCTTCAGCTGTTGATTCGCCGATTAAAGTGCCATAGTTACGGCGTACGTAATTGACGATGGCTTCGTCAAAGCGATCGCCGCCAATCCGTACCGAAGAAGAAAACACGATACCGTTTAAGGAAATAATGGCCACTTCGGTAGTACCACCACCGATATCAACCACCATCGAGCCGTGCGCTTCATCGACCGGTAAGCCCGCGCCCAATGCGGCTGCCATCGGTTCTTCCACTAAAAATACTTCACTGGCACCGGCGCCCATTGCTGATTCACGAATCGCACGGCGTTCCACTTGCGTTGAGCCGCAAGGCACGCACACCAATACGCGGGGACTCGGGCGAAAGAATTTATTTTCATGTACTTTGCCGATAAAATATTGCAACATTTTTTCAGTCACATAAAAGTCGGCAATCACGCCATCTTTCATCGGGCGAATCGCATTGATGTTGCCCGGGGTACGGCCCAACATGCGTTTAGCTTCCATCCCCACTGCAGCGACGCGTTTTTGACCAGACGGACCATCCTGACGAATGGCAACCACCGAAGGCTCATTCAACACGATACCTTCGCCGCGCACATAAATGAGCGTGTTAGCTGTACCTAAGTCGATAGAAATATCTTTAGAAAAAAGTTTACGCAGTGCTCGAAACATGGATGGGTCCTTAATTAACGATTAATCAAAAATTCGCGCGATTATACACTCAAATTTCAATTAATGGGAAATCATTTTGAGTTATAATAGACCCACTATGACCACCATAACCCATTCTGAAATTGAAAAATTAAGCGATTTGGCCCAAATCCAAATCGACGCCGCGCAAGTGCCGGTCTACATGACCAGCCTGACCAACATCATGAATATGATTTCGCAACTCGAACAAGTTGATACCAGCACGGTTTCACCTATGGCGCATTCGTTTGAAGCCAGTCAGCGTCTGCGGGAAGATGTTGTGACTGAAACCGATCAACGTGATTTATTTCAAAGCATCGCGCCCTCAACCGCCGCGGGTTTGTATTTGGTACCGAAGGTGGTGGAATAGTTGTGAGTTGTCAGTTGTGAGTGAAAACAGAAAATGCCATTCTCACAGCTTATGTCTCACAACCAACAGCTAAATTACTCACAACTCACAACCCACAACTAAATTATGCACAACCATACCATCACTGAACTCTCCAAACTGCTGCACAGCAAAGCTATCAGCAGTATGGATTTAACCACCCATTTTTTAGAGCGCATTAATAAATACGATACCAAACTTAATAGTTTTATCACTGTGACGCGCGAGCACGCGCTGGCGCAAGCCAAAGCAGCTGATGCGCAATTCAAGCATGGCAAGGCGGGTCCGTTAACCGGCATTCCGTTTGCTCACAAAGATTTATTCTGCACCAAAGGCGTCAAAACCACCTGTGGTTCGAAAATGTTGGAGAAATTTATTGCGCCTTATGATGCCACGGTAACCGAAAAATTGTACCAAGCCGGCATGGTGATGCTCGGCAAAACCAACATGGATGAGTTTGCCATGGGCTCGTCC
>JABDGN010000068.1 GCA_013285995.1 Gammaproteobacteria bacterium
TGAAGCGACCTTTTCTTAAGCTCCTGTAGCAATAAATTATCTGCTGCACTTTCGGTAAGGTTAGAGTAAAAATAAGGTTTAGATGCAATGGAGCCGGGCGTTTCTTGCAGTTGTTGGTATGGATGTGAATGTAACATTTTATTTCTCGCTATTTTTGTTTTTCATTTTTGGGTTTTGAATCATTTAATTTTATTTTGCCATTCTCGCGAAAGCGGGAATCCGGTTTTAAAATTGGACTTAGATGCTCAATCATAGTTTAGGCCTGGATGCCCGTTTTCACGGGCATGACGGCAGTTTTACAAATCCAAAATAATTCTTGCTGGATCTTCCAATAATTCTTTAATGGTTTTCAAAAATAATACCGATTGTTTACCATCGATGATGCGGTGATCATATGACAAGGCTAAATACATCATCGGGCGAATCACGATTTGATCATTTTCTACAATCGGGCGTTTTTGAATGCCGTGCATGCCTAAAATGGCGCTTTGCGGCGGATTTAAAATCGGCGTTGATAATAGCGATCCGAATGCTCCGCCGTTAGTAATCGTAAATGTTCCGCCGGTCATTTCTTCCAATGTCAATTGACCATTACGCGCTTTATCAGCATAATTTTTGACGGCTTTTTCCATATCCGCCAAACTTAATTTATCGGCATCGCGAATCACTGGCACCACTAAGCCGCGATCAGTTGAGACTGCCACGCCGACATCATAGTAACCGTGATACACAATATCTTCACCATCAATTGACGCATTCACATCCGGGAAACGTTTCAAAGCTTCCACCGCAGCGCGGGTGAAGAAGGACATGTAGCCTAAACGAATGCCATTTTGCTTTTCAAATTGATCTTTGTAACGATCACGTAATTCATTGACCGCTTTTAAATTCACTTCGTTGAAAGTGGTTAACATGGCGGTGTCGCGTTTGGCGGCGAGTAAGCGTTCAGCAATGCGCTGGCGTAAGCGTGGCATGGGTACACGTTGTTCACTGCGTGGGCCGGCTGCAATGGCAACAGTGGGTACAGCTTTAGCAGCTACAGGAGCGGCGGCTTTAGCACCACCGGCTTTGATAAAGGCTTCGACATCTTCAGCCGTCACGCGGCCATTTTTGCCACTGCCTTTCACTTTACTCACATCAATATTATGTTCGGCAACTAAACGACGCACGGCCGGGCCAACATCATCGCTTGCTGATGAACTGGTTGAGGCAACCGGTGCTTCAGCTTTTGCAGCGGGGGCGCTCGCGGCCGCAGCGCCTTCTTTAATGACAGCAATCAACATACCCGTCGTTACTTTCGCGCCTTCTGCGGCAACGATTTTTTCCAGCACGCCGTCAGCAGGAGCGGGTACTTCGAGCACCACTTTGTCGGTTTCGAGATCGACTAAGTTTTCATCGCGCTTGACCGCATCGCCAGCTTTTTTATGCCATTTGGCAATGGTGGCGTCCGCGACTGATTCCGGCAATGGTGGGGTTTTGATTTCGATTGACATGATTGATTTCCTCGGTTAATTACGGTTTTTTGCCTGCCGTACGCATTTGGGCAATTCCATCGCCAAATGACCAGTCTGCACGATCATTATGCACGATACTCACAAATACATCTTCTTTCCTTACTTTAGGATTTTCACCTAAAATTTTTACTAATTGTTTATAGAGATCTTTTTTCATTTTTTCTGTACGTGCAATTGAAGTAATATAAATGACGACCACATCATCCGAACGTTCCACGCCCCAAATAGTTTTATCAAAATGAAAGTGACTTTTTTTATATTCATTAATAATTTGAAAGCGATCGTTTTCCGGAATTTTCCATGCTATGCATAATGCTTTATGTACACCATCGGCAATGGCCTGGATGTATTTAGGTGATTTACCTTTAACTAATGAAATGTTGATGAGGGGCATTAAATTTTTCTCCTGTTGATATAATATTTTCTTCAGTTTTCATTGTTACAATTTTAAAACCTTGGATTCCCATCGCTGCGCGATGAGAATGACAACGGGGGAATTTTTTTCCCCTCAATCCTAGCTAAGCGCCTCACTCAAAAACGCCTGCAACTCTTTCTGATGCGTGCTCGCATAACCGGTTGCAGTTGACGCACTCGCAGCACGACCAACATAGCGCAGCGTGTGAGCTTTATCAAGCGCCGCTTCTAAATTTTCACGGATGCAGAACCAGGCACCTTGATTATGCGGCTCTTCTTGACACCACACCACGTCTTTCGCTTTAGTATACAGTTTTAATTGCGCCGCGACTTCTTTCACCGGGAAGGGATACAATTGTTCGACGCGAATAAGCGCGATATCTTCGCGTTTCGCTTCACGGCGTTTTTGTAATAAATCATAATATACTTTACCGGCGCATAAAATGACGCGGGTCACTTTCGTTGCAGTTAAAGCATCGAGTTCCGGAATCACCATTTGAAACGCACCATCGCTTAACTCTTGTAAACTAGAAACCGCTAATTTATGGCGCAATAAACTTTTTGGCGTCATCACGATTAAGGGTTTACGTGCTGGTCGCAAAATATGACGCCGCAACATGTGGAACGCTTGCGCTGGCGTAGTGGGGATACACACGTTCATATTTTCTTGCGCACACAATTGCAGGTAACGCTCTAAACGCGCCGACGAATGCTCTGGCCCCTGGCCTTCATAACCGTGCGGTAAAAATAATGTGAGGCCGCATAAGCGGTGCCATTTTTGTTCGGCGGGGGCGATGAATTGATCGATAATCACTTGCGCGCCGTTGGCGAAATCACCAAACTGACCTTCCCAAATCACTAAATCATTGGGCGCGGCAGTGGCATAACCGTATTCAAATCCCATCACGGCTTCTTCGGATAATAAAGAATTTAAAATTTTGATCGGCGCTTGTTTATCGCTCACATGTTCTAATGGCATAAAAATTTTGCCATTTTTCATATCGTGCAAAACTGATTGCCGATGCGAAAAAGTGCCACGCTGACAATCTTCGCCTGATAAGCGCACACCATGATTTTCAGCTAACAAACTGGCATACGCTAAACTTTCAGCGCAGCCCCAATCGAGCGGCAATTCGCCAGCGGCCATTTTTTTGCGATCGTCCATCACTTTAGCTACTTGCGGTTGCAAAGTGAAATCGGCAGGGATGGTGCTGATTTTTTGCGCGAGTTTTGTTAAGTCGGCCAATTTAACGCGCGTATCGGCAGTTGTATGGATCGATTGATTTAAATACGGTTGCCAATCAACGGTGTAAGGCATATCTTTATGCGGCAATACGTCTACGACGGGTTGACCGGCATCGAGACGATCGCGATATTCGAGTTCAATGGCTTTATCTTCTTCTGCACTTAACACTTTTTCAGCGATTAAACGCTGTGCATATAGCGTGCGCGTGGTCGGTAAATTTTTGATGACGTTATACATCACGGGTTGTGAACCGGAGGGTTCATCCACTTCTTGGTGACCATAACGACGATAGCAAACTAAATCGATAAATACATCGCGTTTAAATTTCATGCGGAAATCTAAGGCTAATTGCGCAGCGAATAAAGCCGCTTCGGGTTCATCGCCATTGATGTGAAATACCGGTGCATCGATCATCTTCGCCAAATCGGTGCAATAAGTTGTGGAGCGGCCTTCGAATTGACCGGTGGTGAAACCGATTTGATTATTGGCGACGAGGTGAATCGTGCCACCGGTTCGGTAGCCGGGTAATTGCGAAAAATTCACTGTTTCCATGTTGACGCCTTGACCCGCGAGCGCTGCGTCGCCGT
This sequence comes from Gammaproteobacteria bacterium, assembly GCA_013285995.1. Lineage (GTDB taxonomy): Bacteria > Pseudomonadota > Gammaproteobacteria > JABDGN01 > JABDGN01 > JABDGN01. Next base: position 3,762 of record JABDGN010000068.1, read on the forward strand.
GAATAATGATCGGCAATACTTGTGTTTCACCTTCGCCATTGCCGCCATGGCGCAATTGTTTCGCATGCGTCGCGCCTTCGACTACCGGCGCAATAATTTCTAAATGTGAAGGATTAAAAGCCAGTGCGACATGCATTGCGCCATTTTTTGTGCGCACATTGTTGGAAAAACCCGAGTGATATTTCACATCGCCGGAGTGATTGTTATCGACGGTGTATTTACCGGCAAATTGATCGAATAATTCTTGCGGCGATTTACCGACGATATTGATCAGTACATTCAAGCGACCCCGATGTGCCATACCGATCGTCGTTTCGATGACGCCTTGGCCGCTGGCGCGATTGATAATCACATCCAGCATGGGAATCATGGTGTCGGCGCCTTCCACTGAAAAGCGTTTTTGGCCGACAAATTTGGTGCCGAGATAATGTTCTAAGCCTTCAGTGGCGTTTAAGCGATCCAGTAAATATTTTTTCTGCTCGCTGCTTAATTGCAATTTGCCGCGATTTTTTTCGATTTGGTTTTGTACCCAGCTGCGTTGCTCTCGATCGGCAATGTACATAAATTCCGAGGCGAGTGTGCCACAGTAGGTTTCTTTCAAAGCGGCTAATAAATCTTTTAAGCTAGCAGTTTGTAATCCAGCAAAACCATGCGTATCAAATTGCGAACTTAAATCGGCTTCGCTCAAACCATGAAAAGAAAGTTCGAGTTCGGGAATTTTTGGGATGGGCAATAAATTTAAGGGATCTACTTTTACCACGCGATGGCCGAAAGTACGGTACGCATCGACTAAAGCATTGACTTGCGCTTGTTTAGCATTGTCAGCGCCGCTGACCACAGTGACTTGCGGATGTTTTGCCAATTGCAGAAAATGTTCGCGAATCGGTTCGAGCGCGACGTCGGTATTTTTGCCGGGCAACTGCTGGAAATAGGCTTGCCATTCGGGGCTCACCGCTTGAGGATTCGCTAAATATTGTTCGTAGAGATCTTCAATGTAAGCACTGTTGCCACCGTCTAAAAAAGTGGTGGAGAGCATGTCGTTATAATTTTTCATAGATAATTTTTTGTTTACCTCTTCAAAATGTCGGCTTGGACGCCGCCGCTTATGCGGCGACGTCCGTAAACCGACCTACGTCAAAATTCGCTTTGGGTTTAAACGAGTATTTTTGTTTAATCCAAGGCGCGCGCTTTAAGGAGGGGCGCAACATACGTTGTTTGTATGTGAGCACCCGAACAAAGCGCGCAACGCAGGAGTAAACGAAAAGACGACGTTTAAACCTCAGAACTAATCATTTCTTTCCGAATCTCGCCAATC
>JABDGN010000069.1 GCA_013285995.1 Gammaproteobacteria bacterium
CGAAGCGGATAAAAAAGCCTTAAGCCAAGCGATTGGTTTGGGGGTCGTAGGGCATGTGACGTCAGCGCAAAAGAATTTTGTCTTAGCAGCGGTCGCCTGTTTTTTTATGCTGCTAGGAACGGGGCCGCTGAGTTTGACAGGGAACCTGTTCTGATTTGTATGCAACCACAAAAGAATGTCGTTCCCGCGAAGGCGGGAACCCAGAAAAATTTAAAGAAGTAACTCTCAACCATAGTGACAATCGAGTTACCCAGTCACTTTATTCCCCCAACGCAATTGTTCTGCCAAACCATATTTAATAAACACATCATCTGGCACTACATCGTCTTTATCAAACACGCCGTAACTGTAAATATTATCCTGCATACGTTTGGCAACAATTTCTTTCGCTAATTGCTGCATTGCTTGTAGTGGCTGATCCGGTTTTAAAAAATCGATGATCAGCGCGAGACGTGGTTCTGTCGTTAAGTTATGTGGACAATGTGGATACATATGATCCAAGACTAAAAATTTTCCTTCCATAAAATGATAATGCTCGAGCTTGCCATCATCACCGCCGACTTTTATTGCTACATTGCCTGGTGGCACTTTTAAACCCAAATAAGCGCGATAAGTATGCGGATTATTATTGACATGGAGTTTTACATCGAAACCCGGTTGGTACACATTGTAATAAACATTGCGAATCCGTTGTCCTGAAAGGGTGAAAGCCTCCGTAATAATTTTACGCGTGGCTGGAAAATAGTGATTCACTTTTTCAATCAGAGCAATCACTGCTGCGCGCGATAGCTCCGGCCAAGTAATATTATAGTGTTCAATTAATTCAGTTAGCGCTTGACCATTAAACAAAAAACCCACCACGGTGAAAACATGCGGCGTAGCAGTACGCGTCATAATTGACTGCGATTTGGGTTTCATAACTGTTTGAATGGTGGCAAAATCAAGAGTTTTATCTTGCAAAAACTTTAAATATTCATCACGAATTATTTGCCAGTTTTGTTCGAAGGGCTTAAGAAAACTAAAGCGTTCTGGATCTAAATTGTAAGCACTGAATTTTAAATTCGCATTTTGACCTGGAATATAACCATAATCATTTTTATTATTGCTCATGATAGCCTCCATTGTTTTTGATGTCGGCTTACACGCCTTGCTAAACGCAAAGCGTGGCAAGCCGACCTACGATTTCTTTTTCTTTTTCGGTTTATTGTCGATTTCTTTAAACACTTTATCCGCTGTAAGCAACGCATTGGTTGCCGACGGAAAACCGCCATAAGCTAACATTTGGGTAATGGTTTCTAAAATTTCCTCGCGGCTTGCGCCACAATGCAAAGCGGCTTTTATATGCACTTCTAACTGTGGCAAACCATAACCCAATACTGTTAAAGCGCCAATGGTGATTAATTCACGGGTGTGCGCATCAAGAATTTTTGTGTCAGAATATAAATCACCGAAGGGAAATTCCATATTGACGCGGGCAAACTTGGGATAAATTTTTTCTAAGCCCTCAGCATATTTTTTTGCTTCCGGGCCCAGGTTAGTAGTAAAAACTTTTAAACCTTTTTTGTAACGTTCAGTTTTGATGGTCATCATATTCTCCTTGGATTGCTTTTGTTTAAAGCATAGCACAATTCTAATATTTTCAGTTGCCCGATTTTATTGTACAACTGGCTGACTCAATTTCTGCAACATCAGTTCAAAAATTTGTTTTTCGTCTTCGGTTGTCAGCAAGGGAAAATACTGCGTAAGCGCTGTCATATAACGAGTTGGGTAAAGTTGATATAACAATTTCCAGCGTACATCGTCGGACATTTTTTCCGCAGCTGCAGGATAACGAATCACGAGTACCATCAATTGTTCACCCGAAGTTTTATCCATATAACTTAAATTTTTAGCGATATTTTCTGGCACTTGAAAGTGCATGTAATCCAGCGTGGTTTGCCATTGCCCGCCCCATTCAATAAAACCAACGGATGCCATCAACTTAACAATACTTTCATTCATACCAGGGCGCTGATTAGCGCGGTCTAAATAGGGAATCTCGGCGGCATAATTGGGTAATAATTGCCCCTGCATGGAGCCATCAGGCATTAATTTAAAACCGCCGATATAAGGGTTATGGGCGGGATTAATATCGACTGCAAGCCCATAAGCGTGCAGAGAAAAATTAGTGCCATTACGAATAGCGCGGCAATAGAAAGCACCCGTGCCAGATGCAGTGGTATTGTTGATCACATACAAATGTTCCAGTGGATAATGCTCAGCATATAGTTTTTGAAACGCAGCTAGCACAAAAGGTGCTGCCGCATCAAACACCACGATTTGTCCGGTTTGTTCATGTTGTTGAAAATCATAATACGAAATAGTTAAGACATTCAAACGGTTGAGTGGTACCGGGCAACCCTCCTGCCAATAATCATTTTTTATTAATTCTTTTTCTATGGTGGGGGTTAAGGGTGTGCTTGAAAAGTAGGTCGGCTTCCCGAGCTTCGCCGGCGGTGAAGCGAGCAAGCCGACATTAGGCTCAAGCTTGTTGATACTATAAATAAACTTATCCCAATTTAATCCGTGATCTACATCTCTCAAGCGTGCAAAATGCGCCGCTTGCAAAAGTGCCAAAAAGCTTTCACTTTGCCCGCTCAGATTCAAACTGCGGTTCATCGCAAACACGCCAGCCGGGGGAAAAATAAGCATGCCATCAACTTGTTTTGCCGCACCGACACAATGTGATAAATTTGGAAGTAAGCGACAAATAAAGGTTGGCTTAGGATCAATAAAACTAAATTCTGGATTTTGCACTGGGTTTAAGGTTAATACTGTCCCAAACGATTCTGCCACAAATTGACCGTGCGAATTTTTGTGGCAATCAAAGCCATAACTCTGGTTATTTTTTTCTGCAGTTTGCCAATCTGTATTAGCTAAGGTCGTAAAACCCGTGATTGGCATTTTATGCGCATAAAATTTTTTAAATAAAGTGAGAGTGATTGGCGCGATTTGTTTTGCCACAATTAGTTGGCCATTTTTTTGGAATTGTCCTGATAAATCATAATAATTCACGTTGATTAAGCGCAAATCTTGCAACGACACCGGACAGTCTTGCGACCACATCTCAGACGCAATTAATTGATTCTGTAAATCCGCGGGTAAAGGCGTGCTGGTAAATGCTGCTGCATTTACCAGCAGAGGCAAAATGACAAAAGATAATAGAGTAAATATTTTCATCTTGAAAACATCTTATCATAATATAAAGGGTTCAGTATTCTCGTGAGAAAACGCGCGTCGGCTTACGTTTGTAGAGGCGGGTCGCGACCCGCTCGAAAGGCAATCTGACATTTTACTGTCTAGCTTTGATTGTGGTGGCTGTTACCAATGAATAGTAATATAATTTAAATTATTTATTTTTACTATTAAGGAGTATTCTGGAAGATGTGGTACTTAATTCTATATTCAAATATTGCTACGACAGCACAAGAAAAAGCTATTAGTATTGAAAGACGTCAACAGAGGTGGTCCTGTAACAGTAAAACCTTATTATTCGACTATCGGCGAAGGAGTGAATTTTGGGAGAGGATGGTAAGTATTTTTTAACCTCCACTTTTAGTAGCTGAAGAGCTTTTGTTTACAAGTACGCTCATTTTTTTACATTAACCAGGTTCAAATAAAGTTATCTTTATATTAACCCGGCTAATTTAAAGTAACCTCTAATGTTTCTTCTGCAACTTCATAAAAATAGCCAGCAGTAACATCGCCAATAAATAACACGCGGGGAAGAACAGTAATGCGTGCGGCAGAGCAATATGTCCGGTTTTAGTTAAAAATCCAATGATCAGTTGACCCGCTGGAGCGGCTAGTACGGCGAGCATGTTATTAAATCCCATCAAGCTGCCAGCATAATGATGATCGGCAAAATCACCTATCAAAGCAAACATCAGTGTAATGCTGGCGGCTGAAAAACCAATTCCCGCCATGCACAGATCGATAATTGCACGCTGCCCATGTGAAAGATAAATCAGCGCGAGAGCAGAAATAAAGCCGATTGCCATGCACACTAAAGTTGGCAAGATGCGTTGTTTAATCCGGTTTGACCACCACGCAATCACCGGGCTCATGACGCCTTGCACAATCCATGCGACTGAGCATTCTTTGGTGGTGAGCGCTAAACTAATGTGGAAGTCGCTGCGTAAATAAACCACGGCCCAATAAGCGATAAAGCCCATCGGGATAATCCAAATTAAAAATGAAATCAGATAAATTAAAAAAAAGCGTCGGCTTTTTACCATGTATAAAACACAATCACGCAGATTAATCGTTTTGCCGGGATGCTGTCCTGCGTTCGGTAAATAGCTGAAAACACCATAGATTAGCACGCTACAGAAAATCAAAATGAAAGCCAGTAATTCAAAACTCGCATGCCAACCTAAATGCGAAATTAATAGCCGCAATGGATTTTCGGCCAATACGGCGCCTACCGCACCGGCCAATTCAGCGATGCCAACAAACATGGAAAAGTAGCGCAAGGGAAATAAACGAATGGCAACAAATAAAACACCGATGTAAGCAAATGAGCCGCTGATGCCCATAATTAAACGGCTGATGCTGATCAAGGGCAAGGTGGTTGCCACAGTAAAACAAAGAGTGCTTAAAGCACAAACGAACATGCTGATACTCAGTATGCGTTGTGCTCCGAAGCGATCTAAAATCATGCCACTCGGAATTTGCATCAAGGCATAGCCAAAAAAATAAAACAAACACGCATCAAGAAAGGAAAATTTACTAATGTGTAATTGCGCCGGCACACTGTTTGATAACAATGTGGGTGACACCTGCATGAAGAAAGAAAAAGTATCAAATAAAATGGCTGCAATGACAGCGATAATTCCCAGCACTAGAGTGATGGTTAAATAATTGCTTGGATGAGAATGTTTAAGAGTAAGCTGGCCTTGAGAGTCTGTTATTAACATGGCAGTTTTTCCGTAAACTTTACAAAATTCTAGTTGCTTGAATATGCGTATTTTACTCCTGGAAGATTAAGGAAT
>JABDGN010000070.1 GCA_013285995.1 Gammaproteobacteria bacterium
GCTTTGTCGCTTATACGCGGTAAATATCTCGTCAGACGGCGCATCGAGCATATGTTGTAAAAAGCTCGCGATGCCACCCCGCTGTTGCGCAGACACGTATAAGTTGTCCTTTAAATGATACAGATAATAATCGCGAAGAGATTGGCTTCCGCCCGGGTAGCTTACGGGCTCGGCGAATTTGCATACGGTACCTGAATAAATAAATAGGCATGTGCCTTTAGGAATTCGTTGAAGAGCAAACACCCCATAACCAACCTTCGAATTAATTTTGCGAATCGCAACAAAATTCCACCACTCTGAGAGAAGATTTAATTCTCTTGCTAAACTGTTTGGAATGGCCGGAGAATAAACCTGCGGGGTGCAAGCGCGCCAAAGATGGTCGGGCACATATATATTTTCTGTCCACTTGAATGCTACTTGGCGATGCTCAGATATTATGCGATTTACTTCACCCAAAGATACCTGGTCAACGCGTGAAAACGGTCCAAGTCCTGACTCTTGTATGAGTTTAATATAAGGCGGATCTGAAAATGTAATCAAATTTCGTATCGTCTCACCTCCAGAGGGATTACCGTATTGCATTATTTTTTCTCCGTAGGGTGTGTCCTCAATCTTTAATTCGACGAAAAAAGATTGAGGACACACCCTAATATGAGTTAATAATTATTCTGTTTCACCAACCACTCTCGTACTTTTTCAACTGCTGCACGTTCATTCGATGTTTTACGCGACAACAAATAAAACGCTTCCGGCGCTTTGACCGGCTGTTTGCCAAACGGCAACACTAAACGGCCCGCTTGCAAATCATTTTCAATCAATAAGCGTGGCACGCAGGCAATCCCCAAGCCATTTAACGCAGCTTGCAGGACTTGCAAAGTATGCGGCACCGATAAAGTTTGTTTGGCCTGCGGCAAAGCTTGCTTATATTTTTTGCACCACGTACCCCACGTTGATTTACGATAATCTTGGGTTTCGATATAACACTGCTTACCTTTAGCAACTATTTTTAAATAGTCGGGCGTGCAAACCGGGATCCATTCTTCAACCCACAAACGTTCTACGGTTAAATTTGGCTGTGCGTTATCGCCATAGTGCATTGCTAAATCAATGTCTTCTCTTTCAAACTGCACCTCGCGCATCGGCGTTGAAATACACAGTTCAATGTTGGGATGTTGCTGTTGAAATTCCTGTAATTTTGGGATCAGCCAATGCAATGCATAGGTCATCGGCAAATTAATAGTGACACGATTACTGGCTTTGCTGGCTAATACTTGCGTCGTGGCAAACCGTAAATCCTGAAAAATTTTGCTGAGGCTTGCAGCGTAAGCCTGACCTGCGGCAGTTAAGGTGATTTTATTATTATTACGCTCTAATAATGGTAAAGTTAAATAATCTTCTAATTGTTTCAGTTGTTGGCTTACTGCCGAGCGGGTGACACATAATTCTTCAGCTGCTGCGACAATGTTGTTGTGGCGGGCGACGGCTTCGAAGGCTTTGAGGCTTAATAAAGGGGGCAATGAATTCATAAGGTTAGTTTTTCTTACGGGGTAGTTAGAATTATGAACTGTTTATTTTTTAAAATCAATTTATAATATCCGTTACATTTGTAGGGGCGGCTCGTGAGCCGCCCGCGGGCCGTTCGCGAATGGCCCCTACATTTTACTTGAGGAGAACTTTATGAAAACACAAACAATTGAATATTTTGACGGGTCCCAAAAATTGCTAGGGCAATTATTTCACGATGGTAATATAACGCAGAAAAAACCTGCCATCCTTATTTTTCCAGCCTTTGAAGGGCCGGGTGACTTTACCACCGATTATGCACAAAAATTAGTGGCACAAGGTTATGTCGCTTTGGTGGCGGATATCTACGGTGATGGTGCCAGCAGCAACACGTGGGAAGGTTGTTTACAACTCTATGGTACTGTGGCGAACGATAGAAAAGTAGTTCGCACTCGCGCCGTATTGGCTTATGAAACGCTGTTGAAACAAGCAGGGGTTGATCAAACTAAAATCGGCGCCATCGGTTTTTGTTTTGGTGGGGTATGCTTGTTAGAAGTGGCACGCAGCGGTGCCAATTTACGGGCTGGCGTTTGCGCGCATACGCCTTTAGCAAAATCCGATTTGCCGACTGGTGCCGTTAAAACTAAATTATTAATTTTAAATGGTTACCAAGATCCACAAATTCCGCACGCGACCATCGATGATTTTGCTAAAGAAATGGCAGCAGTGAATGTGAACGATTGGATGTTTGCTTACTTTGGCGATGCCAAACATTCATTTACCGATCATCGGGTCGGAACCATGAATCCGGTGATCGAAAAAGAACGCGGTCGGGAATATAATAAATTGGCAGCTGATCGCACGTTTCGTTTTGCAGTGGATATGTTTGCAGAGCAGTTGGGCTAGCAATTGGTCGGCTTGTAGGGGCGGGGCTTGACCCGCCCGCATTAAGCAAAAGGAGTAAGCCGACATTTGGCGTCGGCTTGTGCGCATGCTAACGCATGCTTCGAAGCCGACCTACATGAGAAAAATATGGATCAAATCAAACCGCAAAACCTGTTACTAGCCAGTCTTGTCGCACTGCTCTCATATCTCTGCGTCGCGCTAATGGGCGCAGCGGTTAAATTAATGCCCTCGACTGTCCACACTGGCGTAATGATTTTTTTTCAATATGTCATCGCATTAATATTGTGTGTGCCACTGGCTTTGAAGCAAGGTTTAGCGAATTTAAAAACGCAAAAATTTCCTGCTCATGTGTTGCGGGATTTAGCCGGCGTTGTTACCTTTGGTTTATTTTTTTTAAGCTTAGCGTATATTAGTTTGACCAATTCCATTGTGTTACGCAGCACAACGCCATTTTGGATCCCGCTGATTTTATTGGTGTGGCGTCGCGATCGCGTGTCGATGGTGTTGTGGATTTCAATCATCATTGGTTTTATCGGCGTAGTGTTTATCGTGCAACCGGGTACGCATGGTTATTTCAATTTAGGCAGCTTGTTAGCTTTAGCCTCTGGCTTCGTGATGGGCATTTCAGCGCTAACGATTAGACGACTTGGCAAAACCGAACCACCGCAACGCACTTTATTTTATTATTTTTTAATCGCGACGATTGTTTCAATCCCGTTTGCCATTTACTCGTGGTCACCCTTAAATTTACACGCTTGGATTTTGTTAATCATCATCGGCATTTTAATGTATGTAATTCAATACACGTTGATCATCGCGTTTTCTTACGCAAAAGCTAGCAAGTTGTCACCCATCAGTTACAGCGCCATCGTGTTTTCAGGTTTGTTAGATTGGTTGGTGTGGCACCAAGTACCGAATTTATACGGCTATATCGGCATCGTATTAGTCATCGCTGCCGGGATGGTAACGATTTTTTTTGAGAAGCAAACTTAGGGTCTATCCCTAAAGCAAAGTCTACCCTTTTGCACCCTCTTGAAAATGCTGATAACACGTCGCGACAAATTTATCGTTCCCGCCAATTACCACTTGCTCGCCGGAGCGAATCGGATTGCCTTGTTCATCAATCCGTAAATTCATCGTCGCTTTGCGACCACAATGGCAAATAGCTTTGATTTCGACTAAATTTTCTGCCCAGGCTAATAAATATTTACTGCCTTCAAACGGCTCACCCATATAATCGGTACGCAAACCATAAGCCAGCACGGGGATTTTTAACTGATCGGTAATATCTTTTAATTGCCGCACTTGTGCTTTAGTGAGGAATTGCGCTTCATCGAGCAATACACATTTTATTTTGTGATTGGGTTTTTGCAAACACTCAGCCACGTAGTTATAAAAATTAAAATTGTGATCAAAGGTAATGGCATCGCTGGCTAAACCAATGCGCGAAGTGATCGCGCCGACTGCGTAGCGATCATCAAACGCCGGCGTGAATAGTAAAGTATCCATGCCACGTTCGCGATAGTTGTAACTGGATTGCAAGAGCATGGTGCTTTTGCCGGCGTTCATTGCTGAATAGTAAAAGTAAAGTTTAGCCATAATTTAGGAATTGTTTATGTTTCTGCTCACGACTCAAAGAATACTCGTCATTCCCGCGAAAGCGGGAATCTAGATCCAAAACAAGTTCATTTCAGCTCAGCTTATCTTTTTATAAAGTCTATTAAAGATAGCAAGAAATAATTACTGAAATAAAATATTTAATCCTGGATTCCCGCTTTCGCGGGAATGACAATCGACCATTAAAGTTTATAAATACAAAAACTACTGTGAGTCTCGAAAACTCCCCACAAAATTTTTCACCAGGCGCGTTAAATTCGCCGCGCCCATTTGTGCGCCTTGCAAAGTTTCTTCGTGACTCAAAGGATGCGCGCTCAAACCCGCCGCTAAATTGCTGATCGCCGCCACCAAGGCGACGCGCAAACCGCAATGCGCTGCCACCAATACTTCCGGCACCGTCGACATGCCAATCACATCGGCGCCTAAGGTTTTAAAGGCGCGAATTTCCGCCGGTGTTTCAAAGTTCGGCCCTAACACGCTGATGTAAGTGCCTTTGTGTAAGGTGATGTTGTTTGCTTCTGCACTTTTTAATAAGCGCGCTTGTAACTCAGCATCGTAAACCGTATCCATCGGAAAAAAGCGTGGACCAAATTCTTCATCGTTGGGGCCTAACAAAGGATTCTTACCTTGAAAATTAATGTGATCAGTAATCATCACTAATTCACCGGCACTCACTTCTTTGCGCAAAGAACCGGAAGCATTGGTGATCAATAATATTTCGCAGCCTTTTTTTTTCAAAGTGCGCACCAACATTTTCACATCGCGCCCTTCCAAGCCTTCATAATAATGCGCACGCCCTTGTAAACACGCAACGGGGACGCCTTGCAAATAACCCAACACTAAATTGCCCGCGTGACCCGCCACATGCAAAGCCGGAAAACCCGGTAATTCAGCATAAGGAATGGAAACCGA
>JABDGN010000071.1 GCA_013285995.1 Gammaproteobacteria bacterium
CTGTTTTTTAAGTGGTTCCGAGGCGTCCACCTGCGCCTGGAAATGGCGGCTTTGCAGCGTATGGCCATCCAGGTTCAGCAGCAGGCCGGTGGGGTGGTGGCTATTGTCGCAGGTTATCAGGGCGGCGTTGTTGGCAAGCAGCTTGGCTATAAGCGCCTGTGTTATGGTTATCTGTTGATTGTCGAGTATGAGTATGCCAATGTCCTCTATGGGTACGGACCTCACCCCGGCCCTCTCCGGTGGAGAGGGAGTTGACCCCTCCCCGGCCCTCCCCGAAGGAGAGGGAGTTGACCCCTCTTTTGGCGCAGGAAACTCCACTACCAGTTGCTCGTTGGTGGTGCTGAGGTATGCGGGGTTGCCGAAGTAGAGGGTGCGCTTTATCATTGGTAATTCTTATTTTGATTACTTTTGCAAACAGTATATAAATGTACAAAATACATTGACAAAACAAGAATATGCTTACTCAAAAATCTGCAATAGCAAAGGTACAGCGGTTTGCAAAGGAAATAAAGAAGTCTGGCCTCCAGCTACGGCGCATAGTGCTGTATGGTTCTTACTCCCGTAACGAGCAGCATAAATGGAGCGATATTGACGTGACTATGGTAGCCGACAATTTCAGGGGGTTTGGTTTTTATGATATTGAGCTTTTTGGCAAAACACTTATTCAAAAATCTTTTTGCAATATACAGCCCCGCACCTACAATACTAAAGATTTTACTCCCGAAAGAGACCCCTTTGTGGAAGAGATACTGAGAACGGGTATTGAGATAGCGGCATAAGAGCAATATCACATTTTCCGGTGAAAAAATTATAGGCGGCGATGGGATATTGAATGGCTAAAAGGCTTTACTGGCTTCATTATTGCAATTTTCCTCCTTATCTCATCATATCGCATTGCTACGCATTTTGTATCCTGTTTTTTATCTGAATCACGGATTATACGGATTAAATGATTTCACGGAATGTGTTTTATTGAAAGTGAGCAAGAAAATTTTTATTGCTCACATTGGTATTGGTAATCAACCAACTATGCGAAAAATGTGGATAATTGTTGCTCATGTGAGCAATAATCTCTTTTTAAATATGGTCTGCCTCATAGGTGTCTAACTCTTTGTAGCCTGATAAAACAAAAACACATTTTGCACTGTAGGTGCTAACCTTATCGCGTGGATAACGGGAGTAACAGGTGTAATCTGGCACAAAGGTAGGGTGGTTATTAATACGGGTCAAGACGTTTTATCTATTGGCGCATTGGGGATTAAATTGTGGATAGGTGGTATGTGCCAGTTGCAAACTGGATCAATTGCTTAGACACGAGTCAGCCGCGCTCGCAGCTATACTACAGACTCGCGCCAGACTGAGCCAGTTGCAAACTGGATCAATTGCTTAGACACGAGTCAGCCGCGCTCGCAGCTATACTACAGACTCGCGCCAGACTGATATATGCCAGTTGCAAACTGGATCAATTGCTTAGACACGAGTCAGCCGCGCTCGCAGCTATACTATAGACTCGCGCCAGATTGATATACTATAGACTCGCGCCAGATTGAGCCAGACTGATGGTATATGCCAGTTGCAAACTGGATCAATTGCTTAGACACGAGTCAGCCGCGCTCGCAGCTATACTACAGACTCGCGCCAGACTGATGGTATGTGCCAGTTGCAAACTGGATCAATTGCTTAGACACGAGTCAGCCGCGCTCGCAGCTATACTACAGACTCGCGCCAGACTGAAGCCAACCCAAAATCAATTGGAATTGGCCTATTCTATCGGGTTAGGATATCCCTTGGTTGGTTGCTCCTCAGCAGAGCCAATCTCCGTTTCTCCTAACATTACAAATGTAATAAAATTACTAACTGACACAGTTCATTTTACACTCCCTACTACAGACTCGCGCCAGACTGATTAACCATTTTTTGTTTTATGCGGGTTTTATATTGCCGAGGCGGTCAACGTTTAATTTGATGCAATATTCTTTAATTGACATCCCATTTATTTTTTCATAGCAATTCTGGCTGCCAAATTCTACACCTTTTTCTATAACATCCGCGACATCGTGTTTTATAAAGTAAATTTGTTTTTTACTATACTTTACAACTGCATAAACTTTTTTACTTCTTTCAACAGTATCATTCCAAAATTTATCAAAAAGAGGACTTGTCGTGTCTATAATTATTTCTTCATCTTTTGAAGGCATATAGACCAAATCATTTTGTTTTAGCATAAACATGATTTTCGTCCCTTTATTTTGTTCTGAAAAATAGTCTGAAATAACTTTATCAATATTTGTTTCCCCATGCTTAAATGAATCTTTTGCTAAATTAGTGGCATCAAAAAATGAAATGATGTCAAATAATCTTTTGCCTTCTTTTTCTAAAATTGCAAAAGCATAGTTATCTCCTGTTTTTACAAATAGTTGTTCATTATAGGCTAATTTTCTGTCTAATCTTTGAAGTGTGATATTATCTTCTTCATCACTTTCGGATTCTGTATTTTTTAGTTTTAATGATTTTATTGGCTTCTCTCTTCCTGTATTAAAATCAATAATGCCATCTTTTGAAAAAGCTATAGATTTGTCATTTTCGTACCTTTCCAGATGTTTAGTAATTTCAGCTTTTTCGTTTTCATCAATTATTAAATCAATAAGTTCTTTGGTATTAGATTTCTCTTGTCCAAGTTTACCCAATTTTATTTTTATGTCATTGTTTTTGTAATATATTTTTACTTTGATTACAGGAATTTCACGATTGGTATTAAAATCTTTAATTCCTTCGGCAGAGAAAGCTTCTTTCTTATCTTTTTTGTATTTGGCAAAATGGTTTTTAATTTCTTCTTTTAATAGCTCATCGACAATTTTTTCAATAGCTTTTTCAGTAGCAAATTTAGTTCCGGCAAATTTCTTTAATTCAACTCTGTATGATTCTTTCCCATTGCTTATTCCATAAATTGTTGATTCATGTATTTCCCCTCTAACTTTTAGATAATCTTTCCGACCTTTATCTTGCCCTTTTTGTACTTTTTGAATAAGGAGTTTTTGCTTGGGTTTAATTGATACAATAATTTTCTCCAATTGTTTTTCAACGTCATCTACAAAACCTTTCCATGGTGCTGCAAACTTGCGAAAGCTTTTTCCGATTTCCTCTAATGCTTTTTCGCGTTTCTTTTTATCCAAATTCAAGAAAGATTCCATCATTTCTTCATCAGTACCATTGAAGTCATTTAAGTAAGCATCTTTGTGTTCTTTTATCCAATCTTGTAACACTTTGTTCAAATTATTCAATCGCTGTATGTGGCTTTGTTCTGTGCATGCAATTACAATAGCATCTAAAGCATGGTGTCGTTGGTCTATACGTTTAGACCAACCTTTTATTTTAAGCCTGTTATTTTCTTCTGTAATGTAATTTTTGGTGAACTCTTTTATGAACTCATCGCGCGATGCTAATTCTTCATTAAATGGAATGTTATCATTTTGGGCATTTTTTTTATTGTCGTCATACTTTTTTTTATATCGGTTATATTCAATTATAGTTATAAGCGGTTTTGCTGTTTCATATCTTGATTTCGTAAGCTCCTTAAATTTTTCAGTAAGGCCCCAATGTAGCTTTAGATAGTCTGTAACTCCACCTGTGGTTGTCTTTACGTTAGAAGTGCCTACAATTTTTGCTAACTCTTCTTTTACTTTTATGGAAATGTATTGTGTATCCTTTTTTTGTCTTTCCAAAAAATCTTTTGGTATTTGGCGAGCGAGTAGATTTTTTCTTTTCCTTCCATGAAAATAGTGGTTTACATGGCCAATAAATTGTTCTTGGGTAAGGATTGTATAATCTGTAGAGCCAATTTCAAAATATTCCCATGAGGTACGATTTCCTTTATCATCATTTATAATTCGTTCACAAACTACCTTGTTTGCTAATGAATCATCAAAAAATCGTGATTTTGGAATAATATGGTCAATGTCATACAGACCCTTGTCGAATAGCTGAGATAGTGGAATAGGCTTTCCGGTATAAGGTGAAACTAATCCTTGTTCTTCCCATAAACGCATTTTTGCTATTTCATCTTTACTTGGATCGCTGAGGATTGCTATTCCTTTTTCGCTTTCCTGTGAACTCCAAAGTTTATAACGTTCAATATTACCTAATGACGTTTCTTGTTTTAATTCAATCAGACGTTCTTTAATTTTTTCATTTACTTTTCTGTTTTTTTCAATTGCAGATGACATCTTACTTCTTTCATCCGCATTATTTTTTAATTCACGAGCAAGCTCTATTCTTATTTCCTCTGGCTTTCCATGTTGCATCCATATTGCCTTTACTACCTGAAGGGTTTCATTTACCATCTGTTCAGCAATTGGGTTTCTTAAAGTCCCAGGTTCTATGGGCTGTATAAAACGGTAATCTTTTAAGACGTCATCATCTTTCAACTCTTTAGTTGTATGTTGTCCATAAACTATTGTTGTAGCATATGGATACATCATACCTCCTTCTGCGATTAATTCAGGGAACCATTCTACATGCTCTTGAGCAGCGAGCTCATGTGCAGAGTATAGTTTCCCATCATGTAACAGGTCTAATTTTTCTTTTATTTCAGCGACAATATTTTCAAATAAATAGTGTTTCCCTGCTCGCATTAGCGGTAATATTTTTTCAATAGCTTTTACAGATAATGAGCCATAAGCACGTTTAAATTTTATTTTTGATATTTCAATTGCTTTTTTAGAAAAATCCAAATCAGTTGCGGGCAATTGCTTTTTTAGAAATGATAATATTGCTTTGTTTCTATCACTGTTTATATCATATTCATTGCCCTTGCCGGAATAAAGAATTTGCCACAACTCCATAAGGATTTCAGGTTTATTTAATTGTAATTGGTTATATAATTCT
>JABDGN010000072.1 GCA_013285995.1 Gammaproteobacteria bacterium
TACCGAGCCATTCTGTTTATAATTCAGCGGTAAACGAGTTGCAAAATCAACTAAATCAGGATCAATCAGCGGCACTCTCGCTTCTACCCCAGTTGCCATGGTCATTTTATCGGTATAATTTAAATTGTGATCCACTAAAAAATATTTTCCCTCAAGATATAACATTTTATTTAATTTAGATGTTTTGTCCGATAACATAGCCAAGGATTGCATAAGCGGGTCTATATTATTTTGTAATAAATTTTGTTGGAATTGGGGTGAGTAAAGTGCGCTTTCATTCGCGGAAGACAACCAATAAAAATAACTGGCAATACGTTCATTTTCGGGTAAGTCGATATAGCTTAATGCTTTTCTAACCCGGCGCATCAAGTGATTCTTAGTCGGCAAAAAACCAGCACTATTTTTAATACCCCGGCGTAACAGTAGAGGTACCCATGACCAGAATTTTTCTTGCTGTAATGCAAAATGTCGCCGATACCCTCCTAAAAAATCGTCCCCTCCTGCACCTGATAATAAAACTTTGATGCCCTGTTCTTTAGCTAAACGCGCAATAAAGTAGGTATTTAAAGCTGCCGGATCCGCTTGTGGCTCATCAAGGTGATACAACATAAAAGGCAACTGCTCAATCATACTGGAATCAACATCAATAATATTAAGCCCTACGTTTAAATGTTGTGCTACTTGCTGGGCATAATATAAATCGTCAACAGTGCCCTCGGAATTAATCGAGTTATCTTTAAAACGCATAGTAAAACATTGTAAATCATTATTTGGCATTAGATGCTTTACATAACTTACAATACTACTTGAATCTAATCCGCCTGAAAGAAATGCTCCCACTGGTACATCCGCAATTAATTGGCGCTTAACAGCTGTCTCTAAATGATGATTGAGTTGCTCTTTCGCTTCACTCAAAGAAAGATTATCGTTAATTGGATTATTATAAGGAAGATCATAATATTGCCAGGTTTTTTTAATTTTCCCTTCTTGAATTACCATAGCATGCCCCGGTAAAAGTTTATGCACATTGGCAAGCATGGTATTGGGTGCCGGACACCATATATATCTTAGGTGGTAATGAATGGCTTGTGGATTGAGATCGGTTTTTACCGTTTCTTCACATAACAAAGATTTTAATTCGCTAGCAAATATAAAACCTTTAGGAGTGGTTGAATAATAAAACGGTTTAACACCTAGCTGATCCCGTGCAACAAACAAACTTTTATGCCGGGCATCAAAAATCGCAAAAGCAAATACTCCATTTAAATGCTCCAACATTGTTTCACCATAATGCAGATACATAGTTAATAAAACCTCTGTATCGCTATGGCTAAGAAACTGGTACCCTAATTGTGACAAACTAACTCTCAACTCAGGATAATTATAAATTTCCCCATTAAAAATAATGACAACTTTTTGAGTTGCATCCCACATGGGTTGTTTGCCTAAGTCCGAAAGATCAATAATTGATAAGCGCCTATGAGCTAACCCTATATTGGCAGAAGCGGAATAATAGCAACCACCTTGGTCAGGCCCTCGGTGGAACTGCACTTTATTCATTCTCGTTAAAAGCTCTTCAGAAAAAGAACCACTAAACCCTGCAATTCCACACATGTAGATTTCAACCTCTTGTTATGGGCTTAAGTCTCACATCTTCAGCTTGCATCATGAGATCGACCAATTTCTCAAAAGAGACTTGAGGTTTCCACCCTAGTTTTTCTTTTGCTTTTGTAGCATCTCCTAATAAGAGCTCAACTTCCGCAGGACGATAAAATTTAGGGTTAACTTGAATAATTTTCTTATTGGTTTTTTTATCGATACCGATGGTATTTTCCGCATCCCCTTGCCAAACAATCTCCATCCCAGCATTGCGACCAGCAATTTCAATAAACTCTTTGACGGTATGAGTTTCACCCGTTGCTAATACGTAATCATCAGCCGTAGATTCTTGAAGCATGAGATACATGCCCTCAACATAATCACCAGCAAATCCCCAATCCCGCTTTGCATCAAGGTTGCCTAACTCGAGAATATCTTGCAGCCCATATTTAATTTTAGTCAATGCTATAGTTATTTTACGCGTCACAAACTCAGGGCCTCGCAAGGGTGACTCATGATTGAATAAGATACCGCTTGAAGCATGAATACCATAAGATTCACGATAATTAACAGTAGACCAATGTCCAAATAATTTAGCCACCCCGTATGGACTCCGCGGATAAAATGGTGTTACTTCATCTTGTGGAATGGCACGCACATGGCCAAACATTTCAGAGGTGGAAGCTTGATAAAATTTAATTTTTGGATTTACAACCCTAATAACTTCCAGAATACGCAACACACCCATGGCATCTGCTTCAGCAGTATAAAGAGGCTGCTCAAAAGAAGTTCCCACAAAGCTCTGTGCGGCGAGATTATAAATTTCGTCGGGTTTAACTTTTTCTACAACACGTAAAATATTACTAAATTCTAACAGATCAAATTCCACAAACTCCACTTCCTTCTCAACACCCAATTCTCTTAAACGCCAAGTTTCAAAATTAGCACTGCGACGATAGGCTCCAAAAACGTGGTAATTTTTTTCTAATAATAATTTAGCTAAATAAGCTCCATCTTGCCCGGTGACACCGGTAATTAATGCGATTTTTTTCATCTTTAGAAATACCTTTAATGTTTAATCTGAACTATGAGGAAGATTTAAAACGGCTGCATTTAGCTGTTCCGTTCTCTTTTGTAAAGAAAACTGTTTTAAATGCCCTTCCACACCTTGTAAAATCTCATTTTGTGCGGCAACGGAGGTATAAACATCATACACCTGCTTGGCAACTGCTATTGGCCCCTCTTCAAATCTCACCTGCAATCCATACTGCCCAATAACTTCTGCCAACCCTCCCTTATTGGAATGAATAACAACACACCCAGCCACCAAAGCTTCAAGGGCTGCAAGACCAAAACCCTCATACTCCGAAACCTGCCAATAAAATAAATTAGAATGCAATAACTCCAGCTTTTTCTCTTCTGAGATGAGGCCAAGAAACTCTATATGTTCGCTCACTTCGAGTTCTATTGCTAAATTTTTTAAATAAGCAGCCCCCTCTCCAGGAGCTCCTGCAATAAACAGTTTGCATTCAGGTACCCATTTTATATACTCTTTTAAAAAATAGAGTGATTTATCTACTCCCTTGCGCTTGATATTTCCAACCAGTCCCATCCATGCTATGGTAACAATATGCGGAGCACGTTGTTTAGGTACCTTGTCCGCATAAAGCGCAAGCTCCACATAATAAGGAGAGTAGACTATTTTACTACTCTTTTGTCCTAAAATCTTTTGCATATTAGCAATATCGCTCTTAGAACAAGCCAGGCATCGATGCGATACTGCATAACAAAGACGGAAAAATAAAGCTCTTACCAAAAATTTTCGTTTAGATGTATTGTGCGTTCGGTCTAAATCATCGGCCCCACTGACAAAAACAACTTGTTTACTAAACAGACGTGCAATCAACCCCACGAAAGCACCCCAAGTCCAAAAGTATATATAGGCAACGTCATAACGCCAGAAAAATAATGCATCTGCTATTTTGTTCGACAAAATAACCTTGTGACCTGAGTTTTCTAAAATAGTAATATCGTCTTGATAAAATTTTTGTATTTTAAAGAGTTTCAGGTCATTAACAGAAGAATAAAATAATATCCTTTTGTTATTCTCCTTTTTGTCGTTATTAAGAGATTTCATATTTTTACGTTCTGTAACAGGTTATTCACTACTTTATTTGATGGAATAAAAAACAGCAAAATAATGACGATAGGAATATAACGAATCCATCCTATTAAGTAAGTGATAAACTCCTGCTCAAAAGGAAATAAGAACCAAGCAAAAACCAGCCCAAAAAATATATATCTTAGATTATTCGTTTTTAAAAAAATTAGTTTTAATAAAGAAAAAATCAACGCAAAAAATAAGGCCGCAAAAATGAAGCTTATAAATCCAAAGTTTCCATAAATATCTGTTAACGTACAAGAGGGATAATCTCCCGAGTTCAAGTTGGTATAGTTTGCCATCAGATAGGTTTTTGCTGTTGTATTTGCAGCACTTTTATATTTGCTTACATCTATCCCTAAAAACGGCCCCACAGCAACTAACGCAGGTTGTACCCAGGCAGTTCCATCTGCATATCCTTGTTGCTCCAAATTAGGCTCTAAGATAGTAATTAAATTTAAACAATCAAACCGATTTACCCATTCATGATTAGCTTGCTGAGTACTATCTTGCTGAAAAGAAAAGGTTGGATCTAAAAGATCAGAAAAAAAATGGCTGCTTAAATTATAATTAACGGTACGCAAATTAGCAATGACAAAGGTAGAATAAATGCCTATTAAAAACAATAGGCCGATAGCCCCAACTAAAATAAGTTTTTTCCTCAACCCGAATGCCGGGCTGCTTAGTAGAATAATGGAAAATATACAAAAAAACAACAGCGATAACATTTGCCCTCTGCTATTTAATAAACTTAATATTACTGAAACTGCAGTCGAAAACACGGCAGTTACCAACAATACGCGTCTGGCAGATTTGCTAAGCAATATTTTAGTATGTAATAAAATAACTAAAATAAAGGCAATGACTGCGGTAGCAATTAATTCACGTGATCTAATGATAAATAAAGCCAAATGGTTTATCCCCGCCAGTCTCTCAGCAAGCACATAGGTCCCAATTCTACGATAAATTAAATTATTGCCACTGATTTCATATAAATAGAGAATTTCAAAAAAAATCCAGAAAATACAGAAAATATAGG
>JABDGN010000073.1 GCA_013285995.1 Gammaproteobacteria bacterium
TTGTTTTGAATTTGAACATAAACAAAGTTTATGTTCAAATTTAGGGGGAAGAATCGCGATTCTCCCCCCTAAAAACCCCCCATCGCGTAAAGATTTCATGTTACTTGCGTAACATGAGTTAGTTAAATAGACGACATTCTAGTCTCTAGTCTTTAGTTTGTGTTTCGTCTCTCAATTCGCGGCGTAAAATTTTCCCCACATTGGATTTAGGCAAACTATCACGAAATTCTACATGGCGTGGAATTTTATAACCGGTCAAATTTTCTTTACAATAATGACGAATTTCTTTTTCGTCAAGTTCCATGCCGGGTTTTTTCACGATAAACACTTTAACGACTTCACCCGAATGCTCATCCGGCACGCCGATGCAAGCGACTTCTTGCACGGCTGGATGCATGGCTAATACGTCTTCCACTTCATTAGGATAGACATTAAAACCAGAGACCAAGATCATATCCTTTTTCCGATCGACCAGGCGAATATAATCATTCGGCTCAATAATCGCGATATCACCGGTACGTAACCAACCATCAGCTGATAACACTTGCGCCGTTTCATCGGGCTTATTCCAATAGCCTGTCATCACTTGCGGGCCTTTCACGCATAATTCGCCGCGTTCACCGCGTGGCAAAATAGTCCCGTTTTCATCCCGTACAGTGACGGCTGTTGCAGCCAAGGGTAAACCAATGGTGCCGGTAAACGTTGGATCATCCGGATTCTCAACGGCGACCACCGGTGAGGTTTCCGTTAAACCGTAGCCCGTTAATAAACGGGTTTTAGTAATGCTTTGCCATTTTTCTGCGACCGCTTTCTGCACCGCCATACCACCCCCAATCACGATGCGCAGATGTGAAAAATCTAACTGACAAAATTCTTTATTGTTGAGTAAAGCATTATAAAGCGTATTAACGCCAGTGATGAGAGTATAAGGATATTTACTTAACTCTTTGACAAAGGCCCGAATATCACGCGGATTAGTAATGAGCACATTCAAAGCGCCCAAGGCCAAGGAGAGTATGCAATTTGCGGTGAGGGCAAAAATATGGTACAGCGGTAAAGGCGTCATAAAAATTTCTTTGCCTTCTTCAATCGGCAAGAAATTTTTGATTTGCTCGAGATTCGCTAACATGTTGCCATGGCTTAACATTGCGCCTTTGGCGACGCCCGTCGTACCGCCGGTGTATTGTAATAACGCCACATCATCATGCGTGGAGTTAACCGGCGTATATTTTAAATGCGCACCGTCTTTTAAAACATGTTTAAAGTCGACTCGATTTTGCAAATGGAATTTCGGCACCATGTGTTTAATATGCTTCACCGCAAAGTTAATCACTGCGCCTTTAACAGCTGATAATAAATCACCTAATTCAGTGGTGATGATGTGTTGCACCGGCGTTTCGTGGACGACTTCTTCCAATACACTGGCAAAATTTTCCAAAATGACAATGGTAGTGGCTTGCGCATCGATCAATTGATGCTTTAATTCCCGCGCAGTATATAAAGGGTTGACGTTAACGGCGATTAAACCTGCTTTCCAGACCCCAAATAAGGCAATGGGATATTGCAAAATATTAGGCATCATCAAAGCGACGCGCTCACCTTTAGGCAATTTAAGTTGTTGCTGCAAATAAGCGGCGAAAGCGGTCGTTTTAGCTTCCCATTCTGTATAAGTAAAACTTGAGCCCATATTGGTGTAAGCGGGACAAGCGGCGAACTGACGGCATTTTTTATCGAACAAGTCAGTCAGCGACTGAAACTCATCCAGGTTAATAGTCGCGTTATTTACAACATAAGAATCGGTAGAACTCATAAACATCCTCTTTTAAAATTTGCAAGATTATAACAAAGTATACAAGCTAATACGGTTTAAGTTTCGATTTATTGAGCAAATAATAGACACACCCTCTTGGTAAATTTTATTTTTATCGGTTGAAAAATAAAACCGATATAATAACGCATGCCTCATTTACCGACCCTGATTACCGATTTAGCCGTGATTTTGGCCGTTGCCAGTATCGTTACTTTACTTTTCCAAAAAATTCGTCAACCGGTGGTATTGGGTTATTTAGTGGCCGGTATGATCGTTGGCCCGCACATGCCGCCGTATTCTTTAGTGCAAAATTATGAAAACGTGCAAGTGCTGTCGGAATTAGGCGTTATTTTCTTGATGTTTTCCTTAGGCTTAGAATTTAGCTTCCATAAATTAAAACGAGTAGGGTTTTCGGCCAGCGTCACCGGCTGTGTCGAAGTGATTGGTATGTTGTTGCTGGGCTGGGGGATAGGAGAATTATTAGGTTGGTCGTTTTACGATAGTATTTTTTTAGGCGCTGCTTTATCAATTTCCTCTACCACGATTATCATCAAAGCATTAGCAGAATTAAAGCTGAAACATAAACAATTTGCGCAATTAATTTTTGGCGTATTGATTGTTGAAGATTTATTAGCGATTTTAATTTTAGTGGCGATTTCAACTTTAGTCACCACGCATAATATTGTATCCTTAGGCATGGTGTGGGTGGTTATAAAATTAATCGTGGTGGTAGGCGGATGGTTTTTATTGGGATACTTTCTGGTACCTTCTTTGTTTCGTAATATCGCTCCCTATGCTAGTGAAGAAACCTTAACCATTGTGTCAGTGGCTTTGTGCTTATTGTTGGTGTGCACCGCTGTTTACTTCGATTATTCCATTGCGCTGGGCGCTTTTATTATGGGATCGATCATCGCGGAAACGCCGATGGTACATCAATTAGAAAAGTTAGTGCACCCCATTCGCGATTTATTTGCTGCGGTGTTTTTTGTTGCGGTAGGTATGTTAATTGATCCTAAAATTATTTGGCATAATTTGTGGATAGTCTTGCTATTATGTTTTGTCACTATCTTTGGCAAAATTATTATCACCAGTTTAAGTGCTTTATTAACCGGGCGTAATGTAAAAACGTCCTTACGAATCGGCCTTGGGATGGGGCAAATTGGTGAATTTTCTTTCATCATTGCCAGCGTTGGTTTAGCACTGAATGTGATTAGTGCACGAATTTATCCTTTAGTCGTTGCGGTATCGGTGGTGACGACCTTTACGACGCCTTACTTAATTCGCTATTCCATCGGCTGGACGCGCGTGATCGAAAAGCGTTTACCACAGCGTTGGCATTTGGTGTTAGAGCATTATTCATTATGGCTGGATAAATTAGGGTCAAGCCATAAATTAAAAGCCGCCTATCGTAAAGCGATTATCCAATGGATTATTAATACAGTGATTGTCGCGGTGATTTTCTCTGTGAGCGATGCGCATTTATTACCTTTCTTAGAAAAAATTATTGCTATTGCAGCGATTGCAAAAATTGTCGGTTGGGTCGTTGCGATTTTAGTTGCCTTGCCTTTCGTGTGGGGCATGGTCGGAGCATTTCGCCATGCTGAAACGAAAGAAGCCATTTCCAAAGTCATGTTATATGTCAGTTGGCCAGTAGCTGCCTTGGAAATTATTATTTTAAGTATCATCTACTTTGATAATTGGGCGATAACCGCTGTATTTGTCGTACTGGCAGTGTTGCTATTTGTGTTGTTATATAAAAAATTAGATCAAGCTTACCATTGGCTAGAAAAAAATCTGATGCAAAATATTCATGCGCCGCATACCCGGCAAGCCAAGCGTTATGATGAATTAGCGCCTTGGGATACGCATTTGGTGGAAATTGATGTCGGTCGTCATTCGCCTTTATTGGAAAAAAATCTGCACGATCAACATATTCGCCAGCGCTTTGGCATTAATATTGTAGCGATTTATCGCGATTGCCACGCGATTTTAAGTCCGCGCGGTGGACAAAAAATTGAACCGTTTGATAAGTTAATTGTGTTGGGTAATGATGCGCAAATTGAAGAGTTTAAAAACCAGTTGATCATTGAAGCTCCACCTGAGCAATATGTCGACTTATTAGAAAATTTTGCGTTGCGACTCGTTGCAATTGAAGCGGGAGATCCCATGATTGGCAAATCGATCCGTGACTCGGGGATTCGCGAGCGAACCAATGGTTTGGTAACCGGATTAGAGCGGCATAATCGGCGGGTTTTAAATCCTGATTCAACAGTCGTTTTGGAAGTGGGCGATGTGTTGTTTGTAGTGGGTGAGGTCGATAAAATTAAAAATGCGTGAGTTTTCATCTTCTAATCACAAAATAAAAATGAAAACTAAAAGGGTATAGTGGTGGTGGTTTGCAAGATAGGGATTCTCTAGCTTCGTCGCTAACGAATCCCTATCTTGACAAGATAGGGATTCTCTAGTAAAGTGGCTAACGAATCCCTATCTTGCAAAGGTTATGAGCACTAAAGAAATCATTATTGGCCGCGAGCATGAGAAAGCTCAGCTTGAAAAAGCATTTAATTCAAAGAAAGCCGAATTTATTGTAGCGTATGGCCGCCGCCGGGTCGGCAAAACGTATTTAATCAGGCGTTTCTTTTCTAATAAAAAATGTTTGTTCTTCCAGCTTACCGGTATTCATAAAGCCAGTGCCAAAGTCCAGTTACAGGAATTTACTAAAGAATTAAAACAAGTATTCTATCCCGGTAAGTTGCAATTAACGGCTCCAACTAATTGGTTTGATGCATTGGAATTATTAACCGAAGCCATGACTCAGCAAGCGCAGCAACAGAAGGTCGTCTATTTAACTAACTCATGTTACGCAAGTAACATGAAATCTTTACGCGATGGGGGGTTTTTAGGGGGGAGAATCGCGATTCTTCCCCCTAAATTTGAACATAAACTTTGTTTATGTTCAAATTCAAAACAA
>JABDGN010000074.1 GCA_013285995.1 Gammaproteobacteria bacterium
GCTTCCACTGGTACATCTGAGTGACCATTTTTCCGATCAGTTTTAACGGTTTTAATTTTATCAACCACATCCATACCTTCAGTGACTTCACCGAACACGCAATAGCCCCAGCCGTTGATATCTTTGGATTTGAAGTTTAAGAAATCGTTGTCTTTGACATTGATAAAAAATTGATTGCTGGCTGAGTGTGGATCAGAAGTGCGAGCCATCGCCAGCGTACCACGTTTATTTTTGCCGCCTTTGTCCGCTTCGTTTTCAATTTCATTATTACTTTTCTTTTGTGTCATATCCGGTGTAAATCCACCGCCTTGAATCATAAAGCCATCAATCACACGATGAAAAATCGTGCCATCGTAAAAGCCACTTTTAGCGTAATTTAAAAAATTTTCTGCTGTGGTAGGCGTGTTTTCAAAATCGAGTTTGATTTTAATATCGCCATGGTTAGTTTGTAGTGTGATCATATTTCCTCCTGATAATTTTTAATGTAGGGGCCGTTCGGGAACGGCCCATTTTTTTAATGCGGGCGGGTCACGACCCGCCCCTACAAAGTATGTAGGTCGGTTTACGAGAGTTTCGCGTTAGCGAAACGAACAAGCCGACATCAATTAGCAAATAAAGTTTGTGCTGTGCTTTGTATCCCCTTGCCCAAACGTTGCGCCAAACTTTTTTTGCTTTGATGTTTTAATTCAAACACCGCATGGGTTTTGCTGGCTTGCAATAAATAATCATCACTGGTTTGTAATTTATCAACCAATAATAATTTTTCAGCTTCGGTGCCAAACCAGTGTTCGCCGGTGGCGATTTTGCTTAAATCCACTTGCGGGCGATGTTGCTTGATAAATTCTTTAAACAACACGTGCGTGGTTTCTAATTCTTCTTGCATCTTTTCACGACCAGCTGGCGTATTTTCGCCAAACATAGTCAAGGTGCGTTTAAATTCACCAGCGGTTAATTGTTCAAAATCAATATCACGTTTTTTTAACCAGCGATTAAAATTCGGCAATTGCGCCAACACGCCAATCGAACCAATGATCGCAAACGGCGCTGCAATAATTTTAGTGGCGACACACGCCATCATGTAGCCGCCACTCGCCGCGACTTTATCAACGATCACAGTTAGAGGAATATTTTGCTCGCGCAAACGTTGTAATTGAGAAGAGGCTAAGCCATAGCTGTGCACCATGCCGCCGCCACTTTCTAAACACACCACGACTTCATCTTCAGGTTTAACAATGGTTAAGAGGGCGGTAATTTCTTCGCGTAAATCGATTACCGCTGAAGCGCGGATATCGCCATCAAAATGCAACACAAAGATCCGTGCTTGAGTGGTTTTGGCTTCTTCTTTAAGGCTTTTTTTCTCAGCTTTATTAAAAGCTTTGAATTCTTTTTTAGATAAAATTTGCGCTTGCAAATCGTGTTGCAATTGTTGGTATTTTTCGTTTAATTTTTTCAAGGTCAAATGCCCGACTTTTTTGCCACGCGCTTTGGCAATGATAGCAATGAGACCTGCGACTACTATTAGAATAGCGATCACAAGGGTAATGGTTTTTAATAAAAATAAACCGTAAGAAGCGATGAATGTCATATTATTTTTCCTAACTATTTAGGGTTTGTAATTGTAAACAAACCCTATGCAGAAATACTATAATTTTCCCCTAAGCCCAATACTTGCCGTAGCCCTTCTTCAATAGCGGTAATATCTTTGATATGAAGTCGATCAGCATATTTAACTAAGCGACTTTTATCAACTGCTCTGATTTGATCGCATACGGCGGTAGCTGTTTTCTCTAAGCAATTTACTGCAATAACAATAGGAGGGCGCGCCCTAGCAGAGCTTGATAAGGGGATAACGACTATTGTATGACGAGCCTGGTTAAGCGGATTGGCTGTGATAACGACGCAAGGACGTAATTTATTGATTTCAGAGCCGCGGATAGGATTTAAATCTACCCAGTAGATATCACCTCGTTCAATAGGCTTATTTTTCTGCATGCTAAAGCTCCTTTAGACCATCTTCTAAAGTGATATCCCAATCAGCCATTTCCTTGTTTAATTGTTTGTCTTTCTCAACCGCTAAAGCGCATTCATAGAGAGAGCGCTCACGTAACTTGACTTCTTTTTCGATTAAATCACGGATAACCTGGCTGCGCTTACGTGCCGGAATGGCCGCTCTTAAACGACTAACTAATTGCTCAGGTAAGGAAATAAGGACTCTTTCCATATAACATGTCTCATTTGAAGTATGATCCTAGAAAGCGCAGTTGAATCGCGTTTTCTAGGATCATAGATATACGTTCTGAGTATATCATATATACTAGAGCTTTTACAAGCTTTTTGCTGCAAATTATGGTAGTATTTTTCCCGGTTTTATTCTGCGTGTTTCCATGCCAACTTTTTCTACTTCCACTCTTACTGCTCAATCCTTAAGCTGCTGGCGCGATGAGCGGTGCTTATTTGAGAATTTAAGTTTCGAATTAAGAAATGGCCAAGCTTTACAAATCAGCGGTGAAAATGGCAGTGGCAAAAGCAGTTTGTTGCGGATTCTGGCAGGTTTGTTAACCCCCACCGAAGGCGAAGTGTTATTCAATGAGAGTGCTATTTTAGAAGATCGTAGCAGTTATTATGCTCAGTTAAGTTATCTCGGCCATCTGCCTGGCATTAAAGCAGGTTTAACGCCCATCGAAAATTGTAGTTTGACCACGCAAGCGGATAAAAAACACATTGCAGCGATATTGAAAGAATTGAAACTACAGGAATATGGCGATGTGTTATGTCAGCAATTATCGGCTGGTCAACAACGGCGCGTCGCACTAGCGCGTTTATTATTGCAACAGCGTGCGATCTGGTTATTGGATGAACCTTTAACCGCTTTAGATGTCGCGGGCCGCGAACTGTGGCAAAGTTCTATGCAACAACATTTACAAGCAGGTGGCATGATTATTTTTAGCACCCATCAAACGTTAGATTTATCTACCATTGAAGTAAAAACGATCACTTTATTGAATGAATCTCCCTTTTGAAAAAGGGATCCCCCCCTTTTGCAAAGGGGGGCAGGGGGGATTTTTGGGGGGATTTAATGTTTTACCGTACACTTTACTATCATCTAAAATTAATTTTACGCACGCCGGGCGAGTGGCTGAATCCGCTGTTATTTTTTGTGATGGTGGTGAGTTTATTTCCGATTGCCATCGGCACCGATAAAAATTTATTGGTAGCCATAGCACCGGGCGTGATTTGGGTGGCAGCTTTATTGGCGAGTTTATTATCCTTGCCACAACTATTTCGCTCAGATTACTTAGATGGCAGTTTAGAACAATTGTTATTACAGCCTACTGCTTTAAGTTTATTAGTCGCTGCAAAAATTGCGGCGCATTGGTTCACGCATCAATTGCCGTTAATTATTATCGCACCCCTGAGTGCTTTATTTTTTCAATTACCTGCACACAGTTGTTGGGTATTATTATTAACTTTATTACTCGGTACGCCGATTTTAAGTTTATTTGGTGGCATCATGGCAGCGCTTACCGTGAGTTTGCGCGGCAATGCCAATATTTTATTGCCCTTATTATTATTGCCTTTGTTAGTGCCGGTATTAATTTTTGCCACCGGTGCAGTGTTTGCCAGTGAGCAACATTTGCCGGTGAGTGGTGAATTAGCCATTTTAGCGGCGTTTGCAGTGTTGGCGATTGGCATAGCACCGTGGGTGATAGCCTTTGCTTTACGGATTGGAGTAGAAACATGAATTGGCATAAATTCGCATCTCCTCAATGGTTTTACTGGTTTAGCGGTAAATGTTTACCGTATTTAACGGTCATAAGCATTTTATTGTTTGCCTATGGTTTAATCGGTGGCTTATTATTGGCACCCCCTGATTATCAACAGGGCGATGGCTTTCGGATTATCTATGTGCATGTGCCGAGTGCGTTTTTATCGATGTTAACCTATGTCGCGATGGCTATTTGTGTTTTGGTCAGTTTAATTTGGCGCATTAAATTAGCCGACATTATGGTACGCAGTGCGGCGCCCTTAGGCGCTTCGATGACAGCTTTAGCATTGATCACCGGTTCATTGTGGGGCAAACCGATGTGGGGCACGTTTTGGATTTGGGATGCACGCTTAACCTCAGAATTACTTTTATTATTTTTATATTTAGCCTA
>JABDGN010000075.1:0-2976 GCA_013285995.1 Gammaproteobacteria bacterium
AGTAAAAACAAATTTTTATCTGTCACGATAATAGCTATTAAAGATCTCATAACTCGTCATTCCCGCGAAGGCGGGAATCCAGAAAGTCAGCATGGGTTGTCGGCTTGTTCGATTGCTTCGCAATCTCTCGTAAGCCGACCTACTTCCCCGCTTTCGCGGGAATGACGTGCAGTTGTAATAAGGTAAAATTTTTATATGTCAAATTATTCTGTTAATCCCTCCATCCCCCCCACCATTTTCCGCGCCTACGATATTCGTGGCACGGTCGAAGACATGCTCACCGAAAATAATGTTTACAGCATTGGATTAGCGATCGGCAGTCAGGCCCAGGCAAAAGGGCAGCGCAGTGTGATCATTGCACGTGATGGACGTTTATCGGGCCCCAGTTTATCGAAAGCCTTGAGCCAAGGCTTGCAAGACAGCGGCGTGGATGTTATTGATATCGGCATGACGCCGACTCCGATTTTATATTTCGCCACCAAAATTTTAAATACCCAATCCGGCGTGATGTTAACGGGCAGCCATAATCCAGTTAACTATAATGGTTTAAAAATTGTAGTGGCGGGTGAAACTTTAGCTGAGCAAGAAATTCAGGAATTGTATCAACGCATACACACGCAAAATTTAAGCCAGGGGCAGGGTAGTTATACGCAAGAAAATATTGTCGATCGCTATATTAAAACCATTACCGAGGGCGTGAAATTAAACCGGCCTTTGAAAATTGTAATTGATTGTGGTAACGGCGTAGAGGGGGAAATTGCCCCACGTTTATTCAAACAATTAGGCTGCGAGGTGATTGAATTATTTTGTGAAGTGGATGGCCATTTCCCCAATCACCATCCCGACCCCAGCAAACTCGAAAATTTAGCCGATTTAATTGCCAAGGTAAAAGCGGTTAAAGCCGATGTCGGCTTAGCGTTTGATGGCGATGCCGATCGCTTAGGTTTTGTTACCGACAAAGGCGAAGCGATTTTTCCCGATCGCCAATTGATGTTATTTGCCATCGATATTTTAAGCCGTAATCCAGGCGCGAATATTATTTACGACGTTAAATGCTCACGCCATTTAGGGCCTGTTATTAGTGAGCATGGTGGCAAACCGATTTTATGGAAAACTGGGCACTCACTGATTAAAAATAAAATGCATGAAAGTGGCGCTTTATTAGGCGGTGAAATGAGTGGACACTTCTTTTTTAAAGAACGTTGGTTTGGCTTTGATGATGGTATTTATTCCGGCGCGCGCTTATTAGAAATTTTAGCCAAACAATCCGACAGTGCGAGCGCAGTGTTCGACAAAATCCCGTACGATATCAGCACGCCGGAAATTAATATCCACATGAGTGATGACACGAAATTTGCGTTTGTTGAGCGCCTCGTTAAAGAAGGTAATTTTCCTAACGGCAAAAAAATTACCATCGATGGCTTACGGGTTGAATTTCCTGATGGCTGGGGTTTAGTGCGTTGTTCCAATACCACCCCCAATTTAGTACTGCGCTTTGAGGCCGATAATGCACAAAGTTTAGAACGCGTGAAAAATTTGTTTAAAGTAGAATTAAAAAAATTGCAATCGGGGTTAGATCTGGAGTTTTGAAGCGATTTATTTAAAAAAGTAAATCCTCAATTGCTGATTCCCAAGGTGCTAACTTTATTCTTGGGTCGATGAATTCTGCTTTATAGGAAGAGCGAATTTTTTCTATTTCTGAAGTAAAGTCAGATAATTGAGTAAGGGAGCTTTTCCGTGCTTTTTTTAGAATTATTTGTCCGAGTGAAAAAGAGAGTGTTGTTAGCGTTGCTGTACTTTGAGGTCTAGGTAATTTTGGCATCTTTGCCAGTATCAGAGGCATGAGTACAAAAGGAGATGGACTATAATCTTTTACGTTTTGTGGGAAGCTAGATAGATCCAAAGCTGGTACTTTCTGTGCTTTTTGTTGGGCTGCTGCTAGTAGATCACTTGGAACAGGTATAAATTTCCCTTTTTTATAAAAACATCTGATTATAACAAGATATCTCTCTTTTATTTTTTCGGCTTCTTTCTTTATTTTGTAAGAGTTAAAACGTTCTTCTAGTTCATCTAATTTTCTAATGATAAGATTAAGTTCACCTGTATAAACTGTTTTAAGTTCTACTATACCATCAGTGTCAGAACGATAATGTGTCTGTGCAACATCTAAAATATTTTCCAGAGAACAATCAAAATAATAGATTTTTTGTACATCGGGTCGAAGATAGCGTCGTACTTGGGTATACATGAGGCCTTTTAGATGATAGTAATTTTGTTTGCTAGCCACGCTTCCGATAGAAATTAGCTTTTTCTTTTCATCATCAGTTAATGAAAAATTTCTAAAAAAGAGTTCGGAGCCAGAACCTAACACTGGAGATGGAGATGGCCGAACAAGATCTATTTGAGTAATAGATCCTTTAAAAGGTAATCCTTGAGTTAAGAGGTGAGTGCCGATGGCTCGCATGGTTAGATAACCGAGTGGTGGAGGTACTTTTCCCTGTTCAGCATCATTTATGTTTGTTATCGTAAATCCCCATACTTCACGTATGTTTTCTGTTTGGCAAAATTGTTTAAGTTTTTCAATAAAAGGAGCTATAAAAGCTGATGGATTACCATAGTTATTACTCTTCGTCACCGTATTATAAAGATCAATTAGCACAATGGAATAGAGTTTTGGTGAAACAGCAAAGGCAGGATGGTACACGATAGATTCACCGTTATTTTTATTAAACTTATCTAAAGATAAGCCTAACAGGTGTAGCTTAAGGAAATGTTAAATCCCCTATTTGTTTTGTCAAGCTTAGCAGAAAACTTTATATAAACAGCAATTTCAAAAATATCTGCTACTCTTAAAAAAGATAATAAATTTTTTTATGAGAATAATATGTATTCTGAATATTCGCCACCACCTTCACCTTCACCTTCGCATTTGCCATCGCCACCACTTTCGCCTCGTCCGCCTTCACCAACCCCTCT
>JABDGN010000075.1:2986-4141 GCA_013285995.1 Gammaproteobacteria bacterium
GAATTACAGCAAGCAAGGACCATTTTTACCGAGTTTAAGCTGATGCTCCAAAAGCAATGCTGTCACGGTTATACAGAACCTGTAGATTCTTTAAAGGAACAATGGCAACAATTCGTAGCCTTTGTTAGAAAAGATAAAATTGTTTTTCAAAACCAATTAGAAGATTTATTAATTTTCGCGCGCGCGAAGTTATTTGAATTAAGAGCGATGAACCACTCACATATCTATCATTTTTTATTAGAAATCCATGCTGCTTTATTAGAAGATATCGATTTTGCCGCGGAAGTATTGCTATTAGCCAATTTTTCTCAACCTTTTTACAGTAATAAGCCACCTGATGTTGCAGCTATAAATGCGCAAGCTTCTTATACGACCATGTATGTTTATAGTGAATTTATTGTACGATTAGACGATTCTTTATCTTCTCATCGGCCTGTTGCAGATGCTAAATTCGCTTGGCAGAAAATCAGAGATTCTTATAAAGATCCAAGTTTTTTTAGTTTGGGGCAACGGCAAGTTTTATTAGGATATGTAGCCAATAAAATGGTTGCTTGCCAGGTTTCTAATCCTTATTTGGCAAGAGTTTTTAGTTATTTGTTAAAAGATATGCAATTAGCGCAAGCGTTTATTGATCATTTTACTATCGACTATGAAAGTATGAATGTTCTGCCTGTAGAAGAAATACCTACAACTCCCTTAGATTTAGCTTCACCTCAACCTTCTGTGCCTCTATCGTTAGTGGGCACAAACATGCTGCAACGAGAGACTCGGACACAGAAACGCCAGAGGGAGGCGGCACGCTGGCAAAAGCAAAATCAAGCGAGGAAGCAACGTTTGACTGCGCCAATATCTCCCACAGGAACCCGTAGAAGAGTTGCTATGCAAAATAATGAAAAGATAAAAGAAGGACAAAAAGTTTTTACTGAGTTTCTAAATGTATTACGAACTCGGCAATTTTCTAACGCAACAGTTGTAGAGCAACTAGGTATATATTGGAAGCGGATAAAAGGATTTATTAGAGAAAACAGATCTGCTTTTGGTGAAGAGATGGAGGAGTTATTACAGTTTTTTCAAATGGAAGAGCCACAGTATCTACAGCAATATTCTATCGCAGCAAAATTATATGGGATGTTATTAAAAGATGTTAAATTAGCT
>JABDGN010000076.1 GCA_013285995.1 Gammaproteobacteria bacterium
GCACAATCACATGCTCTGGAATATAACAAATCTTCGTATTTTTATAGGTCATCATACGCAATTCGGCGACGGGGTAAGCGCCATTATCTACCACTGAATCCGTCACAATTAAGGCGGGTTTATGCGCTAACTCCATTTGCGTACACAAGTGAAAAAAATTCATTAAAGCTGCCGGAATCATGCCATTCCATTCCGGACAAACAATCACAAACGCATCCATCTTTCTTAATTTATGCGATACTTCGCGCCAGGTTTCATTCCAGTCATCACCCTTTTCGCGTATGCCGTCTTCCCAATTAGGTATAGGCTGGCGATTCAACGCTAAGTGATACACTTCACCTACCGATAATTCTTGCTCTAAAACATGTTTAATCCACTCACCTACTTTATAAGATTGTGCTTTTTCGCGGACGCTGCCGGAAACGATAGCGTAGTGCATACGATTTTCTCCTCTTTTAAATATTAAAAATAAGTTTAGCAGAGTGCTAGATTAGCACAACTTTCTTGCATTTTTTATTTGCGACATGTAGGTATAGCGGATACTAATGCCAGCACAATGCTTACGCCTAAATAAACGCTAGCCATCGCAAAAATAGAGTGCGCGTGGAGTTGGGTGATAATGGCAGTGACGAAGCAACCCCAAACCATACATTGCGCACCAATTAAAGAATTGGCAATCCCTAAATATTCTGGCACCGCTGCCATGGCGGCGCTGTAAAAAAGAGGGAAACAAATTCCGGCACCGATCATAAAACAAAATACCGGCAACATCACACTCACTATATTGAAATAACCTATGGCAGGTAAAATCAATAATATCAAACCCATGCTGAGCATTAAAATAATTCCCACATATTTCAATCCGGTGATCCCGATGCGTTTTAATCCGAAAGTAAAGCACGTACTCCCAACCAGAAACCCTAATCCAATTAACAAAGCAAACAATCCATACTGAGAGGCACTGTAACCCAACTTTTCTTCTACCAGAAAAGGACCCATCACCGCAAAAATGACGCAGCTGGACCAGCTAAGCGCCAAGCACATAGCTGATAACATGTAGTAACGGTGTGTTAGTACGTGCTTAAAACTTTTTATAAGATTGGATAAAGAGATAGTGTGACGTTCCGAAGTTTGATGTGTTTCAGGCAAGAAAAATAAATCTAATAAATAAGAAAAAATTGCAATGAGTAATAAGAATCCGAAATTAGCACGCCAACCTAAAAAATCTTGAATTAATCCACCAATGAGAGGCGCCGCAAGGGCTATAAATCCATACGCTGTTCCCATTATTCCACCAACACGCTGAACATCTTCACCCTCAAAAGCATCTGCAATAACAGCACCTGCCATCACACCCACTCCACCTATCCCGAGGCCTTGCAGAACTCGTCCGGCAAGGAGCATGGTGCTAGTGTGGCTGATAACACATAAAATACTGCCCAACATGAAAATGGGAATACCACATAAAATAGTACGTCGCCGTCCATAGCGATCGGATAATACACCCATAAACAGCTGCGAAATAAAAATTCCAATCATGTAACAAGTAACCGTTAGTTGCATGAGCACCGTACTGGAATTCAAACTCTGCAAAATAGCGGGAAGGGAGGGAGTGTATTCATCCAGTGAAAGGGGTGTGAGCACATTCATCCACACAATAATAAAAATGAAAAAACCTTGAGAAATTTTTAGATTTTGTAGTTTTAGCACATTTATCTCCAAATAATACAGCCCTGTTGTTCCAGTTTATTAAGCCAGACCGGCAATTGCAAATGAGGATTCAAACGTAAATCTAATTTTTCTAAGCATGATAAATTTTGTAATTCAGCCGGTAATTCACGCAAATCATTTTGTCGTAAGTCAAGATATAATAATTGCTGCAACCGGCCAATAGTAGCCGGTAATGTCGACAATTTATTATTTCTTAAATTTAAAATTTTTAATGCGCTCAGCTGGCCTATTGAATCAGGTAAAGCTTGCAATTGATTGTGATCAAGATGCAATTCTCTTAACGCCTTTAATTGGCCAATGGTTTCAGGCAAAGTAATTAATTGATTATGATACAGGCGCAATTCAATGAGCTCAGTTAACTGCCCCATTTTCTCAGGTAAAGTTTTTATTTGATTAGAGGCAAAATTTAAATATTTTAATTTTTTTAACTCACACACCACAACAGGTAAAATTTCAAAATGATTATCCGCCAGGTATAAATACTGATCGAGCGGCAATTGACTCAATGTCTGCGGCAAATCGCTTAATTGATTGCCATTCATATCGAGCGTACTAAGTGCAGATAATTTTTCAATGACGGCGGGTAATTGGGTAAATTGATTAGCCGATAAATTGATAACTCGTAACTTCTTTGCCGCTGATAATGTATCAGGCAATTGGCTTAGTTGGTTATCGTATAAACTTAAACTTTCCAACTCAGCAAGATTTTCAATTTCGCTGGGAAATTGGGCTAGTTGTTGGGAATCGAAGTTTAAGGAAGTGTTCATCATACTTTGTCGGCTTGTTCGCTTAGGCATTCGCCTAAGCTCTCGTAAACCGACCTACTTTAATTTTGATCAGTATACCTCAAGTTTTGGTAGAATGAAGCATGGCAAAACGACTTTTAAGCGATCAGCAAAAGCAGCGCATTGAAGCACTGCAAAACACCCATTTAGCTGAGGCTTTATCCGGCCTGGTGATTGCCCACTTTGGCACCAGCGTAGAAGTGGAAAATGAAAATGGCAAAGTATTTTACTGCAAACCGCGACAAAATTTATCATTGGTTGTGGGTGATCAAGTCGCCTGGCAAATTGAAGATGCTGCTCAAACGACCGGTGTCGTATTAGCGGTTGAACCGCGCCGCAGCAGTTTATGGCGCAAAAACAAAGCCGGCGAAAGTAAAGTGATTGCCGCCAATGTGGATCAAATTATTATTGTAGTTGCATCGGAGCCACAACGTTCGGAACAAATTTTAGATCGCTCACTCGTGTTAGCCGCTTTACAAAAAGTACCCGCTATTATTGTATTTAATAAAGCCGATTTGCTCACGCCTGCAGAATTAAGCGACAAACAGGATTTTTATAAAATTTATACCGCACTGAATAAGCCGGTGCTATTTGTCAGCACGCTTGAAAAAAAAGGCATGGATTTATTAGCTGCTACCTTAGCTGATAAAATATCGGTGATTACGGGTTTGTCAGGCGTGGGTAAATCTTCGCTGACGCAACATTTATTGCCGGAACAAACCATTCGGATAGGTCAACTTTCAGAAAATCGTTCGCGCTTAGGGCAACATACCACCAGCACGGCGCGCTTATATCATTTGACGCACGGGGGCATGATTATTGACTCACCCGGCGTGCGGGAATTTGCCATGCAAGGCATCAACCAAGCAGAATTAGAACGAGGCTTTGAAGAATTTGCGCCGTTTTTAGGACAATGTAAATTTCGCAATTGCCAGCATTTAGAAGCCAAGGGCTGCGCAATTGCGGCGGCGGTTGAGGAAGGTAAAATCAGCGGGCAGCGCTTGGAGGCGTATCAGCGGATCTTAAGCGGCCTGTGAGCCGTCGTCCTCACGAAAGTGGAAAGTAGGTCGGCTTACGAGAGTTTTGCGATAGCGAAACGAACAAGCCGACGCGGAAATTGATGTCGGCTTGTTCGCTTGACTTATGTCAAGCTCTCGTAAGCCGACCTACTAATATGGTAAAATATCCCTACTTTGAAACGATTATTCATCATCAGCCAATACCTCGTGCCGCAAATTTGGCTCACGCGCGTTTTCAGTCAGATAACGAATTCAAAAAAACCTTGGTTAAAACGCCGCTTA
>JABDGN010000077.1 GCA_013285995.1 Gammaproteobacteria bacterium
AATTATTATGCGGGGCATTAAAAAAATGCCCTTGCAAATTATGTCAATTCTGTCATAATATAATACATGAAGACCACCAGAACAAAATCATCCGGCAATGTTTTTAAGGATTTGGGATTTCCTAAATTTGAAGCAGAAAATTTGAAAATGCGCTCGCAATTGATGCTGCAAATTGAGAAATATATTGCGGAACATGAGTTAACTCAAAGCGAGGCAGCTGAAGTATTTGATGTTGATCAACCTCGTATCAGTAAACTTTTAAATGGCCGTATTGAGTTATTCACTATCGATAAATTACTCGAAATGCTCGCCAAAGTCGATGTCACTTTTGAGCTAAAAGCGGTTGCATGAATTATCCCCTCGCCCAAATCAATCTTTCCGCTTTGCAGCATAATCTTGCCATCGTGCGCCAGCATACTGCTGCAAAAATATTGGCGATGGTGAAAGCCAATGCCTATGGGCATGGTTTAATTGCTGTTGCAAAAGCGTTGCAAAGTGCAGAGGGTTTAGGTGTGGCGCGTTTGGAAGAAGCTTTAGCTTTACGTGAAGCAGGGATTAAGCAAAAAATAGTAGTGATGACGGGGTTTTTAAATGCTGAAGAATTAGAGTCGTTTATTAAGCATGATTTGGATGCGGTTGTGCACAGCGAATTCCAGTTGGAACTGCTTGAAAAATATCGTCATCCCCGCGAAGGCGGGGATCCAGTTGATGTCGGCTTGTTCGATTGCTTCGCAATCTCTCGTAAGCCGACCTACTTCCCGCTCGCGCGGGAACGACGTGGAAAAATAAAAATCTGGCTCAAACTCGATTGCGGTATGCATCGTTTAGGATTTTTACCAGCAGAAGCAGAATCCGCGTATCAGCGTTTAATGCAGTGTGAGTTGGTGCAAAAACCCCTAACATTTTTAACCCATTTCCCCAACGCAGATGCAAAAGAAGACACTCTCACTCAAGAACAAACGCAACAATTTCTTCAAGTGGTTAAATTCTGGGAAGACGAAAAAAGTTTATCCAACTCCGCTTGTATTTTAGTAAATCGCGCCACGCAGGATAATTGGGTACGACCCGGCATCATGCTCTACGGAGCATCACCTTTTGCGCATCTTTCCGCACAACAATTTAATTTAAAACCCGTGATGACATTACGTTCGCAACTCATCGCGATTCGTCATTTTAAAAAAGGCAGCGCGATTGGTTATGGTGGTCATTGGGTTTGCC
Source organism: Gammaproteobacteria bacterium (assembly GCA_013285995.1). Lineage (GTDB taxonomy): Bacteria > Pseudomonadota > Gammaproteobacteria > JABDGN01 > JABDGN01 > JABDGN01. The sequence continues at coordinate 1,219 of JABDGN010000077.1, forward strand.
CGGAAGACATGCCGGTGGGTGTCGTCGCGATAGGTTATGGCGATGGTTATCCACGCCATGCTAAATCTGGCACGCCGGTTTTAATTAATGGTCAACAAGCGAGCCTTATTGGCCGTGTGTCGATGGATACCATTAGCATTGATTTACGCTCGATTGAAAATCCTGCTGTTGACGATGAAGTAATTTTGTGGGGGGAAGGATTATCTGCCGATGTTGTGGCAGCTCACGCTGAAACTATTTCTTACGAATTGTTTTGTCGATTGACGGGGCGGGTGAAGTTTCAGCACATTTGATTTTATGCTATAATATTCACAGTTAAATTAAGCAGGCTAAGGTTGTGAGATTAACAAAACGTTTAGAATGGAGCGAAGAGAAAAATCGTCAATTGCAACTTGAACGTGACATTAGCTTTGAAGCAATTGAGCTCGCTATACATAAAGGTCAATTGCTAGATTTTGTGCCACACCCACAGAAGAAATACGCACATCAAAAACTTTTAATGATTGATTGGGAAGAAGAGTATATTTTAGTAGTACCTTGTGTTGAAGATACTGAAAAACTTTTTTTAAAAACCGCCTATTTTAGTCGTAAAGCAACCAAATATTATTTGCGAGGGGGTAATGAATATGCCAAAGAAGTTTAATTATGTTTTAGATCAAGAAGAACAAGAAACCTTAGATGCGCTTGAAAAAGCGCTTGAAGAAGGAACGCTTAAAAGTGTACCCAATGTTAAACGAGAAATGCGTCGTATTCAAAAAATCGCAACTGCAAATATCAATAGAATGAAATCAGTTCGTCTTAAATTAAGTTTGAAAGATATAAATAGAGCGCAGGAAAAAGCTTTGCAAGAAGGGCTAGAGTGGGAGAATTTTTTATCCAGCGTAGTGCATAAATATCTTGCTGGCAATTTAAGAGTATAGTGAGATTCAAAATGCTTACTAAATTTTATAAGCTCGATGCTGAAGAACAAGAACTTCTAGATTGGATTGAAAAAGGTGAAGAAATCGTTCTACATGTAACAAAAAAAGATGTGCTAAAAGCAAAGAAAAAAGCGCTTAAAGTAGGTTTGCCATGGGAAGATTTTTTGTCGGGCATCTTACATAAACATCTTGCTGATGGTTAATTTTATTATTTAAAATGTCCCTCCACCAACTCGAAAAAAAGCTCCTCCACTACACTGGTAAAGCGATCGCAGATTACAAAATGATCCAAACTGGCGACAAGGTGTTGGTGTGCGTGTCCGGCGGTAAAGATTCTTTTACCATGCTTACTCTTTTGCGCAAATTGCAATTAAAAGCGCATGGTAAATTTACTATTCAAGCCTTAACCATGGATCAGGGCCAACCCGGTTGGGATGATTCTGGGTTGCGGGCTTTCATGACCGATAAAAAAATTCCCTACGAAATTATTAAGCAAGATACCTATTCCGTCGTCAAAGAAAAAATTCCGGAAGGTAAAACTTATTGCTCGCTCTGTTCACGCATGCGTCGCGGCGCGATTTATCGTTATGCGGAAGAAAATGGGTTTAACAAAGTGGCGTTAGGGCACCATCGCGATGATTTAGTGCGTACTTTGTTAATGTCAATTTTATACGGCGGCGAAATTCGTTCGATGCCACCGAAATTATTATCCGATAATAAAAAACATATCGTGATTCGGCCTTTAAGTTATTGCCAAGAAAACGACATCATCGCCTATGCCAAATTGCAACAATATCCAATTATTCCCTGCAATTTATGTGGCTCGCAAGAAAATTTAATGCGCGTGAAAGTACGTAAGTTAATCGATCAATTAGCCTTAGAAAATCCCAAAGTACCGAGTAATATTTTGCACGCCATGCAAAGTATCCAGCCGAGCCAACTGATGGATAGAAATTTATGGGATTTTAATTTCGGATCAAAAGAAGATATAGCCGAGAGTATAAACTGCGAAACCGATGAGTACGACACCGCCGATGATGTTCAAAGCCCGGCTCACTTTACCGCCTAAATAATGTCGCGTGTGATGCACGATGATATTGAGTGTTACAAACCATAATGCAGTGCCGCAAAAAAATCCCACGCAAGCTAAGAAGTAATCTAATAGGGTGCTTTGTCCAAGGATATTTCCCAACTGTGTTGCCATTGAAATCCAAAACACAATATTAAACGGGCTTAATAACGCAACTAAGTACCCGCTTGATAAACAGTGCAAAATCGATTTGTCATTATCATTGCTTTCAGTTTGTGGCTTAGGGGCCCGAATCGCTTTGTAAGCAAACCAAATTAATAGCAGAGCGCCTAAGACTCCGATAACGTGCAAAATATGCGCAGTTTTTAACAGCGGCAACAAACCAAATAACATCAGCAATAAATAACACACATCGGCACTCGAAGCTCCAACACCAATCGCAATACCGCGCCACATGCCGTGTTTTAAATTGCGCCGCATCATT
>JABDGN010000078.1 GCA_013285995.1 Gammaproteobacteria bacterium
TTTTTAGCTATCGTAAGACCACGCAAGTAAGATTTTTCATATTGCAACCAAGTCCATAATTTGGGCGGCATATTAGGACTATCTAAAATAGCAACTCTTAGAGTTTGTGGCTGGGGACCAGCTTGAAGATTATTGAAGAAAGATAATCCTAAAATTATTGAAGCTGAGAGGCATAAAATTTTCAGATAATTACGCATGATTTTACCTATTCGAGCTAGTTCCGCAAGTATTCTCGCATTTCTTGACTCAGGCTGTGACCATCACCTTTTCCAACCCCTACAAAGAACATCGGATATTCACTAGTTCCTTCTAGTTTTAATAATTTAATAACTTGTTTTTCCGAAAATGCAGCAGTCAACCATGGATACAGGCCTATAGCAGTTACGCATAATTGAAAAGTCTGTGATAAATGTCCGATGTCCAACAAAATATGGTTATACGCCTTCGAATGTTTATATTTATGCCAACTTTTTTCAAACCTTGCTGTGATAAAAATTCCAGCTGACAGCCTTTCAGCAAAACTCTGGCCCGCTAGTAGAGGGCCGAGTTTAGGAATGTCTTTATTTTCTCTAATAGAGGTAAGAGAGTGAGTATGAGACTCATAGTGATACACACCTGGTTCAATATCTTGCACATTCAAAGCGACTAAATATGCTTCGCTTGGATGCAGCCCTCCGGCTGAAGGAGACGATTTCCGATAACTAAGATCAGAGAGATTATATTCTGTTAAGTCAGCCCATTCCGGATGAATATTACCAAAAACAGCATACAGCAAGGTACTAATTATATTTAATGATACAGATTCTCCAGTAAATGAGCGAGAAGTTTTTCGTCGTTGCAAAACAGACCAAAGATCCGTTGTTGAAAATAAAGAGCAATTAGGCGGGGGTAGAGTATGCTTTACACCAATCTTTTCTGTAAACATACATGGAATGTCTGTTGAAACTTTTTCACAAAACTCCATATAATTCTGAATAAACTGTTTGGGCTCACTAGTATTATATGCGAGAGGAATGTCTTGGGTGCCGATATGAAAAATTTTGGAGAGCATATCCCACCCCCACTCAATATCTACATCAGAGTAAAAAATCATATTAGCTTCAAACAATTCTTTATCAATAGGACTATCTGTTTCATCTCCTTGAGAAAGAGCAGATAACCTTTCAAAGTAACTCTGCTCCAGCTCAAATTGTTGGTGATTTTTATAATCCCACACGACAACCCGACCTTTCTCAAGAAAGAAGAATATAAAAGGGCTAACATATTTTTTAACCAAAGAGCTACCTCCTTTCCAAATTTATGCTTAAAAAACAGCAAATCTTAAGCAGCACAAGCCTAGAGAGCAAGATCCAATAAATTACCTTAGACCTTAAATTTTTTTCATGTAACAGAATTGTACGATTGGTCCAGCGACAACGTTTTCGTATTGAACTTTTTTCATAATTTTTATCTCCTGATAATTAATATTTTAAAGTTTATTTATTTAACCGAGCTTAACATAAACTTCGATTTTAAGTGCAATCCAGGTTAATTTTAAGCTCAATCACCGTGTCCTTATTATAATTTCAAATATCCTTTCGAACTTCATTGTAGTAGCAGATTGAGTAAAAGCAAAAACCTCGTTATTGTTAATTTCATAGATGCCCAAAATAAAGCCCAAAAGGGAGGAAAATTTAGCAAAATTGCCCACTAATATTAATATAAAATTGATATTGCATTAAAAAACATAGGGCGACATTGATTTTACTACTCACCTAAAGTTGTCATAGGAATGTTCCAGTTGGTTAATCCAAACTAAACGGCGGCTCTTTACTAACAATTTCTTTGATCCACGGCATCTCTGGGAAATAATTTCTTTCACGGCCAGTCGCTAAATAAATAATTGTAAAACCTTCTTCAAACAAAGTATTAGCGACTTCTTCGCCTTTGATACCTGAACCTAACTCCGAATCAATATAAATGGGCGTGAGTTTTGGATATTGATGCCGCGCTGTCATAAAGTCTTTCACCCGCGTAAACGTGGCAACTTTTTTACCGACCACTTCACCTAAATTTTTCCAACTGTCAGTCAGCAACACACTATCATCAATAAAAATTAAATCCGGATGAGCATAAACAATGTCAATCGGAATGTAAACTGCAAAACCTTTAGGCACAATCTTAACACCTAATATTTTACAAGCACTTTGCACCTCTTTATCATCGTAACGACTCGTTACTAATGCAGCCTGCTCTGCAATACCTAATTGTTTGATGACATCAAGCCCATTTAATTTATGGCCAATCAATTCATAATCAACCAAAAATTGAGTATTATCTTTGCCATGTTGTTCACAATAAGCAATTAAAGCTTGTGGATCGCGGAAGTGGTGCACAGTGATATCATCAAATCCGACTAACGCTTCTTTAAAACGTTTTTCCCAAATACCGTGAATTAAATCATCATCATCGAGAATTAAGACCGTGCTATTTTCCGATAAAGTTAACCGCGAGAAAAACCAATCTGCCGCTGCGACTAAAGGCAAAATCATTTCAAAGTGAGTACCTTCATTAACGCGTGATTGAATTGCATACTCACCATTCCAAGATTCAATACATTTTAACGTGTAAGATAACCCTAATCCTGTGCCATCCACTTTGCCAATGCTTACACCACCAGCCAATACTTTGGGCAACACTGCATCGGATATACCACAACCATTATCAATAATTTCGATTTTCAGTGAACTAAAATGGCTACAAAGTTTAATGGCTATTTTGCCTTCGTTTTTAATGGCTTCCACAGAATTATTAACTAAGTTAGAAATCGCACGTTTAAATTCGGTAGCATTGACCCTAGCAAAGGCTGCACGTGTATCATTAGCAATTTCTAATTCTATTTCAATCGGTTTATCTGTATACTGGGCACGTTTTTCCGACACAATACTTTCCAATAAGCTTGCAATATGTTCAGCCGTTACGACAGTATGATGAGTCACTGCTTCCTGCGTTTTATATTTACTCAATAAATTATTGGCAATATCATTGATACGATTAACTGTGTTGCGGATGGTGTTGCGCTGTTCTTCCGGAATCGCTGCTAATTCTTTCGCAGTCATATTGTTTAAAGCGGCGAGGGGAGAACGGATATCGTGTGCAACTTGCGAAGCAATTTGCATACTGACATCGTTTTTAGCTTTTTCAACTAATTGTTGCTGCGCCTCTAATAAATTGCTCGCCATATTACTAATGGTGTAATACAACAGATCGGTTTCTCTAAAATGCGTACCGGTATTGGAAAGCGTTTTGGTAATCGTTGTTAAATTAGCCGTACTTAAAGTTTCCGACAGTTTGCGAATCGGCGAGCTGAAATAGTGGCTCATTTTCCGACTAAAAAACGCCACAATGGCCGCACTGATAATAATCGCGATAATTAAAATTAATATATAGCGCACTAAAATTTCATGAATCGCAGCATCTGAATAATAAGTTTTAATGGTCGCTGCAATATTTTGATGCGCCGCATCAAAATAGATATCATTTTTTACCAAACTAGCATGCTCGAAATTAACCGGCGTGCCGGGCAAATCGCAAACCACGTTGCCTGAGGCATCAGTAATTGAAATCGC
>JABDGN010000079.1:0-1181 GCA_013285995.1 Gammaproteobacteria bacterium
CAACATTATGAAAAAGTGGTGGCGCGTTGGGAAACGATTGTGCATGCTTTAAAAAGCAGTACGGAAATTAATTTGGTGATGTTATTTGTAGTCATTAAAGAATTGGCTGACTTAGTTAACTCGAGTGATCATTGCCAACACACGCTAGAGACTGAAAACTAGAGTTGATGGTAAAAACAAAACTACCGTTTAGTTTGGTATAAATTTATATAACGTGAGAAAATAACATGAGTATAGAAATAACAAGTGATTTTAACTTTAAATCTCATTGGGCAGATGTTTTGGGCTCTAAGCTGCATTACATTGAAGCGGGTGAGGGTGATCCGATTTTATTTATCCACGGTATCCCTACCTGGAGTTATATGTGGCGTAATGTTATTCCTCCCTTACAAAAACACGGCCGTTGTATTGCAGTAGATTTAATTGGCATGGGCAAGTCCGATAAACCTGACATTGAATACACAGTATTTGATCACATTAAATATTTAACCGCATTTATTGAAGCGCTGAATTTAAAAAATGTTACCTTAGTAATGCATGCCTGGGGTTCTGTGATCGGTTTCCATTATGCGATGCAACATCCCAATAATATTAAAGGCTTGGTGTTTTTAGAAGGTCATGTACGACCACCACTCAAAAAAGAAATGGTGTCATTGTTAGTGCAAGAGCGACATGCCATGTTAAATGCTGAAGATGGTGGGCGTGCTGCTGTTATCGATCGCAATGAATATATCGAAAAAATTTTCCCGCACGGTATTATTCGACGTTTAACGAAAGAAGAAATGGATCACTATCGGGAACCTTTTGCAAAAGCTAAAGATCGACAACCGATTTGGCAATTTTTACAAGAATTGCCTTTAGGCGATAAAAAAACTCCGATTACGGAATTAATAGACGATTACTCAAAAAAATTACAAACTTCTCAACTGCCTAAGTTAATGATTTATGCCATCCCAGGTTATAACAACACGATTGAAACTGTCATGTGGGCGCGGGAACATTTACCCAATTTAACCGTTATTGAAGTAGAGGACGCTTTGCATTATGCCCCCGAGTCAAAACCCGTAGAGGTTGTGGAGGCCATTGAAAGTTGGCTTGAGAGTGAAAACTCCAACTAATCAGTATGATTGGATAATTTCAAATTTGTGTCTATACTTTAAATTGTTGTAATTAACTTAAAC
>JABDGN010000079.1:1191-1911 GCA_013285995.1 Gammaproteobacteria bacterium
TATCAAGATGGGTCCGTTTCCATTAATTTGGATCTGGATCATTCTTATTGTCAATTTAGTGATTGCCGTCCTGAATTTAGTGATGGGCCCCAGTTTATCGTCAGATATTCATCTGCCGACTAATTTATTGTACTGCCTGACAGTGCTGGAATTACTGGTATGTGTTTCAGCCGCCGCTTTATTAAAATTTAAAGCCTGGGGTATGTGGGGTTACACGATTATCGGCCTTATTATCTTGATCATTAATATCAGCTACCATTGGTGGACTTTAACAAGTTTAATTGTTTACTTGGTAGGTTTGGTCGTATTGTATTGGTCACTTAACGTAGGCGGTGAAAATAAAGCTTGGAAGTACTTAAAATAAGTTACTAACTAGTTAAAAAGCCAGCAATTTTGCTGGCTTTTCTTTACTTGATATTATTATAATACGAATTAATAATTAATTTATTAATTCGAGGGCTCCATGCCACTTTATGCGCTTAGCTTTTTATTAGGCACTTTAAGTCTGTATTTTTTTACTACTCTGCCACCATTATGGCCTTTTTTAGCAGTTGTTGCCGTGCTGTTGCTGATTTATATTAAATGGCGCAAGTGGCTTTGCTTAATTTTAGTGATATGGCTTTTATTAGGTACGATTGCCGCTATTTTTGCTAGTCAAAAAATTCTTAGCTGGACTTTACCAGCAGAATATGAAAATACACCGATTACTGTCGTTGGAAC
>JABDGN010000079.1:1921-3428 GCA_013285995.1 Gammaproteobacteria bacterium
TTGCTAGCATTCCAGTTGATGCGGGGCGGATGAGTACTTTCTTAGTTAATCTTACGCGCTTTAACGGACAAGCGTCACAAACTAAAATTCGCTTGAATTGGTATCAACCGCCAGACACACTGCCACGTAATTTTCGGGTTGGTGATACTTGGCAATTTACCGTCAAACTAAAACGCCCGCATAACTTAGCCAATCCCGGCAGCTTTGATACCGAAAAATTTTTATTTGCCAGTGGCATTCGTGCGACCGGTTACATTGTCAACGACGGTAAAGAAACTTTATTAGTGAGCCATTTAAAAGATCAATGGATTAACCGTATTCGACAAACTTTATTAGACAATATGCAGCATGATTTAGCCGGTAAGCCGGATGCTGCGTTTGTGTATGCGCTGACGGTCGGGGAAAAATTTGCGATTACGCCTGAGCAATGGCAAGTGTTTCAAAATACTGGCACTAATCATTTAATGGCGATTGCTGGCTTGCATATTGGTTTTATTGCAGGGCTTACCTTTTTAGTATTGAGTTTTATTTGGCGACGCATTCCGCGCGCGCCACTGCATATTGCCACACCTTTATTAGCCGCTTTTGGCAGCTTAGTCAGTGCCTTTATTTATAGTGCTTTAGCGGGGTTTGCTATTCCTACTCAACGCGCGGTGATTATGTTAACTGTCTTCATGCTAAGTGTATTACTACGCCGACAAATCACCGCTTGGCATAGTTTAGCCTTAGCCTTGATAGGCGTGTTGAGTATCGATCCCGTTGCCGTGTTGGAAATGAGCTTTTGGCTATCGTTTACCGCTTTAAGTTTAATTATTTTTGGTTTAAGTGGCCGCTTTCAAATGCGCGGTTTATGGTGGCAACATGGACGCATGCAATGGGTGCTTAGCATTGGTTTAATTCCGCTGACTCTCTTATTTTTTTCTAATGCTTCATTAGTTTCGCCGCTTGCCAATGCCATTGCCATTCCATGGGTGGGATTTATCAGTATGCCGCTGAGTTTATTGGGTGCCTGGTGTACGCTGATTTTTCCCTGGCTAGGCGCAAAAATTTTATGGCTGGCTGAATGGAGTTTGCACGGTGTGTGGGCGATCTTAAGCTTTTTGGCGCAGCGTCCGGAATTATCCTGGCAACATCTTACTCAACAAGTTTGGTTGATTATTGTGGCTCTAATGGGTGTGTTATTGTTGCTGAGTCCGCGCGGCATACCGTGTCGCTATTTAGGTTTGTTTTTCATTGCACCATTAATTTGGTTTATCCCCGCAGCGCCTTTAGCCAATCAAGTGTGGTTTACGTTGCTGGATGTAGGGCAGGGCTTAAGTGCCGTGGTACAAACGCAACACCATACGCTGGTGTTTGATACCGGCGCAAAATTCAGCGCCGATTATGATATGGGGCAAGCGGTGGTAGTGCCATTTTTACGTTATCAGGGTGTGAAGCAGCTTGATAAATTAGTCATTAGCCATGGTGACAATGATCATATTGGTGGTGCGAGTGCTGTATTACAAGC
>JABDGN010000080.1 GCA_013285995.1 Gammaproteobacteria bacterium
AAATCACGGCGAATAGCATCTTCTTCTAAAGAGCCATACACATTGTCGCGGATGATGACGCCGGCTTTGGTGTCACCATGATGTTTGGAACCTTTGCTGTGATCAGCACGAAAGGTAGCTACTTCAATCGTTTCGCTGCCCATATAAACATGCGCCAGGCGGAAGCGGCGGCCAATAATAAAGCAGCGCTGAAATAAGCGTTTTACTTCTTCGGGTCTGGCATTGGTAGCCACATCAAAATCTTTGGGACGTTTGCCAAACAATGCATCGCGCACTCCGCCACCGACGATGTAAGCTTGATAACCGCGCGCTTGTAAGCGTTGCACAACTTCGCAAGCTGCGCGACTAAAATCAGCCGGTGTTAATTTATGTTGTGAGGCATGAATAATTTGGCCGTGCAAAGTCGCACCACCTGATTTTTTAGCCCATAATTTTTGTAAAAAGCGTAAAATAGCCCAACTCCTTAAATCGATTAAACCCTGAGAAAAAAGGCTTATGGTACCACAAAAAGCAATAGCGATCACCGTCGGCGAACCGGCCGGCGTCGGACCCGAATTAGTTGCCCAATTAGTGCAAAGTTCTTGGCCAATGCCCTTAGTCGTGTTGGGAAACGTGTCTTTAATAAAGCCGTATTTACCGCCAGATTTTGCTTATTTTGCTTATCAACCCGATCATTGTGAAGCCGGAAAAATTTATTGGCTGGACATACCGCTTGACGCTAAGGTTATACCCGGCGAACTCAATATAGCCAATGTACCACACGTGATGCGAATGCTAGAGCGTGCCGTACAAGGTGCTTTGAGTAAAGAATTTGCCGCCATCGTGACGGGACCGGTGCATAAAGGCATTATCAATGAAGCAGGTATTCCGTTTAGCGGTCACACTGAATTTTTTGCTCACGCTGCGAGAGTACAAAATCCGGTGATGCTGTTATTAAACGAAAGTATGAAAGTCGCGTTAGTAACCACACATTTGCCTTTGCAACAAGTACCGCACGCCATTACCCCAAAAAAATTAACGCACACTTTATTAACGCTGCACACCGCCTTAGTAACACAATTTGGCATTACTGCGCCGCGCATCGGCGTGTGTGGTTTAAATCCGCATGCGGGTGAAAATGGACACATGGGGCGCGAAGAAATTGCAGTGATTATTCCGGTACTAGAAAAATTACGGGCACAAGGATTAAATTTAATGGGCCCACTCGCCGCTGACACAGCGTTTTTACCCAATCGTTTAACAGACTTTGATGCGTTTGTTGCGATGTATCACGATCAAGGTTTGCCAGTGATTAAACATGCCGGTTTTAATACCGCAGTAAATATGACGCTCGGCTTGCCGTTTATTCGCACCTCGGTGGATCATGGTACGGCGTTGGAATTGGCGGGTAAAGGAACAGCGGAGGTGGGGAGTTTTAAATGTGCGTTGGAGATTGCGATTGAGATTTTGAATGCTGTTTGATTTTTCCATTAGACTATTTGCTTGAATGTATCTCGTCATTCCCGCGAAAGCGGGAATCCAGATTTTTTTAATGCTGGGTCCCCGCTTTCGCGGGGATAATACCTGGATCCCGGATAATTGCTGCGCAATTTCCGGGATGACGAGCCCATAGATGAGAATATTACACCCATGCCCCACCATCCCAAAAAACGCTTCGGCCAAAATTTTTTACGCGACCAAACTGTATTGCAAAATATTATTGCCTGTATTCAACCACAAACTGATCAACACGTTTTAGAAATCGGCCCTGGGCAAGCGGCATTAACGCACTTATTAGTCGATAAGGTCAAACGTTTAGATGTGGTCGAAATTGATTTTGATTTAATTCCTGACCTACAAAATTTGGCAACGCGACATCCGGCACTCAAAGTACATCAAGCCGATGTTTTGAAATTTGATTTACGACAATTAACCAACCAAGAATATTCGCTGCGCGTAGTCGGCAATTTGCCTTACAATATTTCCACGCCTTTATTATTTCATTTGCTGGAATACAAAAATTTGCTCCGCGATATTCACGTGATGCTGCAAGATGAAGTAGTGGAAAGAATTACTGCCACACCCGGCCATCATGCCTATGGCCGTTTGAGCGTAATGTTGCAATATCATTGTCAGTGCGAAAAATTATTAGATGTGCCACCGACCGCTTTTCACCCCATGCCACAAGTGAATTCCGCAGTGGTACGTTTAATTCCCTATGCACAATTACCGCTGCAAGCTCACGATTACTCACGTTTCGCAGCAGTTGTGCAAGCTGCTTTCGCAGAGCGACGCAAAATGATCCGCAATACGCTCAAAAGTTTTTTGAGCGCTGAAGATTTTGTTGCTTTAAATTTAGATCCCCAACTGCGCGCTGAAAATTTATCGGTGGCAGATTTTGTGAGGATTAGTAATTACTTGTCATCCCGGAAATCACGCAGTGATTATCCGGGATCCAGGTTGCTCTAGACTGAGCCTGGATTCCCGCTTTCGCGGGAATGACAGCAAATTTAGTTGAAAACCATATTACTTAGTAGTATATTTAAGGGGGAATTAATAGAGGTAATTTATGAATACGAAGTGTAATAAAGAAGAAAAATATCGGCATATTAGCCTACGGGAAAATTTGCATGATATGGCAAAAGATCTTTATGACGCTGGCGTTATCGATGCGAAAACCATGCGTCGCTTTGATGAAAAATGTCTGCCCAAAGTGAAAGATTTATCGCCTGCCCAAATTAAAAAATTGCGCCTACGGGAAAAAGCCAGCCAGCCTTTGTTTGTGCGCCATCTCAATACTTCGCCTTCAACCGTGAAACAATGGGAACAAGGATTAAAACACCCTAGTGGCATTGCGCTTAAATTATTGAATGTAGTTGAACAGAAGGGTTTAGCGGGGATTTCTTAAAATTTTAACCTACTTTTAGCAAGCCACTAAAGTCAAACTTGCTTCAATCTAGAAAATGCAGTTGAGCTAGATGCGAGGCGGGGGACATAGAGTAGAAGTTATAATTTCATTCTGCACTGCAGTTATTCGTTTGATTACATCGTCAGTAGTTGTGCCGGTAGTGGTAGTAATTTTTCTTTGCTGCAGACATGACAAGCAATTGTTATAAGCTTGCAGAGCACTATAAAACTCATTTAGCTTACGATAAGCGCCCCCGATATTCCAGTGGCAAGAAGCTACAGCTTTCGCTGTCTCTATATCGCTACCTGAATACTGTGTTATTGCTTGTTGCCATAAATGAATAGCTCCCCCAAAATCACCTCGATCAAACTGTGTCTTTGCGTTTGCGCTGAGGCTATTTGCTGATGGTGGTGCTGCAGATCGTAATGGCGAAAATGGAAATTTTAACTCTGAACGTTTAGTCTTATAAAAGTCATGCAGTATCATTCCTAT
>JABDGN010000081.1 GCA_013285995.1 Gammaproteobacteria bacterium
CGGAATTATCTTTATTACTGGGCATGAACATTCCTTTAAGTTGGCTCGAGCGCGTGCCGACTTACAAAGATCAAATTGAAAAATTGAAAGAGCGTGATTTAGGCACTTATGGATTTCTCGGTTACCCAGTGTTAATGAGCGCGGATATTTTATTGTATCGCGCCGCCTTTGTGCCGGTCGGTGAAGACCAATTACCACATATCGAAATCACTCGCGAAATCGCCCGCCGCTTTAATCATTTTTATGGACGTGAACCCAACTTTTTAGAAAAAGCCGAAGCGGCGTTGAAAAAAACTGGTAAAAAAACTTCGCAAGTGTATGTGGATTTACGCACGCGTTATCAAGAAAAAGGCGATCACGAAGCCTTAAACGTGGGTAAAGCGTTAATCAGCGCGCAACAAAATTTAAATATGAGCGAGCAAGAAATTTTGTTAGGTTATTTTGATGGCGGCGGCAAAGAAATTTTGCCGGAGCCGCAAGCATTGCTCACGCCGGAATCGAAATTCCCTGGTTTAGACGGCGGAAAAATGTCAAAATCCTACGGTAATGCCGTGCATTTGCGTGATGATGCTGAAACGGTGGAAAAGAAAATTAAAACCATGCTGACGGATCCTGCTCGCGTGCGTCGCACCGATCCGGGCGATCCGGAAAAGTGTCCGGTGTGGAGTTTACACAAAATTTACTCGGGAGAAGATGTTAAAGATTGGGTACAAAAAGGTTGCCGCAGTGCCGGCATTGGTTGCTTAGATTGCAAGCGCCCGATTATCGATGCGATGAATAAAGAATTACAACCCATGCGCGAGCGGGCCCAAGAGTTTGAAAAAAATCCGGCTTTAGTGCGGCACGTTGTGGCAGAAGGCGCTGAAAAAGCACGCGAAGCTGCGCGTGCAACGATGCAAGATGTGAAGCACGCGATGGGATTGCTGTATCGGTAGTTGTGGGTCGGCTTGTAGGGGCGGGGCTTGACCCGCCCGCGTTAAACCAAGCGAACAAGCCGACAGCTTACATCTAGATTCCCGCTTTCGCGGGAATGACGACAGAGTATTTTTTAATGCTTGTGGATGATTTAATTGTTTCGTGTATAAATTAGGTAAAATAAATATTATGTCAGAAGTTATTGTAGCTGCTCCACCAGTAGAACTCGAACGCATTGCCCTCGTCAATGGCGAACCCATGCACGCAATGCCGCTCGATTTATACATTCCACCGGAAGCGATGGAAGTATTTTTGCAAGCTTTTTCCGGGCCGCTTGATCTATTACTCTATCTCATCAAACGCAATAATCTCGATATTCTCGACATTCCGATTGCGGAAATCACCCGTCAGTACGTGGAATACATTGAACTGATGACGGTCATCCGTTTAGAATTAGCGGCGGAATATTTAGTGATGGCAGCCACTTTAGCCGAAATCAAATCGCGCATGTTATTGCCGCGCCCAGCAAGTGCTGAGGAAGAAGACGATCCACGCGCTGAATTAGTGCGGCGCTTGCAAGAATATGAACAAATTAAAAATGCCTCTGAGCAACTCGATCAAATCCCACGCCTTGAACGCGACACGTTTACTGTCAGCGTCGATTTACCCGATTTAAACATTGATCGGCCTTTACCCGAAGTAGATTTGCGCGAATTGATTTTAGCGTTTAAAGACGTATTGCGTCGCGTCGATTTACAAACCAGCCATTTAATTGAACGCGAAGCCTTATCGATTCGCGAACGTATGACAATTATTCTCGATGAATTAAACGATGTGGATTTCAAACCCTTTGTCGGCTTTTTCAAAACTTCCGAAGGCCGCTCAGGTCTGGTGGTTACCTTTATCGCGATGCTGGAATTGATTCGTGAATCGTTAATCGAAATGGCGCAATCAGAAGCGTTTGCACCAATTTATCTGCGTAAAGCAGTATACCTTAGCGCGTCATAATTTGCGTATTTTGACGCGCTAAGGTATGTGATGATTTAGTGCTTTGCCCTAATCATATACTCAACCACCGGATTCAGCGGCCGCAATAAATTGTCATCATCGCGATACAGCAAATCTTTTTTCTCTAACACATTCAAAGCTTGATTATAACTCGCCGCTGGCAATTTAGTTTGCGCTAAAAAGATTCTACTGGTCGGTTGAGCGGTTGGTTGCATCGCGATCGTTACTAACACAGCACGTTGATTAGGGCTCAAAATGCTTAATTCATCGGCTAAGCGATTGCGCTCTTCCGCGACGAGGATTTGCCAGGTTGCTTCAATTTCTGTTGCAGGCGGTGCTTTTGTTTCCCGCCATAGACGACCACATAAAAGATTAACGTAATAAGGATGACGCTGCGTCAATTCTAAAATTGTATTGAGAGCAATTTCATCCAAGTTAATTTTCCATTGTTTTTTCGCCAATTTTTGCAAAAACGGTTTGTAATCGGCAGCATGGATACGCGATAAATTCATATGCTCACACAGGTGATACAGTGGCCGTTCTTTGCTGTCAAACATATCCGCCAATATATGCCGATGACTGCCGGAAAAAATATAGGTGGTATTTTTTGCACGCTCTGCGGCGTGACGAATAGCCGCTTCTAAAGTTTCGTGATCTTTTAAATCAGCAATTTGTTGAAATTCATCCATTAAAAACACAATTTGTTTTTTTTGAGCTGCCGCTAATTTATCCAAACCTAATAAAGCATCGAGGATGTTTTGTTTCAATTTTTTGCCGGGTGTGAAATCGATTCGTACGCCTTCATGCGAAAAGGTAATGCTTGGTTTTAATGAAGCCATAAATTTTTGTAGCTGTTGCAAGGCTTTTTTGTGCAAAGGCAACAATTGTGTAGCTAAGCGGCTGACACCCGCCAAAATGTATTCTTCAACTTTTGATTCATCCGAAGCCAGTAAAAAATCCACATTGGCATGAGGGATAGAATGTTCTTCCAAGACTTGCGTGGCGAGACTGGTTTTGCCATAGCGACGTGGCGATAAAATTAATGTGTGCCGACATGCTTTGATATTGTTTAACAAAATGGCGCGTTCTTTGATGCGGTTACAAAACGCCAGATCGCCAGCAAGGCCCAGCGGGAATAAACCTTTAGAAAGAGTGATATCCATAATGGTGATAAGTATAACTCATAAACTTATGATTCACAAGCTTATGACTCATAACATTATGAGTCATAAGCTTGTGAAATACGAATATGCTAACTACTTATTATTTGTTACGCCATGTGGCACGTGGCCGGTTGCGACATGCTCGGCAGCGGATTCACAGTGGGTGGTTTGATCATCAAAGAAAAAATCCGCTTGAAAGGCTTTTAAAAAT
>JABDGN010000082.1:0-268 GCA_013285995.1 Gammaproteobacteria bacterium
TGGGGCATTGCGCGAACGAAGCCGAAGTCATCAGCAAAGGCCAAGCTTTGATGCAGCAATTAAATTTATCAGCCCTGTTGATTACACGCAGCGAAAAAGGCATGACGCTGTTAGAAAAAAATAAACCGGCTTTCAGTATCCCAACCCAAGCGCGTGAAGTCTATGATGTCACGGGCGCCGGTGATTACTTGCGAAAAAAGTTAGTCGTCAATGGCATAGAACATATCGTAGCGGCTAAACAAAAGCAACAGGGTCTTATGTTTATGAC
>JABDGN010000082.1:278-3188 GCA_013285995.1 Gammaproteobacteria bacterium
TGGAGTTGCCGCTGGTTTAGTTTTGCGACAAGCGGTGATGCTGTCGAATGTTGCGGCCGGTTTAGTGGTCGCGAAATCGGGCGCAGCAACCGTGAGTGTGGCGGAATTACGTCGCGCGACGACAGCGCGGCATGATGATCATCCTATCATCGTCGATGAAGCACAATTACTCGTGCAACGCACACAAGCCAAAGCACGGGAAGAAACGCTGGTGATGACCAACGGTTGCTTTGACATTTTGCACGCCGGCCATATTACGTATTTAGAAGAAGCGAAAGCTTTAGGTGATTATTTAGTTGTGGCAGTGAATTCAGATGAATCCGTGCAACGTTTGAAAGGGCCGAGTCGGCCGATTGTGCCACTGGCGGAACGCATGAAAGTGTTGAGTGGTTTGCGAGCAGTTGATTATGTGGTAGCGTTTGATGAAGATACCCCGCAGCGTTTGATCGAAGCTGTATTGCCCGATGTGTTAGTTAAAGGTGGCGATTATAAAGTTGAGCAAATCGCTGGCAGTAAAGCCGTGTTGGCAAATGGTGGTTCAGTCAAAATTTTATCGTTCAAAGATGGCTGCTCCACGAGCGGCATAATTAAGAGGATTGAGGAACGAGGATTGAGGAATGAGGAATGAGATTAAAAATTTGGACGTCATTCCCGCGAAAGCGGGAATCCAGAATTTCCATATCAAATGGAAAAATCTTGGATCCCCATCGCTATGCGATGAGAATGACATAGCGTTTTTCTCTCAATCCTCAATCCTAACCTCTCAATCCTGGAGAAAAATATGATCGTCGTAACAGGTGGCTTCGGCTTTATTGGCAGTAACATCGTACATGCTTTAAATCAGCGAGGCATTAACAATATTTTGGTAGTCGATGATTTGACCGATGGCAAAAAATTTCATAATTTAATTGGCGCCGATTTTTTAGATTATTGCGACAAAGATGATTTTCTTGCGCAGCTGGAATATGACGAATTTGAAGAACCCATCACGGCTATTTTTCATGAAGGGGCTTGTTCCACCACTACCGAGTGGAATGGTAAATTCATGCTCGACAACAATTATCAATACTCTAAAATTTTATTGGATTATTGTTTGGATAATGAATGTCAATTTATTTATGCCTCGAGCGCTGCAACCTATGGCAACAATACAACGTTTGTTGAAGACCCGGCGAATGAAGCTCCCATTAATGTGTACGGTTATTCTAAATATTTATTCGATCAATACGTGCGTCGCATATTGCCGGAAGCCACTTGCCAAATCGCTGGCATGCGCTATTTCAACGTATATGGGCCGCGCGAATCGCACAAAGGTTCGATGGCTAGCGTCGCTTTTCATCATCGCAATCAAGTGCGTGACACGGGCGTGGTAAAATTATTTCAAGGCTGCGATGGTTATGGTGATGGCGAACAACGGCGTGATTTTGTGTATGTTGAAGATGTGGTCAATGTTAACTTGTGGTTTTTGGAACATCCAGAAGTATCCGGTATTTTTAATGTGGGCACCGGTCGCAGCGAGCCATTTAATAATGTTGCCAAAGCCGTGATCGATTTTAATAAAATGGGGCGCATTGAATACATTCCGTTTCCGGATCATCTCAAAGGCTATTATCAAAGTTTTACCGAAGCGAATATCAGCGCGTTGCGCGAAGCGGGTTATGATGCGCCATTTAAAACTGTGGCGGAAGGAACGCAGGCGTATTTAGCGTGGTTAGAAAAAAATAGGGGATTTTGATTCTCAGGGATTATAAGTTTCCAATCTCTTGACATGACGTTTTGTTTCCGCATCAAAATATTTCTGAAGTCTTGCTTCTAGCTCTCGAATTTTTTGCTCAGCAGCAAGTAATTTTGCTGTTTGAGCGTCTAAGCTTTTTTTATAGCCCCTACGCTCTAGGGTCAAATTGTCTATGCTATCTTGTAGTCGTCGTTGTTCGGGTTGTGCTTGTTGTGCCAGGTAAGTTTGCTCGGCCAACTCCTTTTTTAATTGTTTAATTTCTGCTGCCTGTTGGTTAAGCTGTTGCTGTAAGGGTAGCAGTTGAACAGCTTTCAGATCTGATTTTGTCGCTTTCGCTTCTAACTGCGACCTTAAGTCTTTAATGAGTTGCTCTAAAGCGTTAATTTTTCCTTTAGCGTCTCTTAACTCTGTCATCAAACTAACTTTTGAAGCATCAGTTTGTGTGAACTGGTTGGTTCTCGATGGGCTAGCTTGTGTTGAAAAAGAAACTTGCGATGGGGGTAACGGTGCGGGTTGCGGTGCAACACGAGTCTCTCTTACCGGTGCTGCCAGCTGCGGTCCTTCGATAACACGATTTATATCGTGTATAATGCGCGCCAGTTTCTGCATTTCATTTGATTGTAACAAAGCATTGTGTTGCTGTTCCAGACTAAGCTTGTGCCAACACCATAGAAAAATCCCGCTTAATACTAAAAAAGTAAAAGTTATAATAAAATCCATCGGTTGCCAGCGAATATTTTTCCGTATATTCAAATGGTCTCTTACTATGAAGACAAGGTTTAAAACCGCCAATATCACGGCCCATACCCATATCGATAGATTATAAGAATTGAGTTTTGATAGCGCTAACATCGCTGGGAATAAATCATTGCAGCATGTACTAAGTGCGGCATAATCAATTGAATGGCCTCCTGCTATAGAATGACAGGCTAATTCATCTTGAGAAAGTTGATAATACAAACCATAAGCTGCTAAGCAATGACGGCATGAAGTTGTAAGAAGACGGTCCAGTTTTTGTTTATAACCTTTTAATGTGTTTTCTATCAAGCGATAAGTAGATAATTGATAGGTTGAGTTGCGAAGGAGAGAGGCTAATTTATTTTGCATAGCAAAGCAAAAGTAGTCAAATTTTTTTTGGCTAAATTGCTTAATAAGCACTTCTAAATCACTTCGAA
>JABDGN010000083.1:0-924 GCA_013285995.1 Gammaproteobacteria bacterium
GTCGCGTCGAAAACCTTTACCACGCAAGAAACTTTAAGCAATGCCGATACTGCTAAAGCATGGTTAACTAAACAATTGGGTGAAACTGCCGTTGCGCAACATTTTCTAGCAGTGAGCGCAAATCCACAACGCGCGCAAGCCTATGGCATCATCGAGGAAAATATTTTGCCATTTTGGGATTGGGTCGGTGGACGTTATTCTTTGTGGTCCGCCATTGGTTTATCAATTGCGATTGCTATCGGCATGGATGAGTTTGAAAATTTCTTAGCGGGTGCTCATGCGATGGATGAGCATTTTAAAACGACGCCGTTTGAGAAAAATATGCCGGTGATTTTAGCTTTATTAGGCATTTGGTATATCAACTTTTTTCTTAGCTCTACTCATGCGATTATTCCTTACACTGAACTATTACGTTCCTTAACTGCTTACGTGCAACAGTTAGATATGGAAAGTAATGGTAAGCGTGTGTCGCTACAAGGCGAAGTGTTGGATTACCATACTGCTCCCATCATTTGGGGCGCAGTCGGCAGCAACAGCCAACATTCGGTACATCAATTAATGCATCAAGGTACTGAATTAACTCCGCTGGATTTTATTTTGCCACTCAAAGCTTCGCACTCGCTACAAAATCATCAAGATATTCTGGTTGCTAATTGTCTGGCACAAGCACAAGCCTTGATGGTCGGCAAATCACTCGCGCAAGCAGAGACAGAATTTGTAGCTAGTGGCATGAGTGCTGAACAAGCAAAATTATTAGCACCGCATAAAGTGATCCCCGGCAATAAACCCAGCAATATTATTTTGCTGGATGAAGTAACTCCGTATTCATTAGGCGCGTTGCTCGCTTTATATGAGCACAAAGTATTTGTGCAAGGCGTGATTTGGAATATCAATTCCTTTGATCAATGGGGGGTAGAGTTGGGC
>JABDGN010000083.1:934-2720 GCA_013285995.1 Gammaproteobacteria bacterium
AGCAATAAAGTTCTTACTGCCATGCAAAGCACTAACACCAGCAATATGGATCCTTCCACAGCACAATTGCTCAACCAATATTTTACTGGCAAATCATAAGAAATTTACTAAACTAATAGCAGCTAATCCCTCACACTGAGACGTATGTGCATACTATTAATACTATTACAAGACAACAATTAGAAGATTTCTTCTATAATCGGCCTGCCTCTCTTACTTTGTTAGAATTAGAAACCCGAGTTAACAGAGCACAAGGCCAAGATATTTCAACTAATCATCAAATACTGCAAAGTTTTATCTGGAGTAAACTGGCAAGTTTTATTCCCATTCATATCACACGCTATACGCTAATGACTGGCCTAGCCGGTTATGGTCTTGATTTGGCTTCTCAAAGCTTAAGAGCAACTCATCCGATAGATTTCCTTTTGGAACCAGGTATCGCAGCTTTTGGAATGGCGATGATACACCATGCTTACTCCGCAAGCCCTCCTCGTGGAGAATATCGGGAACAATTTCAACGATGGAAAAGAATATTAACGCTATATGGCATAGTGGCAAAAAAAGTAGCCTTCCCCTCTCTTCCCAGGGTAAACGTCCCTACTAATTATGCGTCTCCACCTCCGCCGTAACGGGCTTAGCATAAAACTTATTCATCAACTCATTCGCCGCTAACATCGTCGGCCAATCGTAAGGCGCACCAGGAATAGGATTCAACATGCCATCGGTCACCGTATAAGCGGCACCCGGGCGAAACACGGTAATGCGATTTTCAGTCGTCACGCCAGTATAGTGATAGCTAAGCAAAACATTGAAATTGCGTTGCGGTATTGGATCAAATAAAGATTGTCCAATCGAATAATCACTCAGCGGATTCTTCACACCCAATACATCATGCATAATCGTCGGTGCTAAATCATAATGCACCGTTTGATAATGATACACATGCGGTAGCTTACCAGGCCAATAAATAATTAACGGGGTTTGGGTTTGAAAACGCGTAAAATCGCTGGTGTGTCCCCACATATCTTTTTTGGTTTCATTAAATTCTTCACCATGATCGCCGGTAATAATGACCATGGTGTTAGACAATAAATTTTCTTTTTTCAATTGCGCGAGGATTTGGCCTACTAAGCCATCATCAAAATACACTGCATCTTTATAGCGGTTTAAATACGGTAAAGGATCAAACCGGTTGGATAAATCGGTGTGAAAAACCATATGCCAATACGGCATAAAGCGTTGTTGTTTTTCCTCGGGAATACTGTAAGCGTGTACCGCATCGTAAAAAGTAAATAGGAAAAATGGCCCTGGTTGTTGTGGCGCTTGTTTGAGGAAGTTTAAACTTTCATGCGTAATAGTAATATCACGCTGCCAAGGCGCATCACCCGCGCTATAAAGTTGCAGATTGGGAATATGATTAAACACCGTGGTTTGAAATGGCGGCGAGTTTAAATCGGCGCTGGCATAAATACCAAACCGATAACCTTCTTGTTGTAAAACGTGTAACCAGAGTGGATCTTGATCATTTTCTGCCATCGCATTCCAATAGGATCCCGGTAAGCCATAAAACAAACTAAACACTCCCGGCTGGGTAGAATTCGCAGCGCTAAATTCCGACGCAAAATACTGCGCCGTTTGTGAGAATTGATAGATATTAGGTGCGACTGTGTTATTGTTCATATCGGCACGCCAGGTATCGATGAGAATAAAAACGATATTCATCGCTTGTTTCGGCGGCGTAATTTGCAAGGGATGCAATGGATAATTTAATTTTTTACCGGTGGGA
>JABDGN010000083.1:2730-3166 GCA_013285995.1 Gammaproteobacteria bacterium
AGCTAATTCAGCGGGATTTAAAATGCCAATTTTTTCTAGCAATGGATTCGCATTCGGGCCCACATAAAATGGAAATTGATTGGCTAAATTCAACAGGGGTAAATGATACACGGCATTGGCCCACACTTGCAGACCGTAAGAACATGCTAAACAGACTAGCATCACAGCAACACTGAGCGGACAAAACAGTTTTTGCCAAAAGCGTTTAGCGGAGGGATGCCTGAGACTAAACCAAATAAGGAAAAGAAGTACGATCAGGGCTGCCGCTATCGCTGCCCAGATGAGATCGGCGAATAACAAAATACCCCATCCTATTAGCAAAATAATCGCCAACGGATAAACCACGCGCGCCGGTGGTTTTTTGTTGATGGTCAGCAACATTGCGGGCTGCCAGCTGACCCATACCAACAAAGCTTCCACCAACGGAACCACTACC
>JABDGN010000084.1:0-500 GCA_013285995.1 Gammaproteobacteria bacterium
GCAAGAGGAATAGGTCTGCTGCCCTGTATGCAGTTTTCAGCTCCCGGCTTCCATTGTTAATTTTTTAGAATTGGAGGCGCTCCTTGACAAAACTGCCCCAATGGAGCATACTTTATGAAAAAATTGTTAACCATCATTGAGTTTCCTGCTTTTCTTTCTCAAGTGGGCAGTCTCATTAAGCCTGTGGAGCGAGATGAATTAATCACTTTTCTAGCGAGGCAACCCGATGCTGGCGAGGAAATCCCTGGAACGGGTGGCGTGAGAAAACTTCGATGGGCTGGCATGGGTAAAGGAAAACGCGGAGGTTTACGAGTCATTTACTACTTTTATAATGAAACCGTTCCTTTATTTCTGTTAACTGTTTATGGAAAAAGTAATCAAGAAGATTTAAATCCCGAGCAGAAGAAAAAGATGGCCGCTTTAGCAAAAGTTTTAAAAGAAGAATGTAAAAATAAAGGAGCTAAATCATGAGCAAACGAAATATTGGCGATGAAATTATT
>JABDGN010000084.1:510-2479 GCA_013285995.1 Gammaproteobacteria bacterium
TAAATACATGCGCGGTGAAAAAGTAGCCGCTCGCGTTCACAAAGTAGAAATTCCCGATGAAATCGATGTGAGAGAAATTCGAGAGAAACTACATCTCTCGCGGCAAGATTTTGCTGATCGCTTTGGGTTTAGCTCCCGCACTGTACAGCACTGGGAACAAGGCGATCGCAACCCACGAGGCCCTGCTAAAATTCTGTTAGTTTTATTACAGCGTGAACCGGATTTAGTTGAAGGCATTCTTGCTGAAAAACCATAAACATAAAGTTGCGTAATGCCAACAAAAAAGCCCTCTTGATTTGAGGGCTTTTTCTTATTTATTTTTACCTGCTGCAAATTATTTTATAGCGCGAAGCGGTAACCCATTTCGATTTGAATTGCATAGGTAAACGGAATATAAGTTTTGGCTGGATATTCTATTGATTGACCATAACCACTGCCATAAGTTCCTTCAAAGCCGGTAAACAAATGCTGCGTCAGTTGATAATATAAACCGGCTCCAAACATACCGCCATAATTATATTTTTTTCCATTCATTCCTTGATCAAATCCTTGCGCATTCATGTCACTATTAGCCAGAACATCACTACGATGAGTGTATACTAAACCTGCATCTGCAAAAACTGAAAAAGGCGATTCACCAATAGGAGTTATCACTTTACCCACTAGTGAATAGGTGTAAGTAGAAGTCTGGAAACTTGCAACATTATTGGCGTTATAATTAGTTGGGGGACCAAAAACAACGGTAGCGGTTGGAAAATCGATATAACGAAATTCTACTGCAAAATTTTTAGTGAAATTATATCCTGCAAATAAACCATACACCAAGCCTTTATCCTGTGCAGCGCTGGGAGCTGATGTCTCAA
Source organism: Gammaproteobacteria bacterium (assembly GCA_013285995.1). Taxonomy (GTDB): domain Bacteria; phylum Pseudomonadota; class Gammaproteobacteria; order JABDGN01; family JABDGN01; genus JABDGN01. Next base: position 1,374 of record JABDGN010000084.1, read on the forward strand.
CATAAGGATAATTAACAGAATCTTGATTCACAAGGCCATCCCAATTGGTACTACCATAACCCGTGGAGGCCCCTACATAAAAAGGATAGGGATTATCAGCAGAATTTGCCAACAAGGTGGCAGGTAAAATCAAAAAGCTAAAAAAAAGAAAAGGGATTTTTTTAAACATCTTATTTTTTTCCAATAACTAAACTAAAAAAAACAGGATAATATGTTTGCACTACTACCCTGTTTAAAATTTTAAAAATACAAAATTTAAGTTTTTCGATTCATCTATAAAATACTAACAAGGTATGTTAGTAAATTCCTCATCCGTAGTCGGACATCCAGCAGGATAAATAGACAGATTTTTTTCTGACGGCGGAACATATGCCGTTTTAGGTGATTTCTTGCTACCTAGACTCGTAAAGTATGCAATATCATCCTCACAGCCAACGATATCCGCGGAATTCCCACCACCTGGCTTACAAAAAATATATAGCGCGGCAAAAGTAGGCGGTACTTTTGTACTTATTAAGCTATAAAGATTGGCTTGACACCATGTCGGTGTTTGTTCACCACCGTGAGCAATACATCCTTGGTAGGCATTCCAATATATTTGTTTGCAAAGAGTATCATTTACAGTCATTACATTTGAAACAGCTGAGTCTTGAATATCACATTGTACACCTATTGGATTACTTGGATTATCAGCCATGCTAACTAATGGCAATATTACAAGCCCCACTGCTAAAACTAAAAATGATAAAATTGGTTTCATTTTCAAACTCCTCTCATTAAATTTTAAAAAAAAACGTTTGCGCATTATACTCTTGATACACTTGGAATACAATATTTTTCACACCTAATCAGTTAAACTTGCCACAAAATTCCAACAGTTATTTTATTTGCATTAGACCAAATTTCATCACGAATATTAGTGTCAGCTGTCACTGCGGGAGTGGGGTAAACAACCACTGGCTGGTAAAAATCTCTCTCATACTCTAAACGCAAACGGAAATTTTGCGCTAATTCATAACTCGCACCAAAACCAAAGCCTAAGAAAAAGTCATTGGTGGAATAGGAAAAAGGAATTGGATCACCAGAAATATCGGAGCCTATAGTGT
>JABDGN010000084.1:2489-3162 GCA_013285995.1 Gammaproteobacteria bacterium
GTTAAAGCTCACATGCTGAGTGCCTAACGTCAAACGACCATACAGCAACAAATCAGGCGATGCAACATAACCTGGCAATAAAGCAACACCATAATTATATTTACTATTTAAGCTAAATGGAACCGCGCCCTGCCCCGGATTATTTACAATAGAATTCACTTGACCATTATTCAAATAGTTAAGATAAATCTCTTCACCAAAATAAAAATTATTACTATAGCTTTGGCCATAACCCAACACTGGGCCCACAGCCAACGAATTAAGCGATAACTTCGCTGGAATAGAACCTTGCCCATTAGTATCCGATTCAGTGATATTTTGCGTTAAATAGCCAATATCTAAGCCATAATACACGCCATCAAAATTACTGGCCGCATAGGCTGTTGCACTTGTTACACCTGCGGCTAACAAGGCGAGAGATAAAGTTATTTTTTTAAGTTTCATGCGTTAATTCCTCTCTTTTCTACTCATTAAAACTGCCATAAAATGCCGACGGTGAATTTATCGCCATTGGTCCAAATGCTGTCATGCAAAGGACTATTGGTAGTCGAATTAGGGGTGGGCGATAGAGACATGGGTTGATACAGATCGTTTTCATATTCTAAGCGCACACGGAAATTGGGTACAACTATGTAGCTGGCACCAATACCATAACCTAAGAACAGATCATCAG
>JABDGN010000085.1 GCA_013285995.1 Gammaproteobacteria bacterium
GCTTTTGTTTTGAGGGGATCACGTAAACGAATGCGGCGAAATAATTCCGGTGCGAAGTTGGGTACGCCAGTGAATTTTAATTTTTCCCCTTGCGTGAAAGTATCGCCAATTTGAATGGTACCATGATTATGTAAACCAATAATATCGCCGGGCCAAGCGATTTCCGCTTGATTACGATCGCCGGCCATAAAAGTTAAGGCGTTGCTGATTTGTACATCGCGCCCGATGCGTACCTGATGAAACTTCATGCCTTTTTCATAGTGGCCAGAACAGACACGTAAAAACGCGATGCGATCGCGATGTTGCGGATCCATATTGGCTTGGATTTTGAAAACAAAGCCGCTGAATTTTTCTTCATCAGCATACACTTCACGCGTTTCAGTGGCGCGATGCTGTGGCGCTGGCGCGTAATCGACAAAGTTATTTAATAATTCGCGCACGCCAAAATTATTCATCGCCGAGCCAAAAAATACTGGCGTTAATTTGCCAGCTAGATATTGTGCTTTATCAAACGCAAAGCTGGCACCTTTGACTAATTCAATTTCACCGCGAAAATTATTCGCAACTGCGGCTCCTAAAATTTCATCTACGCGTTGGTTATTCAAGCCGGCAATTTCTTCACCGGTAGAAATTTTATTATTGCTGCCGGGATCATATAAATAAAATTTATCTTCTAGTAAATGGTAAACGCCTTTAAAAAATTTACCCATGCCAATCGGCCAAGTGATCGGCGCACAGTGAATTTTTAAAACAGTTTCTATTTCATCGAGTAATTCGATTGGCTCGCGTGTGTCGCGATCCATTTTATTGATGAAGGTCATGATTGGCGTGTTGCGTAAGCGACACACGTCTAATAATTTAATAGTGCGATCTTCCACGCCTTTTGGCCGCATCAATCACCATCAAAGCTGAATCCACTGCTGTTAAAGTACGATAAGTATCTTCCGAAAAATCTTCGTGACCGGGTGTATCCAGTAAATTGATAATATGATCGCGATAGGGAAATTGCATCACCGAAGTGGTGACCGAAATTCCACGTTGCTTTTCCAGTTCCATCCAATCTGATGTCGCATGTCGTGCCGCTTTACGGCCTTTTACCGTACCAGCTAATTGAATCGCGCCACCGAATAATAATAATTTTTCAGTCAGCGTCGTCTTTCCCGCATCCGGGTGCGAGATGATGGCAAAAGTGCGGCGTTGGTTAACTTCGGTGGTGAGAGGCGACATTATTTTCTCAAGATAAATAGGGCGCTATTGTAAGCTGTTTAGCATGGATTCTCAATAGTGTCAGCTAGTTAACTTTTTCTTAATATTATCTTACTAGTCTATATATACAGATAATATTTTGCCATTCAATGATAAAAGTGAATCATGATACCAAACTTGTTTCAGCAACTCGCGCCGAGTTTTTCCTCCCGCCATCTTCCTAATCCGAATTTTCTTTTTCATCTTCCTAATCCTATTCACCAGAATGTTCTTTTTTATCATCCTGTCAATCAGATAATGGTTATTCCTATTGCTATCAAAGAAATTTTTGCGTGTATAAAAACAAAGTTCCCGCGTGGCAAAATGTTTATCCATGGCGGATACGTTAGAGACTCTATCTTCGGACTCGACCCCAATGATTGTGATGTATTAATTGATGTTCCGATAAAAAAATTAACAGCGCACATGCAGTTTCAAGGTATTGTTTGTCATATGAGTCATCACACGATTACTAATAATTTCGGGCAAGCTGAAGAATTAAATCTCTTAGCATTTACTTATAAAGATATAAAGTTTGAATTTTGTTATAAGCCAAAAATTTCCCGCGCCATATTGGCAGATTTTAACGTTAACTCATGGTTGGCCGATGAATCAGGTCGTTTATATTCATCGGTTCCTGAGTTTGGGTCTGACCCGACAGAAAATATTCGCAAAGAAAATGAAACTATACTGCAACAATTAACCAGCTCTTTCAATAGACAATTGGCACCAGATGAGAGAAAAAAGGCAGCAAATATTTTAGATAAGATCCGTGCAGCAGCGGAACCCTGGAATGAAATTGCTCTGAGGGAAATTTTACGACCAAACAACCAAGATGAAACGAATTTTATTACAGCAAAGACAGTATTGGCAGCTTATCAAGCTGTGCTTTACGCACAAAGAAAGCAGTTGATGAATGAAACGCTTTATAAACGTTTTTTACGCGCCAGAACAACAGAATTTTATCGCTTAAACCCTGTCATTATTATCCGTGCTTTCAAAATACTGGCTAAGTTTTCATTTAATTTAACGCCGGAAGAGAGCATTCTGATTGCCTCGGCCATTCAACAATTCAGTTATCAATCTACGAACACAGTTAATCGGGCAGGTGATGATTTCAGGATGTTATTACATGTTGCGAAAGGCTTGAGTTGTCGGGATAGTGGTCTAAATGGGCAGCCCATCAATATCAACTTTTTGAATTGGCTGGTAAACTTTTCTTATAGCGGAAAAAATGATGGGATTTTTTGGAAACTATTTCCTACGTTGCATCCATTAAAAAATTTACCTGAATACCAACAATTTCTTAACTGGGCAGTTACAATAGATAAAAAACGAGGTACCCATTTACTGGATATCTTAATGGCCCCCGTTATTTTAGCAATCAATAAGAAACTTCGTCGTGACACAACACTCATACCGCATCGGCTAACGCAACGAGAAAGAAAAACCGCTCAAGCGAACTGGGGAAATGCTGCGGATTTGGTTAAAGATACTTTTCCCTGGTGGTTGCTTCCGCATAAACCTTATGAAGGCTGGGAAACATGGAATCACGTTGAGATTGCTCAAAAAGGCCTACACCGATTTTTCTATTTCAAATATACTCACCAACAGTTTATGTCCATGGCGACCACCTCTATTAGCAGTCAAATTGCGAAATTCAGGGCAACTGTAGAAAAAGATCCAATGTTTGAGCAGGTCCTGTATTCCACCACCAATAGCGTCTACTGACACAGCTTTTTATTTTTGGTCTGTCCGTGAATCAAAATTATCCAAATATTGCCGATAGCTTAAAATTTTGTTGGCCGATTCAGCAAATTCCGGTAATTCTTTTATATAAGCGTAATAATAGGTTTTAGCACCGACCAATTCTTGGGC
>JABDGN010000086.1 GCA_013285995.1 Gammaproteobacteria bacterium
ATTTGCAGCAGGTTTTGTAATTGTAAACAGACCCTAGCCATTCTTAGCAAATTTCAGTAAAAAATAAGCTGAAATAAGTTTGTTTTTTATCTGAATTCCCGCCTGCGTGGGAATGACAGCAAACTGTTTTTCAACTTCTGGGGATCATTTAAAAATGGTCGTGTACAAAGACTTAAAATATAACTTTATAACTCATGTTACGCAAGTAACATGAGTTTATAAAAAAAACTTTCCCAGCAAATACACTTCGGTAGAGCGAGCACGCGAAGCATCTGGTTTACGCGTCACAACTTGTTTAAAACATTTGCGTAGCAACGCAAGATATTCTTGGAAACCCGCGCCTTGGAAAACTTTCACTAAAAAGTTCCCATTCTTCACCAAGACTTGGCGAGAAAACTCCAACGCCGCTTCAGCTAACTGCATGCTCTGCATCTGATCGACAGTGGCATTACCACTCATGTTCGGCGCAATATCACACAACACTAAATCCACCTTGCCATTCACCAGCGTTAATAATTGCTGCACTATTTCTTCATCATTAAAATCGCCTTGCAGAAAATCAACGCCCGCAATCGCTTGCATCGGTAAAATATCCATCGCAATCACACGGCCTTTAACACTCACTTTTTTTGCTGCTAATTCTGACCAACCGCCGGGCGCAGCACCGAGATCAACAATGGTTAAGCCGGATTTTAATAATTTATCTTTTTGATCAATTTCTAAAAGTTTGAAGACGGCACGCGAGCGATAACCTAGTTGACGCGCTTTTTGTACGTAAGGATCGGCTTCGTGTTCTTGCAACCAGGCGGCGCTACTTTTGGTCCTTTTTGGCATGAGCGTATTTCGTTTTTGTAAATCAGAATTACTTTCTGATCTCCCCCTTTGAAAAAGGGGGAATAAGGGGGATTTTTTTAAAAGTAACTTTCATACTTTAGCCTAGGGCTTTTAAATCCCCCTGCCCCCTTTTTCAAAGGGGGGATCCCTTCGTTATATTTTTTTAAATAGATTTTTTAGACTCTCTTCTCACCAGCGGCCGCGCACGATCAATGCGCTCTGATTTTTGTGCTTTAACTTTTGTTTTTGGTTTGGATTTTAAGGGGGTCTTTGCCAGCTTTTCATCTTTTGCTTTAGAACTCACCCGATACAAAACGATAGTGCGACCAATGGTTTGAATTAATTCCGCGGCTGATTCTTCGGCAATTTCATCCGCTAATTCCAGAAATTCTGGCTTTTCCATCCCGGCGACTTTTACTTTAATGAGTTCATGATCATACAAAGCTTGCGTAATTTCTTTGCGCACGGCATCGGTGAGGCCTTTTTCACCGATCAATACGACGGGATTTAAGAGATGCGCTTGCTTGCGCAGCGCGCTTACGCGCTTAGTTGTGAGTTGTGAGTTGTCAGTTGTGAGCATATATTTAGTTGTGGGTTGTGAGGTTTGAGTTGTGAGTTGTGAGTTGTGAGGCTTGAGTTGTGAGAAAAATGCTTTTGTTTTTACTCACAACTGACAACTCACAACCCACAACTAATTAAGGTCCTGTGTCATTAATCCAACATTTTGCACACCCGCTTGTTGCAAAATCACCATCGCTTTGACAATATTACCATATTGCGCATCACGATCACCTTTTACGACGACAGGTGGCTGTGCCCCTTTTTGTTTAGCTTGCGCTAAAGCATCCTGCACTAATTGTGCCAGCGCAGCATTACCGACTGGTTGGGTTGGTTTGGCCGCGATATTTAAAAAATATTGTCCCTGCGCATTGACAGAAACCACAATCGGATTTTGATTCTGTGTCGAAAGCGCTTGTGCTTTGGCATACGGTAAATTAACGTTGACACCTTGGTTCAACATCGGTGCTGTGATCATAAAGATAATCAACAATACCAACATCACATCGATGTAGGGCACCACATTGATTTCGCCCATTGGACGTTTTTTTTGACGACGGCGGTGTATTTGCATTATTTCAGTAATTCCGATCTCACGCTATTCGTAAACTCTTCCTGAAAGCTCGCATAACGCGTTAAACAACGCTCTAAGCGATAGCTATAACGGTTATAGGCAATCACGGCGGGAATCGCCGCAAACAAACCAATCGCTGTGGCAACCAACGCTTCTGAAATACCGGGCGCGACCATTTGGATAGTCGCTTGTTGCACCATACTCAAAGCTGTGAAAGCCGTCATAATACCCCACACGGTACCAAACAAACCAATATAAGGACTGGTCGAACCAACGGTCGCTAAGAACGATAAATTGCGCTCCAAACGATCGGTTTCACGATTTTCCGCTGCCCGCATGGCGCGTTGCATACCTTCCAATACGGATTCAACATCCGCTTTGCGGGTTAATAAGCGTTTATATTCGCGAAACCCCGCTAGGAAAATACTGACGATGCCAAAACCCTGTTCTGGCTTCATACTCAATTGCTGATAATATTGGCTGATATCAATCCCTGACCAAAAATAATTTTCAAAAGCATTGAGCTGTTTTTCAGTCGTGCGATAAACTCGCCAACGCTGAAAAATAAACGCCCACGAAGTAATCGAGGCAATAATTAAAATACATAATACAATTTTAACAATCCAACCGGCGTTGAAAAATAAGCTCAAGATAGAATGATCTACACCCATAAATAAATCTCTCTTTTATACGAGCGGGTCAAGCCCCGCCCCTACGTTACTAAAATGTAAATACGCACGCTCGGTGGCGACACGCCCACGTGCAGTACGCATTAAAAAACCTTGTTGCAATAAATAGGGCTCTAGTACATCTTCAATCGTGCCGCGTTCTTCACTAATTGCGGCGGCTAAGGTATCAAGGCCCACAGGTCCGCCGGCAAATTTTTCGATCACCGTCAGCAATAATTTACGATCCAGCATATCAAAGCCCAGTTTATCGACTTCCAATAATTTGAGTGCTGCATCAGCCACTTGCACATCAATCATATTCATGGCTTTAACTTGTGCATAGTCCCGCTGCGCGTTCAATCAAATTAGATTTGCCATCTTTTACTTTAGTCGGTGCAA
>JABDGN010000087.1:0-1685 GCA_013285995.1 Gammaproteobacteria bacterium
TGTGGGGCACCGTCGGCGCCGGCAAAACCTATTTAATGGACACCTTCTTTGAATGTTTGCCATTTGAAAATAAATTGCGGCAACATTTTCATGTCTTCATGCGCGATATTCACGCGCAATTAACGGCCTTGCAAGGTAAAAGCGATCCGCTTAAAGAAATCGCCAAACAATTGCGTGCTAAAACATGCATCATTTGCTTTGACGAATTTACGGTGCGCGACATTGCCGATGCCATGCTGCTTGGTCGCTTATTAACAGCTTTATTTGAGCAAGGCGTGTGTTTAGTTGCAACCTCTAATATCGCGTTGGATGATTTGTACAAAGAAGGCTTGCAACGCGAACGCTTTTTACCGGCGATTGAAATTTTAAAGGCGAATTTGCAGCAAATTAAAGTCGGATCGGATGTTGATTATCGGCAACAAACGCTCAGTACTAACGAAATTTATTTCACCCCGCTGAATGAAGACAGCGCGCAACATATGCAGATGAGCTTTCAGCGTTATGCGAAAACTCGCGCTCACTCTAGCTCAATATTAACAATTAACGATCGACCATTTAATGCTTTGCAAGTGGCCGATGGTGTGGTGTGGTTTGAGTTTGCAGAGCTGTGCGTCAAACCCTGCGGCGCGCCGGATTATGTCAGCATCGCCCGGCAATTTCACACAGTTTTATTAAGCAATGTGCCGCCTTTAAGCGATGAAGATGCTAATGCCGTCAAGCGCTTTATTAATCTCATCGACGTGTTTTACGACGAACAAATTCGCTTGATTCTCTCTGCGGCAAGTCCCCTGGCAACGCTGTATCAAGGTAAGCAAAATGCCTTTGAATTTGAACGCACGACCAGCCGCTTAACTGAAATGCAAAGTCAGGAATATCTCGAAAAAACCCTCGCCAAAAAATATGCTGGCATGCGGCAGCTGTAAAAAATCAACTGAAATGGGCAAGGTGGGCTAATCCCACTTTCCCTTTCCCCTACCTATGCTATAATCTATCCGAGGTAACTTTTATGCCACAGAAAAAATCAGCTATTGTTACGGTAGATGCTAAATCACGTGTTACTTTGGGTGCTTGGGCCGGAGAAGGGGTACGTCGGTTTCGTATTGGAAAGATTGCAACTACTATTATTTTGGAGCCGCTGGTTGAAATTCCCATTTCAGCTTTGGTTGATGCTCAAAAAAAATGGCTTAAATCATCTGAAACGCCTAAAGACTTTGCCAAAAGAATGTGTGAATTATACAAGAAGAATTCACCTAGAAAATTGTTTGGTAAATTTGCTGATGTTGCTATTCCAGAGACGTGGGAAAGTATTCCTGAACATGAAAGATGGCTGTATGAGAAAAAAAATACAGTACAAAGTATTGTAAAAGAGCTCGCAAGAACTGCTTCTAAATAGGCAATAAAAACACAGAGAATTTAACATGCCAGAAATATCAAGAAACAGGTGATTTTGTGAAAATAGAGCCTTTAGTATAATTAGGAAGGGAGAACAAAATGTTAGAAATTTCAAAAGCAAAATATTTACATGATAAAGTATTGTTAATAGAGTTCAATAATGGTGAAACTCATGAGGTTAATTTTGCCGACAAACTAGCCACTGAAAAGCGTAAACAATTTGCTCTTTTGCAAGATGAAAAAGTATTTGCTGATTTTTCGGTTGACTATACTTTATCGTGGTTGCATGGCAA
>JABDGN010000087.1:1695-2940 GCA_013285995.1 Gammaproteobacteria bacterium
TTATTTTTTAGCACATAAAAACGATAAAAAATATCAGCCTTTATTTCAGAAATGGGCTTACATTTAGTTTTAATCAAAAGGATCTCCCGTGGCAAATTACAGCTCGCAAGACATAGAAGTATTAAGTGGTTTAGAACCGGTACAACGCCGTCCTGGCATGTACACCGATACCACGCGTCCCAATCATTTGGCGCAAGAAGTGATCGACAACAGCGTCGATGAAGCGATGGCGGGTTTTGCTACGCAAATTGGCGTGACCTTATTTGCGGATGGTTCGCTCGAAGTGATCGACGATGGTCGCGGTATGCCGGTCGATATTCATCCGGAATATAAAGTTTCCGGCGTTGAACTCATCATGACGCGCCTGCATTCGGGCGGTAAATTTTCGCATAAAAATTATCAATTCTCCGGCGGTTTGCACGGCGTAGGGATTTCTGTGGTTAACGCGCTATCCACCAAATTAGAACTGCGCGTCAAACGCGATGGCAAAGAATACGCCATGACCTTTGCCAATGGCGCAAAAAAATCCGAATTAAAAGCCGTCGGTGAAGTGACTAAACGCAACACTGGTACCACAGTGCGGTTTTGGCCCAATGAAAAATATTTCGATTCGCCGAAAATTTCCGTGCCGCAATTAAAACATGTGCTGCGCGCCAAAGCGGTTTTGTGCCCGAATTTGCGGGTGGATTTTTTTGATGAAAAAACTAACGAAGCCGTTAGTTGGCATTATGAAGCCGGCTTAAAAGATTATTTATTAGAAACCCTGCAAGGGTTGGTACAAATTCCCACCGAGCCTTTTATGGGTGCTCTGAGTGCTGAACAAGAAGCTGTCGATTGGGCCTTGAGTTGGACCCCGGAAAATAATGAACTCATTAATGAAAGTTATGTCAATTTAATTCCCACTGCGCAAGGTGGCACGCACGTGAATGGTTTGCGTACCGGATTGTTAGAAGCCTTACGTGAATTTTGTGAGTTGCATAATTTATTGCCGCGCGGTGTCAAGCTGGCGCCGGAAGATGTGTGGCAAAACTGTAATTATGTTTTATCGGTCAAATTAGCTGAGCCACAATTTTCTGGTCAAACTAAAGAGCGTTTAACCTCGCGCGACTGTGCAACGTTTGTGAGTGGCGTGATTAAAGATGCGTTTAGTTTATATCTCAATCAACACATCGAAACCGGTCAGCAAATTGCCGAGTTGGTGATTAGCCATGCGCAAAAGCGTTTGAAACAAGCCAAAGTGGTAAC
>JABDGN010000088.1 GCA_013285995.1 Gammaproteobacteria bacterium
ACTTCGCACGCTGTAATATCAGCTAAATATAATCCCGCCTGTGGTTTTAAATCATGAAAGAAAGCTAATAAGCCATAACCTGCTATCCAACTATTTTGCAGACAAAGAGGATCAGCAATTTCCAATTTCACATAAAAGGTTATCAAATTCTTTAGGGGCTTTATCCAGCGATTCAAATGATTAGGCCACAAAATAGCTTCATCTTGTCCCGCTTCTCTGCAAATGTAACGCAATAATATTGCTATTACTCTTAAATCAGAGCTATATGCTTGAAACCTTATCTCAGAGTATTGTGATATAAACAACGTACAAAACCACTCAATGCTAAATAAAATAAGGTCTATATATTTTCTTCCATCATAATATTGCTCTAGTGGATAAACACCCAGTGAATTTAATAATGAAGCCAAATCAATGATATTAAAATGTATTGCGCTGATGTTTTGCCTTGGCAGTAAGAACCAATCTGAAAGTTGATTAAATAAATTTTGAATTACTGTATGGTTAATATCACACGTTTTTAATTTAATTAAAGCATTAAGAATAAAAAGAAGATTACGCATTTCAGATACTTGATTAATCTGTTTAAGATTTGCTTGCACAAGCAATAGTAAATTTTTAATAAGTAAATGAGTGCTGGGAGGAGTGGTTTCTTGACGACGTTGTGCTGCGAGGGTAGTTAAAGATATATTGGTTGATATCAACAGGGCTTTATCGCTACAAGCTGGTGGTAAGTGGACTAAAGATTGCAAGATGATTGCGCATTCTTTTACTAATCTGGTGGAAGGTATTGCTGCTTTGTTTTTTAATAAAAACTCAATGGTCACTAATAAATGGCCTAGCAGAGCCTGTGTAATCTTATTAAGAGGTATAGAAAGGTAATCTCTTAATTGCGGAACTATTTCTTTTTTTACTAATGTTACAAAGTAACTCAACGCTTTAAAAATTTCAGTCAATCGATTTAGTTGTGTGTGACAATCAAATATTTTACAGTCTCCGTGCTCAATCTCTAAGCTGTTCGTTACGCCCTGTATTAATAGGATGGTTAGATTAGGTAGCTTAACCAAAGAATTAAAAAAATTATTTTCTTGCGCGAATTTTGCAAATATAGCCAGAGCCATAAACAAGGTGGTAGAATTTCTTAAATTGATATCGTGTTTTGAAACAGTGGATAATATTTTATCTGCCTCTGCTACTAAAACAGGTAGTAATTGTTTTAACTGAACTTCTGAGAATATAGTTATATTTGCAAAACTCTTAAAAAATGTTTCTATATAAGATAAGCTGATTTGTTGGCTGTCGTTAATTTTTTCTATGACTAGTTTTATTAATGTACTTAAGATCTCTCTATCTATGGAACAGCAGGTTGCCTCGTGACTCAGGGCATATATGCTATTTAATCCTTGAAATACGTCTGCAAGTTCGGAAATTTGTATTCTCGTACGCAATTCTTCGCTAGTGAACCGCAACAAAAGCAAAGGTACCACGTGTTGTAAGTCTAACTCTCCTTCCAGCCCTTCCCGTTTAAATTTATCTATTACATTGAATAATCTGGCAATTCCATAAGAATGAAAATTATTTCCTTTTACTAAAGAACCAGTTAGACGCTTGACAAGTAAAGAACACAATGAAGCTAACAAGCCCTGCTGCTTTAAAGGTGAGAGGAGTAAACTTGGGCTCTTTTCACGCTTTACTACAGCTATAAATGCTTCAAGCATATATCCAATATCCAGCGCATGATAAAGCTCGCCAATTTGAATTGCAGTGATGACCGCATCAAAAAAATTGCGCATCAGCTCATATTTATTAATGCCTGCTGTTAAATTATCAATGTCTTGATTATTGTGGGTTAAACCATGTAGTAAAAGAATAGCATAATGTAAAGTTAATCCCTTAGACCACTCCTCGCGATGCTGCTCTAAAGAGATTCGCATATGTTGGAATAAAGCGGGAAACGTCACATCTAATTTGAGGGAAAGAAATGTTGCTTGGGCTAGTTGTAGAGAATTAAATTCTGCCAAGTTATATTCGCTAAATTGCTGCTGTGCATAATTTAATAATGGTAATGACCGTTCGTCTTTATTTAATTTTTCTATACATTCTAAAAGCGTTAAGACATTATCTATATTCAATCTTTGCAATTGCAAAAATTCTAAGCAAGCCTTTTGGCTTTGTTCCGAGACTGCATCAAAAGGAAAGAAGGCATAAATTTCTTTGTTGCTGATCATTTTATCTTGTTTATATTTATTAAAAAAGGAACCTATCTCAAGGTATTGAGTAGGGGCAAAAGATAAGTATATGATTTTAAATGGTACCGAGGGTCGGAATCGAACCGACACGGTGTCGCCACCACCGGATTTTGAGTCCGGCGCGTCTACCAGTTCCGCCACCCCGGCATAAAAGAAGGGCTGATATTGTATCAAAGATTGATTTAGAAAGCGAGTCGCAAATTTGACATTTTTTTGCTTTACAGGGCAGTAATGTTAAGGCTTGCTAAATTCTGAAAAGTTGTTAAAATACGCGCCCCGTCCATGCTTTTATGGGCCTTCGTTTTTAAGGGGCGTTAGCTCAGTTGGTAGAGCAACGGACTTTTAATCCGTGTGTCGCTGGTTCGATCCCAGCACGCCTCACCATAAATATCCTTAAAATACAGTCTATTAATAC
>JABDGN010000089.1 GCA_013285995.1 Gammaproteobacteria bacterium
TGAAGACCTTGATAAAAAAGGTCGTTACATTTTAACCGGTTCACAAAATTTCACCTTAAGCGAAGCGATTTCGCAATCCTTGTCAGGTCGCATCGGCATGACTACTTTGTTGCCCTTAAGTTGGGAAGAGCTCGGTGCGCCGACGGATATTACCACCAGTATTTTTAAAGGTTCTTATCCGGCGCTTCACAAGCTAGATATGGATCCACTCGATTTTTATCCGAGTTATATTCAAACCTATGTCGAACGTGATGTGCGGCAATTAAAAAATATTAATAACTTAGCACGCTTCCAAGCATTTTTAAAATTATGCGCAGGACGAGTTGGCCAATTAATAAATTTATCATCGCTGGCACAGGATTGCGGCATTTCGCACACCACCGCTCGCGAATGGCTCAGTATTTTGGAAGCCAGTTACATCGTGTTTTTTAGTGCAGCCGTTTTATAAAAACTTCAGCAAGCGCTTAATTAAAATGCCGAAATTATATGACACTGGTTTAGCGTGCCATTTATTAGGTTTAGAAAAATCATCGCAACTAGAAACCCATTATTTGAAAGGCGCTTTATTAGAAAATACCGTGATTTTAGAAGTATTGAAACATCGCTTGAACCGTGGTTTGCCACCTAATCTTTATTTCTGGCGCGATCACACTGGCCATGAAGTTGATTTGATTGCTGAATGGGGTGGTGAATTGAAAGCGATCGAAATTAAAGCGAGCGCTACTTTCCAAAAAGAATTTACTAAAAGTTTGCACTATTTCAGCGGCATCAGCGATACGAAAACGATTTCGTATGTGGTTTATACCGGTGATGAAAGTCACAGTTACAAAGAAACCGCTTTAATTCCAGTTGCTGAATTGGCCAACATTTGGGGTGCACAAGCTTGAGGCTTATATATTTATTGTTTCGGTCGTGCTGATCTTGCCAGCATGGCAGCTACGTGTGATGGTATAGATTCTGGCAGTAGTTCACTGAACCAATTATCTTGCCCTGGCGTTAGCTGTGCGGGTGGAGAAGCTTGGCGAGGTTGCATTAGCTGTGCGGGTGGAGAAGCTTGGCGAGGTTGTATTAGCTGTGCGGGTGGAGAAGCTTGGCGAAGTTGCAAATGATGTTCTTGACCCGGGAATAAGTACTTAAATCTGGCCAACCTGTCAGGCATAAAAGGAAAATAGCGATTGGCAAAAAGTGCAACCGCCGGAAAATTTTGTTTCCCTAAATTTTGTTGCCCTAGCCCTAATAGCGTCTGAAATACACGCATATCGGCATCTTCATGTGGCGCGCAAAAGATATCGGCACCCGTTTGTAGTAACAGCTCATAAACTTCCAATTTTGCCCGGTTGTCAACTGCGAGCCATAAAATAGTGGCCTCTTCCTTGGATAAATAGATGTTAAGGGCTTGAGTTAGATCTTCAGGCCTGGGAAATGTACGCTGTAACAGAGTAATCAGTTGCGAAGCTGACATATGTTGCCAATTCCAGAGTGCGATTTGTGGCAAGATCTTCTCTTCCATTTGACGTTTTATTCCATGATAATGAGCCTCTATTGGGCTATTAGACATCAAGAGTGCAAGCGGTGGTAAAGACAAATCAGCACGAGTGGGCTCTTGTGATGGCGGAGGTACTGAGATAGTAGAAGGATCCCTTAATCTGATTTGTTCCACAGAAGAAATATTGCAATATTCCATAGGATCTACCTTTTCGCATCGGCAGGTCTCTATTAATTTGCGCTTTTCCTCATCGTTTAGAGGACGATAACAACGCTGCAAAAGGCGACATGCATCAGGCGCTTTATACTTAATAAGTCGTGCCAACACCTGGTGGGGCCGCTCAGCACGATACTCTATGTTAGCACCATAAACTAACAACAATTGAAGCACCTCAAGTTTTGCGTTATCGAGAATTGCCCACCATAAAAGATTAACTCTATCACCACCATTACAAGTATTAACTGCCTGAGTAATCCGGGTGTCGGTACCAAATTTTTGCTGTAATAATGTCCAGAGTTGCGCGGCCGTTATGGAACTTAGTTGCCATTGATATGCACCTGATAGTAATTCAGAGACAAATTTGCGCACCTTTATTTCTATTTCTCGTTCTTTGTTTCCATCGGTATTAGGTACCATTTTTTATTCTCCAAATTTATTATTAACTCATGTTACGCAGTTAACATGAATTCTTTACGCGATGGGGGATTTTTAAGGGGGAGAACCGCGATTCTCCCCCTTAAATTTGAGCAGAAATTTACTTTTTGCTCAAATTCAAAACAAAGATACTCATGTTACGCAAAACTTTGCGTAACATGAGTTATTATTTTTTTTACAGTTTATGTTTTAAGTTCACACACAAACTGTCTTGCTTTAACGCTACAATTAGCCGTCACTTGGCCGTCGGCATTCCACAGTTGGCCTTGCCACGTTGCGCCTTGTTTTTGCAGGGTTAAATAGCCCCAGTCTCGTAAACCGATGCCTTGTGTGACAGTATCATTTGCAATTTGATGGCCGCCGATTTCGCGCGGCGGTTGAATGCTTTCTAAATCAGTGCCACCATTGCCGACAATAATTTGTGCGGGACGATCAGCAAAATTAAGCGTTTCGAAATCATGCACATGGCCAGCCCATAAA
>JABDGN010000090.1:0-1758 GCA_013285995.1 Gammaproteobacteria bacterium
AAAAATTTTGCGAAAATAGGTTTCAACAGTTCATTAACCGAGTCAATTAGTTTTTTCTTACACTCGACATCACCTATTTTTCCTTCTATATATTTTTTCTTGGCATCATCAAGCCATTCTTGATCTTGAGTGAAAGCATCGTGATATATCCATAAAGGGTTATTTTCAAGCGTGCCTTTATCTGTAGGTTTAAGCCGATTTGGGTCAGTGTACATGTTCATGATTTTTTTCTTTACCATTTCTGGAGCATCACTCAAATATATCGCGTTATTTAAAGATTTGCTCATCTTTAGCAGCCTTCCTTCTGCATTTGGCGAACCAGTACCAACCAATTTTTTTACTCTTCCGATTTTGTAATCAACAATAGGGAAAAAACCACCAGCATCTAAATGCCCGGCATCACTTACTTCTGTACTTACCCCACAATAAATTTGATTAAATCGCCTTGCAATTTCTCTTGTCATTTCTATATGAGCAATTTGATCCTCTCCAACCGGAACAACTTTCGGAAGGAAGGCCAATATATCTGCAACTTGACCAACAGCATAAAGAGGGAATCCAAAAGAGTAGTTCTCACCAAGATTTTTATCTCTTATTTCATCTTTTATAGTAGGATTGCGCATTACACGAGCAAAAGGAACCAACATACTGAATAAAAAAGTTAATTCCGAAATAGCCGGTATTTCTGATTGAACGAAAATAGAAGATTTTTCAGGATCTATTCCCGCAGAAAGATAGTCTAAGGTAATATCTAAAACATTTTGGCGAATTAGCTCTGGCTTTCTATTATTGGTGGTGAAAGCATGCATGTTGGCAATAATAAAATAACACTCGTAGCTCTCTTGCAAATTCACGCGATTTTCTAAAGAACCTACCCAATGCCCTAAATGCAATTTTCCTGTTGGCGTATCGCCAGTGAGCAACCTCGATTTCATACCATATACTCTATATAATCCAAATTAAAAATATCAATATTCTACAATGGAAGAATTGTATGTCATCAAATCTAACATAAATTTCTTGCCAATAATAAATGGCTCGCAGAAATCCCCTAACATTTTTATTGCTTCGGAAACCGCTAACCCACTCATGGCACTTAACGAACAGCTTTGCTGCCAAGCATTACATAATCTTTTACCGTTACTAAATTTATCTAACATTCTGGCTTTTTTGTACTGTTGTATATTTGTTTCTCCAGAGCTTAGCCATTCAGAGTTAACCTTTTCTCGTATATCAAAAAAGGTTGGAGATTCTCCATTGTTAAGGAATATTGGCCCTATAGAAATTGCCAATGGGTCAGCGCTTACTTCCATAATGGGTATTTTATTTTCTATCGCAATTTCATGTATTAGTTCATCAACACAATTTTTACGAAAATAGCTTAAATTTGCCCATGCAATAAAAATCAAATCTTTGCCTTTTATTATACTCTCAATCTGTTG
Source organism: Gammaproteobacteria bacterium (assembly GCA_013285995.1). Classification (GTDB taxonomy): domain Bacteria; phylum Pseudomonadota; class Gammaproteobacteria; order JABDGN01; family JABDGN01; genus JABDGN01. The sequence goes on from JABDGN010000090.1 coordinate 1,443, forward strand.
CCTGTTAACATTAACAAAGTCTGAAATTTGATTTATTCTAACATGCGGGTTTACATTTTCCAGTTTTTGTTTCGCAACAACTGCTTTATATTTCCCAATACTGTCATGTCCGTATAAAACTTGTCTATTTAAATTGGAGAGCTCTATAGTATCACCATCAACTATAGTAAGCTCGCCAATGCCAGATAAACAAAGGTTAAGAGAAAGCCATGTGCCCCAGCCCCCTAGTCCTAAAACAGCAACATGTTTATTTTTTAAATTTTCTTGATAAGAGTATCCCCTTGCACCATTTTTTTCCAATAAAGAAAAATATAAC
>JABDGN010000090.1:1768-2610 GCA_013285995.1 Gammaproteobacteria bacterium
GCATTATGTTTAAACCGAGACTGAAACTTTCGCATCAAGTAATAGTTAATAAATTAGAGCTTGTTGAGCCATCTTCTAGCAGACATAATTGTTGCATTCTTAATATTGTACTTTCAACATCGTTTAAATTCACCTCGGGAAATCTATTTCCTATATGTCTGATGATCTTTTGTGTTGTATTTGTTCCATCTAATAGTTCAATCAGATAGAGCATATATTGTGGAGGCTCTTTTATTGAATAAACATTTCTTCCAGCCTCGCCAAAGCAAAGCCCTCCGTTTTCATTAACTATTACTTGATGCGAAAGTTTCAGTCTCGGTTTAAACATAATGCGCCTCATAAAATTGAAGAAGCGTACCTGTAGAAGATACGCTTCATTTTTTTAGCTCAGTTAACTAAACAAGCTCAGCATTTTCCACTTGATTATAATTCGTCCATTCTTCAGCTACTGCTGAAATACGTTCTTCTATTTTTTCAAAAGTTACCATGATGTTCTCCTATGAGTTAATTAATTTAAAATTCGCTAAATAATTAGCAAGCGCATAATATCATGATAAAATTGAATATTCAATGAATTTTTTAAAATAAAAAAAGAATTAAACCTATTTAATCTTACGTATATGATATTTTTTCGTCGATATCGCTTAATTTATCTGTCGAACTGGTTAATATGATGTTGTGTACATGTAGCCCTTAAAAGCTAAGTGTGTGCTCTGTTGGGCAGTGAGTATTGTGGGCAATAATTTTTAAATTTTGCCCACATACTCACGGCTATCTTGAATGTTAGAAAAATTTAGTGACAGAATAATGACGCAATTATTTTAGCTCATATGCGGCATTCT